>NZ_LMQJ01000023.1:125000-431267 GCF_001424605.1 Bradyrhizobium sp. Leaf396
ACGTCCGGGCTGACAGTCGGAATCCCATGCCGCGACTCGCGCCAAACAAAGATCCGAGGAGTCTTCCATGCCAGTATTGCTTCGTCCCGTCCTCACTGCTTTCGGCCTTGCGTGCCTCTTGTCCGCAGCATCGCTTCAACTATCCGGTGCCGCATTCGCGCAGGCCAAGCAGCAGCCCGCGCCGGGACAGCAAGCTGCGCCCGCAGAGCAACGAGCTCCCGCGCTGAAGCAGATCGCACTCACAGACAAGCAGCTCGACGGCGTGCTCGCCGCGCAAAAGGACATGGACGCGATCACGGAGAAACTTCCGGAGAATACGGCGCCCGATCAGAAAGTCATGGCGCAGCTCGAGGACGTCGCGAAGAAGCACGGCTTTGCCAGCTTTGACGACTACAACAACGTGGTGGACAACATCGGTCTCGTCATCGGAGGCTTCGATCCCGCGACCAAGAAGTATGTTGGCCCGGAAGCGGTGATCAAGACGCAGATCGCGCAGGTCAAAGCCGACAAGAAGATGCCGGCCAAGGACAAGAAGGAAGCCCTCGACGAGCTCAACCAGGCCCTAAAGACGGCGCCGCTCCAGGTCGAGAATAAGGGCAATATCGATCTTGTCGCCAAGTACTACGACAGACTGATTGCCGCGTTGGGGGACGAGCAGAACTGAGCACGGCTGAAGAGGCGTTCGCCTTCGTCGGAGCGTGCGCCGGGGATTGCTTGGCCATGCAAGCGGGGCTGCAAGCCGCGCCAAGAAAAAGCCCCGGAAGCGTCTCCGGGGCTTTCGTCGTTTTTGCCACCTGTTGCGCGACGCGGCTACGTCCTCGTCCGCATCCGCATCATGAAGGTGTCGAAGCTGAGCTCGGCCACCTGCATCCAGGCGAGCGACTCGCTGCGAAACGCGGTCAGGCTCGCATACATCTTGCCGAAATGCGGGTTGCTCTTGGCGAGATCAGCGTAGATCTCGTTGGCCGCGCTGTAGCAGGCTTCGAGCACCTCCTGCGGGAATGGCTTGAGGATCGCGCCGGAAGACAGCAGCCGCTTCAGGGCGGGCGGGTTGACCGAATCGTACTTGCCCGTCACCCAGGTGAATGTGTCCAGCGACGCCGCGCTGATGGCAGCCTGATAGTGCTTCGGCAGCGCATTCCACTTGTCCAGGTTCATGATGTTATGGCCCTGGCCGGTGCCTTCCCACCAGCCCGGATAGTAATAGTACTTCGCCACCTTGACGAAGCCGAGCTTCTCGTCGTCATACGGCCCGACCCACTCGGCTGCGTCGATCGTTCCCTTCTCCAGCGCCGGATAGATGTCGCCGGCTGCGATCTGCTGCGGCACGCCGCCGAGCTTCGAGATGATGGTGCCGGCGAAACCGCCGACGCGAAACTTGAGGCCCTTGAGATCATCGACGGTCTTGATCTCCTTGCGGAACCAGCCGCCCATCTGAGCGCCGGTCGAGCCCGTCGGCACGCCGATGGCCTTGTGCTCCTTCAGGAGATCGTTGAGCATCTCCTGTCCGCCATTCCACAACAGCCAGGAGATGTGCTGGCGGGTGTTGAGTCCGAACGGCAGCGATGTACCGAAGGTGAATGCCGGGTTCTTGCCCCAATAATAATACAGGGCAGTGTTGCCCATCTCGACCGTGCCATTCGACACGGCGTCGAGAACCTGCAGGCCCGGAACGATTTCGCCGGCGGCGAAGGGTTGGATCAGAAAGCGGTTGTCAGTGATCTCGGCGACGCGCTTGCAGAAATATTCGCAACCGCCATACAACGTATCCAGCGATTTTGGCCAGCTCGCCGCAAGCCGCCATTTCACCTCGGGCATCGATTGCGCGACAGCCGGCGCAGCGATTGCGCTCGCGGCAAGGCCCAGTCCGCCCGCCTTCAGAAACTTACGACGTTCCATGCGTTTCCCTCCTGTGATGTCGTGTCCTCGACGAGGGATCGCGGTCTTGCGCCGCTTTATCTTCGCCGGTGGCCGACGTTTCCTAATGTCCGAAGTTCAATATCCCGGATCGTCGCCAGCATGACCAAAGGGGAACCGCAAAGCAAGCGCGCTTTGGTTGCGCGATGCCAAGCCGGTCAATGTTGCGCTGCGAAGGCGGCTTCCATGGCCTTGCGCGTCTTCACCGTTTCGTCGCCCGCGTCGAACTCGACATCGCTCCAACGCAGCACCGCGCCGTGGCCGACGGCGCGTTTCAGCCTCACGCGATGCGCGAGGCCGATCGGCAGCGCGCCGGCCTTCAGGCTGGCTGCCGCCGGCACAAGCTTGCCCCAGACCGTGTAGCCCCCTTCGCCGTCCAGCATCTCGCCCGCCCGCAGCTCGCGCTTCGCCACCGCTGCGACATCGCCGCGAAAGCCGCCGGGCTGCCCGGTCGGCTCGCCCCGCAGCGCGGCCGACAGCACCGAGATGTTCAGCTCGAGGCCGATCAGATGATAGGGCTTGTACATCGCCGCATAGCGGCCGCTCCCATCGGTCTTGAGGCCATATTGTCTGAAGCAATCGGCTGCATAATCGTTCGGCGCCTCCAGCACCACGTAGACGCCCCATCGGAGATCGCGAAACACCGGCCGGCCGTCGCGCTCGAGTGAGGAAACCACCTCCACCAGTCCCGGCCGCTCCAGCACGCCGCCCCGCGAACGCGGCCGCAGGATGTGCGGCAGGTCGTCGACGCCGCAGGGCGGAAACATCAGGCCGTCCGTGGGCACATCGAGGTCGCAGGCGTTGGCGATCGCGGCCATCTCGATCGCCGATTTGGTGCCGTCGAGGAAGGAGTTGAACATCTGCGGGTTCATGCCTGCCGACTGTGCCTCGCCCGCCGTCAGGCCGTAATGCTGCCAGACGCCGTCGGGCGTCACGTCGTGATAGGCCGGCAGATATTTTGTCCCCTTGCCGGCCGCGACCACGCGAAAGCCGGTGGCGCGTGCCCAATCCACCATCTCTGCCGTCAGGGCCGGCTGATCGCCATAGGCAAGCGAATAGACCACGCCCGCCTCGCGCGCTTCATCCGCGAGCAAAGGGCCCGCCAGCACGTCGGCCTCGACATTGACCATCACGATATGCTTGCCCGCCGCAATCGCGGCGCGCGCATGCCTGATGCCGGCGGCGGGATTGCCGGTCGCTTCCACCACCACGTCGATCGCGTCGCCGGCGATCGCGCGCACACCGTCATCGGTGAAGGCGGTCGCGGCGATGCGCTCTGGCTCCCAGCCGACGGTGCGGCACGCCTCGCGCGCACGGTCGCGGTCGATGTCGACGATGACAGCGACCTCCAGTCCCGGCGTGTGAGGCACCTGTGCCAGAAACATCGAGCCGAACTTGCCGGCGCCAATCAACGCAACGCGGACCGGCTTGCCGGCGGCGGCACGGGCCTGCAGGAGGCGGAAGAGGTTCATGGAGAAGAATCCGTGAGCGTTAAGGCTGCTAGGCGACGCGAACTATCAACGTTCGTCATCCCGGGGGCGCGCGAAGCGCGAGTCCGGAATCCATTTTTCCACAATCTCTGTCGCCCGATGGATTCCGGGCCCGACACTCCGCGTCGCTCCGGGATGACAGCTTACTCCGCCGCTTGTCGCGGCGCACGTGCGAGCCGCAGCAGCGCGTCGTCCGCCACCGTCTTTATCGGCGTAAAGTCGCGATGCGCAATGTAGTCCGGCCGCGTGGGGTTACGGATGTGGTTCGAGACGGCATTCAGCGTCAGATAAACGATCTTGCGCGGATAAGGCGTGATGTTGCCGCTGGACCCGTGCACGAGATTGCCGTGGAACATCAGCATGCCGCCGGGCTTGCCCGTAGGCGCGACGATCCCGCCCTGCTTGACGAGGCGCGTCACCGTATCCTCGTCAAGCGTCCACAGCGGATAGGACGTGGTGGCGAGGTCGTGCGAGGCTTCGAGATCACCGGCGTTCTGGCTGCGAGGCACCAGCATCAGCGGGCCGTTGATCGGCATCACCTCGTCGAGGAAGATCGCAATATTCATCGCCCGCGGCTCCGGCATGCCGTCGTCGCGCTTCCAGGTGCCGTAATCCTGATGCCACTGCCAGACATCGCCGGTGAAGGCCGATTTGGCGTTGATCTTGAACTGATGCATGTAGACAGGCTCGCCGAACACCTGTTCGACCGGCTCGATCATGCGCGGATGGGCGCCGAGGATGCCGAACGCTTCGTTGTAGAGATGCGCAGCAAAGGCCGTGCGTGGCGCGCCGCTCTTCTCACGCCAGACCTCCGGCCGGTTGGCGTCGTAGATGCCGACCGCCTCGCGCGCGAGCAGGTCGACCTCCTCCTGGCTGAACAATTCGGGCAGGAACAGCCAGCCCTCGCGATGGAAGAACTCCAATTGCTCCTGAGACAGTTTCATGGGTCGTCCTCCTGTAGCTTGTTTGTTGGTCTTTTCTCGTCGTGCCCGGGCTTGTCCCGGGCACCCAAGTTCTTCGAGCGTCGGGCAAAGGCGGGGATAGCCGGGTCAAGCCCGGCCATGACGGGCCGCAGCCGCGAACGGCTACGCCGCCGCCTCGTCCGCCGCCCGCAACCGCACCTCAGTCATCCGTCCCGCCGTCTGCGCATGGGCCAGCGCGGCGCGTTCGGCTCCATCCGCGTCACCCGCGAGAATGCGTCCGGCGATATCGGCATGCTCCGCCCAGGCGCTGCCGCGATAGTCGAGCTCCGACAGCACCGTCGCCATCGAGCGCCGCATATGCGGCCATTGCGGCGCGATGGTCTCCTCGATCACGGGATTTCCGGCCAGTTGGTAGATCGCGCGATGAAAATCGACGTCGAGGCCGATCAGATCGGCCAGCGTGGTGTCGCCGTCGATGCTGCGTCCTGCGGCGAGCGCCCCGTTCAGCCGCGCGCGCCCCGCAGCGTCGGTGCCCGCGCGCTCCGCGGCAAGCCGGGCCGCGAGAGCATCGATGGCACCGCGCACCTCGTAGAGCTGGCGGATGCGTGAGGGGTCGAGCTGGGTGACTTCGAAGCCGCGCTTGCCGCTCTCGGCCACGAGACCCTGCCGGTGCAACAGATGCAGCGCATGCGATACCGGCTGGCGCGAGACGCCGAGCCTGTCGGCGAGTTCGTTCTGCCTGATGCGCTGGCCGGGGCGCAGCGTGCGGTCGGAGATCGCCTCCAGGATCCGGGCGTAGACCTGGTCGATCAGATTCGGGAGCGGGTCGAGAGGGATCACGCCGGCAGCTCCGATAAAACCAAAAAGGAATACGGAATTCCGTATTCGAAGCTACGTCTCGTAAGCACGGACGTCAAGCGGTATCTCAGGGTGGCCGATAACCTCTCATCAGGTCCGCTAAGCCTCTGATTTTGCGGGGCTCGCTACTGTGCATGGGGTTGTTTCCGCGATATTGCGGGCGGCCTCAGCCCTCCAGCACCTCCACATGCAGCGCGGCGATTCGCTCCAGATCGGCCAGCGCCTCGATCCCAGCAATGCGGTCGCCCTTGAATGCCACGCGCAGCGCGACGCGCAGCTGTCCCCCAAGGATGACGGCAACACCGATCTCACCATCGACCAGCGCCGTCCGCGCGGCCTGGGCGCGACCTTTATAGAGCTGCGCCACCCGTTCGGCGCCGCGGACTTCTGCCAGCGTGCCGAGCCGCACCGCGGCCTGATCGGCGCGGAAGACGACATCCGGATCGAGCACGGCCAAAAGCCCTTCGAAATCGCCCTCACGCGATGCCTTGAGGAAGGCATCGAGGATACCGCGCCGCCGTGACAGGTCGGTCTCGGGCACCGGCGCCCCCTGCGCGCGCCGCCGTGCCCGGCTCGCGAGCTGCCGCGACGCCTCGACCGAGCGGCCGACGATCGGCGCGATCTCCTCGAAGGGCACGGCGAACATGTCGTGCAGCACGAAGGCGAGCCGCTCCGCGGGCTGCAGCGTTTCCAGGACGACGAGCAGCGCCGCGCCGACGGAATCAGCCATCTCCGCCTCGCGCTCCCGCGTCTCGTCTACCGGTTCCGGCACATGCGGACCCATCGGGCTCTCGCGGCGCGATTTGCGCGCGCGCAGCATGTCGAGGCAGATGCGCGCGACCACGGTGGTCAGCCAGCCGCGCAGGTTCGCGACGTCGGACATGTCGTAGCGGCTGACCCGCAGCCAAGCCTCCTGCACGGCATCGTCGACCTCGGCGCGCGAGCCTAGCATGCGGTAGGCGACCGCGCGCAAATGGTCCCGGCTGGCCTCGAACTGTTCAGCGAGAAAAATCTGTTCGGTCATCGGTCACATTCCCTCGTCGCGATCCGTCATGCCCATGACGAAGCCAGTCCGGCCGATGTGACCGGAAACTTCGAGATTTGTGAGATGGAGACCAAAGCGATGCACGCCCGCATGAAACACCCTGTCATGGTCCTGCCCGAGGCCATGAATCTTCTTCAGTCCCTTGGCGGTCTGACCAAGCAGGGCCTGCCGGAAAAGCTTCTGGAACTGGTGCACCTGCGCGCCAGCCAGATCAATGGTTGCAGCGTCTGCGTCGACATGCATCCCAAGACCGCCCGCAAGCTGGGCGAAACCGACGAGCGCTTGTTTGCCGTGTCTGCCTGGCGCGAGGCGCCCTATTTCACCAACCCCGAGCGCGCCGCGCTGGCCCTGACCGAGGCGGTCACACGCCTCGCCGACCGCGAGGACCCGGTGCCGGACGCGATCTGGGACGAGGCCGCGAAGCATTTCGATGAACGCGAACTCGCGACGCTGATTCTCTCGATTGCGACCATCAATGTCTGGAACCGGCTGAACGCGACCATCAAGATGCCGGTCGGCGTGTGGAAGGTATGAGGTCTCACTTCTCCTCTCCCTGCATGCGGGGAGAGGAGAAAGGATCTCCTATTCCGCCAAGAACCTGCTCACCACCTCAGCGAACCCCAGCGGGTCCTGCTCGAACATCCAATGCCCGGCGTTCGGAATCACGGCCGTCTTGGCACCTGCGATGTGCGTGGCCAGCACGCGCCACAACACCGACAGGCTGCCGGTGGTGGCACCGCCGCCGATCAGCAACGTTTGCGTCCTGATCGCCTGCGCATCGCCGAGCGTGTAGGGCCGGCGCTGCTCGTTGACCTGGCCGAGGAAGGTCAGCGCGTTGTCACGCAGTTGCTGCTTCGCGGCGGCCGGCACACGCCGCCAGGAGCCATCGCCTTCGATGCCTTCATAGAAATTCTGAAGCGCACCCTCGACATCGCCGCCGCGGATCATTTCGACCGAGCGCACGGTGCGTGCAGCAAGTGAGGGGTGCGCGGGCGTGCCTTCCGGGGGCGGCAGGCTGGCATCGAGATCGCCGCCGGGCTCGGCCAGCACGAGCTTGCGCAGCAAATCCGGGCGCGTCTGCGCGACGCGGAAAGCGATGTGGCCGCCGCGCGAATGGCCCATCAGATCGACGGGGGCGGGCCGCACCTGCTCGATGAAGGCGATCGTATCAGCGACATGCTGGGCCATCTTGTAGTCGTCGCCGACGGCGTCCCAATGCTCCGGAAAGAAGTGCCGCAGGCTGACCGAGATCACGAGATGGTTCTTCGATAGCGGCCCAAGCACCGGATACCAGGTGCGGAAATCACTGAGCGTGCCGTGCACGCAAACCAGCGGCGGGCCGCTTCCCACTTCGAGATAGGCCATGTCGTAACCGTTGACACGAAAGCTCTGCATGTTCAGCTCGCCAGGAAGTCCAGCACGACGTCGGAATATTTCTGCGGCGCCTGCTCGAACATCGGATGCGTCGCGTTCGGGATGATCGCCGTCTTCGAATAGGGCACATGCGCCGCGAGCGCGTGCAGCACCTTCGGCAGCAGCCCCTTGGTCCTCGCGCCCAGGATGAACAGGGTCGGCATCTTGATCGACACCGCATCCGCCTTCGAGAACGGCGGGCGGTTGTCGCGGATCTGGCCGATCAGCGTCATGGCGTTGTCCCGCAGATTCTGCTTCACCATTGCCGGCAGCCGCGGCCAAGTGCCGGCACCCTCCAGCGTGTCGACGAAGACGGCAAGCCCGCCGTCGATATCGCCGGACGCGATCTTCTCCGCCGAGGCGGTGAAGCGGGCCAGCAGCGGCGAGGGACCGCCCACGTAATCCGGATCGAGGCTCGCATCCAGCTCGCCGCCGGGCTCGGCCAGGATCAGCCGCCGCAGCAGATCCGGCCGCTGCTGCGCCACGCGGAAGGAGATATGCCCGCCTCTTGAATGGCCCATCAGGTCGACCGGGCCGAGGTCGAGCTTTTCGATGAAAGCGATGACGTCTTGGACATGCTGGGCAATCGAATAGGTGTCTCCGACGCCGTCCCAATGGTCGGGGAAGAAGTGCCGCAAGCTGACCGCGAGCACCCGGTGTCGCTGCGTCAATGGCCCGAGAACACAGCCCCAGACGCGGAAGTCGTTGAGCGAGCCGTGCACGCACACCAGAGGCGGCCGGCCTCGGTCTTCGCCCACGTCGAGATAGAACATGTCGTAACCGTTGACGTGGACGCTCTGCATTGTGGGGCCCGCGAGGGAATAGGAACTCCTGTGCACGATCCCCGGAAACCGGGTGGATCGCAACTATTTCCAAGCCTAGATTTCGCTGGAGATGAAAGAGGGGGCCTGCACGAGAAGCAAGCCAGGACAGCCATGACCGACCACCATTTTGCCCTGTTCGACACCCGCATTGGCCTCTGCGCCATCGCTTGGGGCCCGCGCGGCATCAACGGCACGCAACTGCCGATGGGCGGCGAAGAGAAGATCCGCACCAGAATCCACCAGCGCCATGCCGAGGCGACCGAAACCGAGCCGACGGTCGAGGTGCAACAGGCCATCGACCGCATCGTCAAGCTGCTCGCGGGCGAGCCGGATGATCTCACCGATATCCTGCTCGATCTCGACGGCGTCCCCGAGTTCAACCGCGGCGTCTATGACATCGCCCGCGCGATACCGCCCGGCAAGACCGTCACCTATGGCGACATCGCCAAGCAGCTTGGCGGCGTTCAGCTGTCGCGCGACGTCGGCCAGGCGCTCGGCCGCAACCCGTGCCCGATCGTCGTGCCATGCCATCGCGTGCTGGCGGCCGGCAACAAGCCCGGCGGCTTCTCGGCGAACGGCGGCGTGGTGACCAAGCTGAAGATGCTCGAGATCGAAGGCGCACTAGTGAACCACACGCCGAGCCTGTTCGACTGAGGTGGTCTGCACCAGCGCCGTAGGGGGATTTGCCGAAGGCGTAATCCCCCCTACCAACCCTTCTAGATCTTCGCGGCCGTCTTCGGCCAATATTTGTCGCGCAGATGCCGCTTCACCAGCTTGCCCGTCGGCGTCCGCGGCAGCTCGGCTTCGAAATCGATCGAGCGCGGGCACTTGATAGCTGAGAGGCGGGTCTTGCAATAGGCGATCAGGTCGGCCTCGAGCTCCTTGCCCGCGCGGCTCAGGTCGTGCGGTTGCACCACCGCTTTCACCTCCTCTCCCATCTCCTCGTTCGGCGCGCCGAACACGGCGACGTCGGCGACGTCGGGGTGCGTGATCAGCACGTCCTCGGTCTCCTGCGGATAGATGTTCACGCCGCCCGAGATGATCATGTAGGACTTGCGATCGGTGAGATAGAGGAAGCCGTCCTTGTCGAGATAGCCGACATCGCCGAGCGTCGACCAGCCCTTGGCATTGTAGGCCTTTTTCGTCTTCTCGGGATCGTTGTGATAGGTGAACGCGGGCGCGTCGGCGAAATAGACTGTGCCGATTTCGCCGACCGGCTGCTCCTCGTCGTTTTCGTCCAGAATCTTGATCTTGCCGACTACGGCGCGGCCGACGCTGCCGCGATGCTCCAGCCATTGCTGCGAGTTGCAAACGGTTACGCCATTGCCTTCCGAGCCTGCATAATATTCGATCAGGATCGGTCCCCACCATTCGATCATCTTGGCCTTGACCTCGATGGGGCAGGGCGCGGCGGCGTGGATCGCGCCCTTCAGCGTGGAGACGTCGTACTTGGTGCGCACCTCATCCGGCAGCTTCAGCATGCGCACGAACATTGTCGGCACCAGCTGGGACTGCGTTACCTTGTATTTCTCGACCAGCCTCAGGAATTCTTCGGCATCGAAGTGCTCCATGATGATGGAGGTGCCGCCCAGCACGATTGCCATCATGTTGAAGCGCAAGGGGGCGGCGTGATAGAGCGGCGCCGGCGAGAGGTAAGTGCTGTCGGCATTCATGCCGCACATGTCGGCGCAGAGCACGCGCAGGAAGGCATTCGGTACGTCGATCCTGTTGCCCTCGAACGCCTTCTTGATGCCCTTGGGCCGGCCGGTGGTGCCGGATGAGTACAGCATATCGTAGCCGGCGACCTCGTCGGCGATGGGCGTGATCGGCTGCGCAGCCGCTTCCTTGTCGTAGGAGCGGAACCCCGGCAGCGGCTCGTCCATCATGTAGAAGATCGGCTCACCGGGAGTACCCCTGATCAGGCCCTTGATCTGATCGGCGCATTTCGGTGTGGTGATCACGAGCTTGGCGCCGCAATCCTTGATGATGTAGTCGATCTCGTCCTGCTTCAGATAGCGGCTGATCGCCGTGTAGTAGAGCCCGCTGCGCTGTGCCGCCCAGCAGATCTCCATGAAGGCGAGCCGGTTCTCCATCAATAGCGCGATGTGGTCACCGGCCTTGAGGCCGAGCGAGCGGAACAGATGCGCGCCCTGGTTCGAGAGCTCGTCGAGCTCGCGATAGGTGATCGCTTTGCCGGTCCCGGCCATCTGGTAGGCGATCTTGCTTGGCGTGGTCTTTGCGTAGACGGACGGATGGGTCATGGCGTTTCCTCAAAACGCGAATGGCGAGTAGTGAGGGGCGAACAGGGAAGGGCAAACCGCTCTTCGCCTACTCACCCTTCGCTACTCGCCACTCACGACTCGCTTTTGCTTTTTTTAGAGCCGCTCGACGATCGTCACGTTGGCCATACCGCCGCCTTCGCACATGGTCTGCAGGCCATAGCGCTTGCCGCGCTGATGCAGGGCATGGACCAGCGTGGTCATCAGCTTGGTGCCTGAGCCACCGAGGGGGTGGCCGAGTGCGATGGCGCCGCCGTTGACGTTAAGGCGCTCCGGATCTGCGCCGGTGGTCTTCAGCCACGCGGTCGGCACCGACGCGAAGGCTTCGTTGACCTCGAACAGGTCGATGTCGCCGATCTTCATGCCGGCCTTCTCCAGCGCGCGCTTGGTCGCGTGCAGCGGAGCGTCGAGCATGATCACGGGATCGCCGCCCGTCATCGTCATGTGATGGATGCGGGCGAGCGGCTTGACGCCGAGTTGCTTGAGACCACGTTCGTTCACCACCATCACGCCAGAGGCGCCGTCGCAGATCTGGCTGGCGCTGGCCGCGCTGAGCTTGCCATTCTCGGCGATCAGCTTGACGCCCTTGATGCCGTCGAGGCTGACGTCGAAGCGGATGCCTTCATCGATATGGTGGGTGTCCTTGCTGCCATCGGCGCGCGTGATCTCGAGCGGCACGATTTCCTTCTTGAAGTGGCCGGCCTGGGTCGCTGCGATCGCGCGCTGATGGCTGTTGTAGGAGTATTCGTCGAGCTCATCCTTGGAGAGGCCGTACTTCTCGGCCATCATCTCCGCGCCGGTGAACTGGCTGAACACGATGTTCGGATACTTCTTCTCGATGCCCGGGCTCTTGTAATTGCCGAAGCCGTTCTTGGCCGGCAGCTGCGAGGACAGCCCCATCGGAACCCGCGTCATCGATTCCACGCCGGCGGCGATCACAACGTCCATCGCGCCCGACATCACGGCTTGCGCTGCGAAGTGCAGCGCCTGCTGTGAGGAGCCGCACTGGCGGTCGATCGATGTGCCGGGCACGCTTTCCGGCAGCTTCGAGGCCATCACGGCGTTACGCGCAACGTTGTTGGACTGCTCGCCGACCTGCATCACGCAGCCCATGATCACGTCCTCGACCAGGGCGGGATCGACCTTGGTCCGATCGACCAGCTCGTCCAGCACTTTCGCGGCGAGATCAGCCGGATGCCAGCCGGCGAGGCGGCCCCCCTTGCGCCCGCCCGCAGTGCGCGCAGCGGCGACGATGTATGCCTCGGCCATGTCGGTCTCTCCCTGAATTCTTGATGAGGTTGGTTGTCGGGACGGATTTAAGGGACGCCAGGACGTTTAGTCAATCGATCAATTAACTCTTGTGATGAGGCGCCGCTTGGGCTTATCTGCGCCGCGCCTCCAGCGGCCAAACAGGGATTTCAGTGGCTACCAGCGTACCGAACAGGCTCCCCGCAGGGAAAAATTCCACGGCAGAGAAATTGCTGGTGGCCGCGAGCGAGCTGATGATCGAACGCTCTTCGATCGAGATCTCCCTGTCCGATATCGCGCAGAAGTCGGGCGCCAACGCCGCGCTGGTCAAGTATCACTTCGGCAACAAGGACGGTCTCCTTCTGGCGCTGCTCGCGCGGGATGCTGCGACCGAGATGTCGAACCTCGAATTTCTCCTGGCGCAACCGATCACGTCGACGGCGAAGCTGAAGCTGCACATCGCCGGCATCATCCGCGCCTATCACCGGTTTCCCTACATGAACCGGCTGATCCACTATCTGCTGCACGAGACCAGCGCGAGCTCTGCCGATGAAGTCTCGAAATTCTTCGTGGCGCCGTTGCTGGACTTCCACCGCCGCCTGCTGGCCGAGGGCGTCAGTCGAGGCGAATTCCGCCAGACCGATCCTGTGTTGTTCTACACCAGCCTGATCGGGGCCTGCGATCATCTGTTCTTCGGCCGGCATGCGATGTCCCGCGCGACCGGTGTCGGCCCGGTCACCGACGAAGTCTGCCGACAGTACATCAAGCATATGGAAACGCTGATCTGTGGCGGCATCCTCACGCAAGCCGAGGAAGCTGCCGCGGCCGGATAATCGGCCGAGCTCTTAAGAGTCTAGAGAAGAAACGCCCAAGGAAAAGGTAGAGGAAAGGTACAAGCGATGCAGTTGAAGGACGTAGCCGTTCTCATCACCGGTGGTGGTTCGGGCCTGGGTGCCGCGACCGCCCGCGCCATGGCCGCGAAAGGTGCCAAGATCGGCGTGATCGACCAGAGCAAGGAAAACGCCGAGAAGGTCGCCGCCGAGGTGAAGGGCGTTGCCCTCCACGCCGACGTCACCAGCGAGGAGCAGATCAAGGCGGCGATTGCGAAGGCGGAAGCCGCGCACGGCGTCGCGCGCGTGCTGATGAACTGCGCCGGCATCGGCGGCTCGCAGCGTATCGTCGGCCGTGACGGCGTCTACCCGCTCGAGAAGTTCGCGCGCATCATCAACGTCAATCTGATCGGCACCTTCAACTGCTTGCGGCTGTTCGCCGAGCGTCTCGTCACTGCGGAGCCCATCGGCGAGGAGCGCGGCGTCATCATCAACACCGCTTCAGTCGCCGCTTATGAAGGTCAGATCGGCCAGATCGCCTATTCGGCTTCGAAGGGGGGCGTTGTCGGCCTGACGCTGCCGGCCGCACGCGATCTCGCCAGCCAGAAGATCCGTGTCAACACCATCGCGCCCGGCCTGTTCTTCACGCCGCTGCTGATGGGATTGAACGAAGAGGCTCGCAAGAGCCTGGGTGCGCAGGTGCCGCATCCCTCGCGTCTCGGCGATGCCAACGAATACGGCATGCTCGCCGTGCACATTGTCGAGAACCCGATGCTGAACGGTGAGACCATCCGCCTCGACGGCGCGATCCGTATGGCGCCGCGGTAGGCGGCTCTCTCCTTACCCCTGCCCGGAGGGGAAGGGTCGGCGCGACGCGCCGGGGTGGGGTGATCTCTCCACTCGGGCATTGTTCGGTGCAGAGAGACCATCACCCCACCCGCTCGCGCTGCGCGTGATCGACCCTCCCCCTCCAGGGGGAGGGTGGCAATCCGGCTCATGACCAATGTGCGAGGCCCCCATGTCCCAACCGCTGCTGATCGAGCATGACGACGGCGTCGACCGGGTGACGCTCAATCGTCCCGAGAGTCTCAATGCGCTCGATCATGCGCTGATCGATGCGCTCAACGACTATTTCCAGGGCCTGCAGCGCAATCGCGACACGCGTGTCGTCGTGCTAAAGGGCGCCGGCAAAAACTTCTGCGCCGGTCTCGATCTCAAGGCGGCGATGGCGCGCCGCGCCGGGCAGCAGGAACCGCCTGGTGTGACGGAGTCGCTGGACTCACAAAGGCGTATCGCCGATATCGTGATGCTGATGCGGCGCTGCCCGCAGCCAATCATCTCGCTGGTGCAGGGCGCGGCAGCCGGCGGCGGGTTTGCACTGGCGCTCGCCTCAGACATCCGTATCGCGACGAAATCGGCGCGGATGAACTGCGCCTTCATCAAGCTCGGCCTCGGCGGCTGCGACATCGGCACCAGCTACTTTCTGCCGCGGCTCGTCGGCGTCTCCGTCGCATCGGAGCTGATACTGACGGGACGCTTCATCGGTGCCGAGCGCGCGATGGCGGTCGGTCTCGTCTCGGAGGTCGTGGACGAGGACAAGCTCGATGCGGCGGCCGAGCCCTACGTCGAGGCGATGATGATGGCGTCGCCCGTGGGCCTGCGCCTGTCCAAGGAATGTCTCAACATGAGTGTCGATGCCGGATCGCTGGAAGCGGCGATCGCGATGGAGGACCGCAACCAGGTCCTGTGCAGCCGCTCGGAAGAGTTTTCGGAAGGAATCAGGGCCTTCCTTGAGAAGCGAAAGCCTGTCTATATCAAGCGCTGAACGACGAAGATCCGTAAAGGACGAGTAATTCCGGGAGACGCAAAATGAGTGGAAGCGCGGCGGCGGTGATGACGAAGCCCGCCTTTCGCAAGGTCGAATGGCTCAAGCGCGACATCGATGTCGAGCGCCGCGCCGACGGCACGGTGGTGCTGAAGTCGCGCATTCCTCTTCAGGTCTACGAGGAGCATATTCCGGCGTCGCTAGCGAAATGGGCGCGGGAAACGCCTGAGCGCATCTGGCTGGCGCAGCGCGGCGGTCCAAACCGAGAATGGCGCAAGGTGTCTTACGGCGATGCCAAGCGCATCGTCGATGCGCTGACGCAAGCGCTGCTGGACCTCAAGCTCGAGGGACGGCCCGTCACGATCCTCTCCGGCAACTCCATCGAGCATGCGCTGATGACGCAGGCGGCGATGCAGGCGCGTTCGCCCGCGGCTCCGGTGTCGCCGGCCTATTCCCTGATGAGCCACGATCACCTCAAGCTGAAGTACCTGTTCGACCTGATCAAGCCAGCCGTGGTAATGGTCCAGGACGGCCCGACCTTCGAGAAGGCGCTGAAGGCCCTCGACCTCAGCGGCGTCACCGTCGTTCATGTCGCGCGGCCCTGCGATGGCATCAAGAGCGTCAGCTTTGCCGAGCTTGCCGCGACGCCTGTCACCGCCGATGTCGAGGCCTCGATTGCGCAGATCACGCCGCGGACCGTCGGCAAGCTGCTGTTCACGTCGGGCTCCACGGGCATGCCCAAGGCGGTCATCAACACGCAGGAGATGATGTGCGCCAACGCGGCAATGATGATGCAGGTGCGGCCGCGCGATCCCAGCGGCCCGATCCCGACCATGCTGGACTGGATGCCGTGGAATCACACTATGGGCGGCAACGCGGCTTTCCACCCGATCCTGGTCGATGGCGGCACGCTCTATATCGATGATGGCCGGCCGATGCCGGGTCAGTTCGAGGAAACGCTGCGCAACCTCCGTGAGATCTCGCCGACCTATTACGCCAACGTGCCCGCCGGCTACGCCGCGCTTGCGGCGGCGATGGAGAAGGACGACGCGCTCTGTCGCTCTTTCTTCAAGAACCTGTCGATCATGGCCTATGGCGGCGCGCGGCTGCCGGATGATCTCTACGATCGGATGCAGGCGCTGGCGGTGAAGACCACCGGCGAGCGCATCGTGTTCTACACCGGCTGGGGTTCGACCGAGACCGCGCCGACCTCGACCGGCACCTATTGGGACACCGAGCGCGTCGGCCTGATCGGCCTGCCGTTTCCGGGCGTCGAGTTGAAGATGGTGCCGTGCGGCTCGAAATACGAGCTGCGCCTGCGCGGCGTCAACGTCACGCCCGGCTATTTCGGCCAGCCGGAGCTGACCAAGAAGATGTTCGACGACGAAGGCTTCTACTGCATCGGTGACGCCGGGATCTTCGTCGACGATTCCGATCCGGTGCAGGGCATCATCTTCGCCGGCCGTGTCGTGGAAGACTTCAAGCTCACCACCGGCACGTTCGTGCATGTCGGCTCGCTCCGCACCGACGCGATCGCGGCTGCGTCTCCTGTCGTGCACGACGCGCTGGTCGCAGGCCAGGATCGTGCCTTTATCGGCCTGCTGGCCTGGCCGAACCTGCATGCCTGCCGGCAGCTCGTCGGCAACGCCGATATGAGCTTTGCGGAGGCGGTGCAGCATCCTGAGGTGATCGCCTGCTTCCGCCGTGGGCTGGAAGCGCACAACAGAGAATGCGAAGGCGCCAGCAGCCGCATCATCGCGCGCGCGATGCTGATGGTCGAGCCGCCCTCGATCGACGGCAATGAGCTCACCGACAAGGGGTACATCAACCAGCGCGCCGGCTTGGAGCGCCGCGCTGCGCTGGTGGAGCGGCTCTACGCGGATCAGCCGGATCAGGATGTGATTGTGCTGAAATGAGTGCGCAACTCCCTCCACGTCATTCCGGGCTCGCGCTCCGCGAGCCCCGCAATGACGGCACCGATGAATGACAAGGAATAGACAAGGATAGCCCGCCATGAACTTCGATTTCTCCGACGACCAGAAGCAGCTCCGCGACCAGGCACGCAAGTTCCTCACCGAGAAGTGTTCGTCCAAGGCGGTGCGTGTCGTGCTCGACGGCAAGGCGCCGTATGACAAGGAGCTGTGGAAAGGCCTCGCCGAGATGGGTTTCCTTGGCGTCGCAATTCCGGAAGAGTTCGGCGGCGCGGGCGCCGGCCATCTCGAGCTCTGCGTGATTGCGGAGGAAATGGGACGGGCCAACGCGCCGGTGCCGTTCTCCTCGACCGTGTATCTCGCCGCCGAGGCGCTGCTGATCGCCGGCAGCGACGCGCAGAAGAAGAAATGGTTGCCCGCCATTGCTTCCGGCGAAGCGATCGGCACTCTGGCGCTGTTCGAGGGCAAGGGCAATCCGTCGCCGAAGAACGTCAAGCTCACGGCTGCGAACGGCGTGCTCAACGGCGTCAAGAGGCCGGTCGCCGATGGTGCTGTCGCCGATTTCGCGGTGGTTGCCGCGCGCACGGCATCGAGCGGGCGTGACAACGACATCTCGTTGTTCCTGATTGACCTCAAGGCCGGCGGGGTCGAAGTGAAGAGCCTCACCAATCTCGATCCGACCCGCGGGCAGGCCGAGATGACCTTCAAGGACTGCAAGGCGGAGCCGCTCGGCGCGGTCGGCGAAGGCTGGAGCATCCTCACCCAGGTGCTCGACCGTGCTGCGGTGCTGTGCGCGTTCGAGCAGGTCGGCGGTGCTGATCGCGCGCTGGAGATGGGACGGGACTACGCGCTCGACCGCATCGCCTTTGGCCGGCAGATCGGCTCGTTTCAGGCGGTCAAGCACATGCTCGCCGACATGTATGTCTCGGCGACGCTGGCACGCTCCAACAGCTATTACGGTGCCTGGGCGCTCTCGACCAATGCGGCCGAGCTGCCGGAAGCCGCAGCCGCTGCGCGCATCAGCGCGACGCAGGCGTTCCAGCATTGCGCCAAGAACAACATCCAGGTTCACGGCGGCATGGGTTTCACCTGGGAGTTCGACTGCCACATGTACTATCGCCGCGCCAATGCGATGGCGCTTGGGCTGGGTAGCTTGTCCTACTGGGAGGATCAGCTGATCGACCGCATGCGGAAGAAGAACGCGGCGTAATGTCATTCCGGGGCGGCGCGATGGCGTCGGACCCGGATCTCGAGACGAGTCGGTAACCTCCGGATTTCGGGTTCGATGCTCCGCATCGCCCTGGAATGACGGAAGAGAGAAGAAAACCATGAACTTCGACGACACTCCGCAGGAAGCCGAATTCCGCGCCACCGCCCGCGCGTGGATCGCCGCGAATGCGCCCAAGCAATATGAGGAGGAGCTGCGCAAATCCTCGCTCGGCCGCACGCAACTGAAGAGCGCCAACATTCTGGAGGTCGCAAAGGCCTGGCAGAAGAAGAAGGCCGATGCAGGTTGGGCGTGTCTGCACTGGCCGAAGGAATATGGCGGCCGTGGCTCGTCGCCCATCGAGCGCGTGATCTGGCAGCAGGAGGAGGGCCCGTTCGGCAAGCTCTCGCAGATGTTCATCATCGGCCACGGCATGTGCGGGCCGACCATGATGGCGTTCGCGCGGGAGGAGCATAAGCGCACCTATCTGCCGCCGCTCGCGTCCGGCGAGAAGGTCTGGTGCCAGCTCTTCTCCGAGCCTGCCGGCGGCTCGGACGTTGCCGGCCTGCGCACGCGTGCCGAGAAGGACGGCGACGACTGGGTCATCAATGGCCAGAAGATCTGGACCTCAGGCGCGCATTATTCCGACTACGGCATCCTGTTGACGCGCACAGATCCGACCGTGCCCAAGCACAAGGGTCTCACCATGTTCTTCCTCGACATGAAGAGTCCGGGCGTGGAGGTCAGGCCGATCAAGCAGGCGAGTGGCGCCTCCGACTTCAACGAGGTCTACTTCACCAATGTCCGCATTCCCGATCACCAGCGACTCGGCGAGGTCGGTGACGGCTGGAACGTTTCGCTGACCACGCTGATGAACGAGCGCATGTCGATCGGCGCCGGTGTTGCGACCGGCTTTCCGGAGCTGTTCGAGTACTGCTCGAGCCTGATGCTCGATGACGGCCCGGCGATCGAGGATCGCGCGGTGCGCTCGAAATTGGCGAACTGGGCGGTGAAGGCGAGCGGCCTGCGCTATACCAGCATGCGCGCGATCTCGGCGCTGTCGAAGGGCGAGCGCCCGGGACCTGAAAATTCGATCGGCAAGCTGGTGGCGGGCTCGATGATCCAGGATGTGGCGACATACGCATTGGATTTGCAGGGCGCGGCGGGCGTTGTCAGCGGCCCCGAAGACGCCGAAGTGGCCGGCCGTTTCCAGGCCATGCTGCTGCGCGCGCCAGGCACCCGCGTCGAAGGCGGTACCGACGAGATCATGCGCAACATCATCGCCGAGCGGGTACTGGGCTTGCCCGGCGATATCCGGGTCGACAAGGACGTGCCGTTCAACAAGATCCCGACGAAGGGAAGAGGGTAGAGGTCCGCCATGAATTTCGATGACACCCCGCAGGAAGCCGCATTCCGCGAGACCGCGCGCAAATGGATCGAGGCCAATGCGCCGAAGGAGCTCCATGCCGAGCTGTCGAAATCCTCGCTCGGCCGCATCCGCCTGGCCAATCACGACATCGTCGATGTCGGCAAGGCCTGGCAGAAGAAGAAGTTCGAGGGCAATTGGGCCTGTCTGCACTGGCCCAGGGAGTATGGCGGCCGGGGTGCGACGCCGATCGAGAAGGTGATCTGGCAGCAGGAGGAGGGCGTCTACGGCAAGCTGACGCAACCATTTCAGATCGGCGAGGGCATGTGCGGGCCGACCGTGATGGCGTTCGGCAGCGAGGACGCCAAGCGGCGGTACTTGCCCAAGCTCGCCTCTGGTGAGGAGATCTGGTGCCAGCTGTTCTCCGAACCGTCCGCCGGCTCCGACGTCGCGGGTCTGCGCACCCGCGCGGAGAAGAAGGGCGACAACTGGATCGTCAACGGCCAGAAGATCTGGACCTCGGGTGCGCATTATTCCGACTATGGCCTTTTGATCGCGCGCACCGATCCGAACGTGCCCAAGCACAAGGGCCTCACCATGTTCTTCCTGGACATGAAGAGCCCCGGCGTCGAGGTGCGACCGATCAAGCAGGCCAACGGCATGCAGGAGTTCAACGAGGTCTACTTCACAGATGTCGTGATCCCTGACAGCCAGCGGCTCGGCGCCGTCGGCGAGGGCTGGAACGTCTCGCTGACCACGCTGATGAACGAGCGCATGTCGATCGGCGCGCGGCTCGCGACCGGTGTCCCCGAGATGTTCGAGTTCTGCTCCAACCTGATGCTCGAGGACGGGCTTGCCATCGACGATCCCGCCGTGCGCTCCAAACTCGCGACCTGGGCGGCGAAGTCGAATGGGCTTAAATACACCAGCTACCGCACGATCTCGGCGCTGTCGAAGGGCGAGCGGCCCGGCCCGGAGAATTCGATCGGCAAGCTGGTCTCCGGCATGATGCTCCAGGACATCGCGACCTATGCCATGGACCTCCAGGGCGCGGCCGGTGTTCTCACCGGCAATGACGAGGAGACTGTGCAGGGCCAGTTCCAGCAGATGCTGCTGTCCGCGCCCTCGATGCGCATCGCCGGCGGCACGGACGAGATCCTGCGCAACATCATCGCCGAGCGCGTGCTGGGCCTGCCCGGCGACATCCGCGTCGACAAGGACGTGCCGTACAACAAGATCCCGACCAAAGGGCGGTGATCTCTCTTTTGTCCCGGATGCGGTGCGGCGCGAAGTGCTGCTCCGCTGAGCGGGGATGCAGGAGTCACAATGGGCCTCGGCTCGGCGGGGCACGAAAGCGAGACTAGTCATGGACGCCAAAGGGCCCAACGCCAACTACTCCACCGAAGACCGCATCGGCGTGCTCGAAGAGCTTCTCAATGAGCGCTACTCCGTCCGCGCGTTCCTTGCCAAGGAAGTCGATCGCGCGATCATCGAGCATGTGCTGACCACCGCGCAGCGCACCGCGTCATGGTGCAACAGCCAGCCCTGGCAGGTCGTCATCGCCAGCGGCGAGGCCAAGGAGCGCTTTCGCAAGGCGATCTACGCGGAGGCCTCCAAGGGGCTCGGTGATGACTACGACTTCACCCCGCCGCGCGAATATGTCGGGATATATCTGGAGCGTCGCCGTGAGAGCGGCTTCCAGCTCTACAACACGCTCGGCATCGCCCGCGGCGACAAGATGGCTTATGCCAAGCAGGCGCTGGAGAACTACAATTTCTTCGGCGCGCCGCATGTCGCCGTCATCCACACCAACGAGCCGCTCGGCATCTACGGTGCGATCGATTGCGGCGCCTATGTCAGCAATTTCATGCTGGCCGCGCAGGCGCTCGGGCTCGGCACGATACCGCAGGCCGCGCTCGCGCGGCATTCCGGGTTGATCCGCCGCCACTTCAATCTGTCCGACGATCGCCGCGTCGTCTGCGGCATTTCGTTCGGCTATGCGGACAATGCGCACAAGGTCAACAGTTATCGCACCTCGCGGGCGAGCTTGGGCGAGACCGTAACGTTCGTGGATGTGTGAACGCCTGCCCTGAGCTCGACGCCGTCGGTGTAGACGTGCCAAAGACGGCCGTCGATACGGCCGTCTTTCAGCATTTCCGGCTCTTAGCCGCCGCTGCCGCCGATCACGGCGCGCACCGTCTCGTCGGGCCCGAAATCCTCGGCGCCGTCGACATAGAGCAGCGCGGCGAGCTTCGAACGGGCTCGGTTGACGCGGCTCTTGATGGTGCCGACCGCGCAGCCGCAGATCGAGGCTGCGTCCTCATAGGAGAAGCCGGACGCGCCGACCAGGATCAAGGCTTCCCGCTGATCTTGCGGAAGCTTATCGAGCGCGGTGCGAAACTCCTCGAATTCGAGGTGCGCATTCTGCGAAGGCTGCGTCTTCAGAGTCTTCGCATAGTTGCCTTCGGCATCCTCGACCTCGCGCCGCCGCTTGCGATAATCGGAGCGGAACAGGTTGCGCAGGATCGTAAACAGCCAGGCCGGCAGGTTTGAGCCGGGCTGGAACGAGTCGATGTTGGCGAGGGCACGCAGCAGCGTCTCCTGGACGAGGTCGTCCGCGCGGTCCGCATTGCCGCTGAGCGAGATGGCGAAGGCGCGCAGGCTGGGCACGGCCGCCAAGATGTCGTTGCGCAGGGAGTCCGTGAGAGGCATTAATCCCTCCCATTGTTGTTGTCGTTGGATCCACCCTCATTTTCCACGTGGGGAGTCGCTCCTGGCGCATCAAGCTTCTTGATCAGTTCTGCGAACCGATCGGGAACCCCTTGCCGCACGACATCATCGTACATGGCCCGCAACTGGTGCCCGATCCGGGATTGAATCTCCGGAGTGAGGCCTCCCTTGCCGGGGGTCGTGCTTCTGCTGGCTTGAGACTTGAGATCTTTCATGACCTGTTCCACGTTTCCCCGAGTTAAGTTACTGTGAAATCGAGAAGTTTTCTCAACCGGGAGCCGTTCCCTGGATAGGCACAATTCCAGCTGCGCTAAAAAGTTCCCAGTTCGTCGGAACTTTTCTCGGCCAGAGGCGTAGTCAGCCCAGCAGGGGAACCTGGGCCCCCCGCGTGACGCGTCGTCGTGTAAGGTTGGCCCGAAGACGAATGGAGTGGGGATGTCCCGTTCACAGCTTGTTGCTGAACACTTGCCGTTGTTGCGCCGGTACGCGCGCGCCCTGACGGGCAGCCAGGCCTCCGGTGACGCCTATGTCGCAGCCATGTTGGAGGCCATGCTGGGAGACCCGTCGGTGCTCGATGAGAGCCATGGGCCCAGGGCTGGCCTGTTCCGGCTGTTCACGCAGATCTGGAATTCGGTCTCCGTCAACGACGATGCCGAGGTGACGACCCTGCCGATGCCGCCGGAGCGGCGGCTGTCGAACATCACGCCGTTGCCGCGCCAGGCCTTTCTGCTGCTTTCGCTCGAGGGCTTTTCGGAAGAGGAAGTTGCCTTCATTCTCGGGACCGACGTCGCTGAGACGCGGCGGCTCGCGGATGCTGCAGGACGGGAGATGGCCGCCGAAATCGCGACCGATGTCCTCATCATCGAGGACGAGACCTTCATCGCCATGGACCTCGAGAGCCTGGTGAAGAATCTCGGCCACAACGTCGTCGGCGTCGCCCGCACCCATGCCGATGCGGTGGCCCTCGCCAAGAACAAGCGGCCCGGCCTGATCCTCGCCGACATCCAGCTCGCAGATGGCTCGTCGGGCCTCGATGCCGTCAACGAGCTGCTGCGCACCTTCGAGGTGCCGGTGGTCTTCATCACGGCCTATCCGGAGCGCTTCCTCACCGGCGAGCGGCCCGAGCCGGCATTTCTGATCTCAAAACCGTTCCAGCCCGCGATGGTGTCGGCGGTCGCGAGCCAGGCCCTGTTCTTCCAGCGCAACTCGCGCAACCGCACGCCGAAAGCGCCGGCGGCATAAGGCGCCATTTCGCGAAACGATCTGATCCGGCGTGCTGCAAGGCACGCCGGATTTTTCATGCCGCCGCTCGCGCTTGACGCGGATCGACTTCGCCGCTCATACCTCATGCCTTGATCCCCGTCGGAGATTTGCCATGGACCAGCGGCTCCTTGATCGTCTCACCATCCGCGACCTCGTCGAAAACTGGGCGGTGTGGCGCGACGCTGGCGACTGGGAGCGCTTCGCCACCGTCTGGCATGAGGAAGGCTGGATGTCCGCTACCTGGTTTCAGGGGCCGGCGCGGGATTTCATGCGTGTCAGCCAGGAGGGATTTGCCAAAGGCGTGCGCATCCTGCATTTCCTCGGCGGCACCAGCATCGATCTTGCGGGTGCGCGAGCCATCGCGCAGACCAAGATGACGATCTCGCAGCGCGCACTCGTCCACGACGTGCTCTGCGACGTCGTCTGCACCGGGCGCTTCTATGATTTCCTGGAGAAGCGGCAGGGTCGATGGGGCATCGTCCGGCGCCAGCCAATCTACGAGAAGGATCGGATGGATCCGGTCGATCCCGCCGCGACGCTGCGCCTTGATCAGCAGGCGCTCGCCGTGCTGCCCGAAGGCTACCGTCACCTCGCCTATATGCAGGAGCTGATCGGCTATAAGGTCAAGCGCGACATGCCGGGCCTCACCGGTCCCGAAGTCGAGAAGCTCTATGACGAAGGACGGGCGTGGCTGGCGCGGCCGGCGGAATGACACCAGACAAAAGTAAGGCGCGACTGGCATCACCACAGTCGCGCCCTACGTCGCCGGCCTATGGGGCAGGGGGGAATAGCCGGCTGCTGAGACGACTCCTGGTCGCGAAAGTCGTTCCCCCAAGCGCGAAATATTTTGCGTGCCTGCGGCCTTTTTCGCACACGGTTAAGTGATCGTAACGGTCAAGAACTCCCGCTCCTGCGGCGGCGTTGTTCCCGCGATCGCCATGGGGGCGAGGGATCGACAGCCATGTCACAGATTCAAAAGGTCTTTTTGGGTGCCGTCGCGATCGTCGCGACGCTGGGTGCCGTGCAATTGGCGTCTGGGCACGATCTGGCCGACCGTTGGCAGGCAGTCGCCGATATCCCCAGCCACAGCTCGATTTCCGCGCCCAGCCAGAACGTCAATCGCGCCGCGAAGGCGGACCGTCTCGCTGGGCTTAAGCCGGCGCCGGTTGCCACGCGCACGGTGTCGATGCGGCTGAACGACCTCGCCGAGACGTCCGTGCTGCTGCGGGTCCCCGCGACCATCGAGACCGGCAACGCCAAGCCGCCACTGCTGCTCCAGAACCAGAAGAAGGTACGCAGCAAGCCAACGATCGCCTGCGAGCCGATGGTGAGCTCCCTGACCGAAGTCGCCAAGCTTCTCCAGCCCGGCCGCTGCGTGACCTGATCTGCGCTCTCAGGACGACAGCACCGCAGGGCGATCGCTTCACATCCTCTTGATCCGTCATTGCCTCGCGCTATATCCGGGTTCCTTCCCTTTTGTTTTGACCGGGTAAGCGCATGACGACGTCAGACACGGCTGTGCATACGCAGCCTTTCCAGGCCGAAGTTTCCGAACTGCTGCACCTGATGGTGCATTCCGTCTATTCGGAAACCGACATCTTCCTCCGCGAGCTCATCTCCAATGCCTCCGATGCGTGCGACAAGCTGCGCTACGAGGCCATCGGCAGTCCCGCCCTGCTGGGGGAGGGCGACGCCCTCAAGATCCGCATCATCCCGAACAAGACTGCCAAGACGCTCACGATCGCCGACAACGGCATCGGCATGGAGCGGCAGGAGCTGATCGACCACCTCGGCACCATCGCCCGCTCCGGCACCAAGGCGTTCGTGTCGAAGCTGAAAGAGGCCAAGGACGGGCTCGGCCTGATCGGGCAGTTCGGCGTCGGCTTCTACTCCGCCTTCATGGTCGCCGAGAAGATCGTCGTCATCAGCCGCCGCGCCGGCGAGAGCGACGTCTGGACCTGGAGCTCCCAAGGCGGCTCCGGCTTCGAGATCGCCCGCGCGAGCGACGAGGACGCCGCGCGCGTGACGCGCGGCACCGAGATCGTCCTGCACCTGAAGGACGATGCCAAGAAATATCTCGAGACCTACGAGATCGAGCGCATCGTCACGGCCTATTCCGACAACATCCTGTTCCCGATCGAGCTCGTGCCCGAAGAGGGCGAGCCGCGCCAGATCAATTCGGCGAGCGCGCTATGGCAGCGGTCGAAATCCGAGCTGACAGCGGAGGACTACAAGAAGGCCTATCATCAGATCGCCTCCGCCTTCGACGACCCCGCGATGACGCTGCATTACCGTGCCGAAGGCCGGTATTCCTACGCCGTGCTGCTGTTCGCGCCCTCGACCAAGCCGTTCGACCTGTTCGAGCCGAACCGTAAGGGCCGGGTCAAGCTCTACGTCCGCCGCGTCTTCATCACCGATGATGCCGATCTGTTGCCGGGCTATCTGCGCTTTGTCCGCGGCGTCGTCGACAGCGAGGATCTTCCGCTCAACATCTCGCGCGAGATGCTCCAGAACAATCCGCAGCTCGCGCAGATCCGCAAAGCCGTGGCGACCCGTGTCGTATCCGAACTGGAAAGCCTTGCCGAGAAGGACCCGGAGAATTTTGCCAAGATCTGGGACGCCTTCGGCGCGGTGCTAAAGGAAGGCATCTATGAGGATTTCGAGCGGCGCGAAAAGCTGCTCGCGCTGTCGCGCTTCACCACCACATCGGGCGAGAAGCGGTCGCTGAAGCAGGTCATCGCCGATTTCAAGCCGAACCAGACCGAAATATATTACCTGGTCGGCGACAGCATCGAGCGGCTGAAATCCAACCCACGGCTCGAGGCCGCGACCGCGCGCGGCATCGAGGTGCTGCTGCTGTCCGACCCGGTTGATGCCTTCTGGACTTCGATGCCTTCGGAGTTCGACGGCAAGCCGCTGAAATCGTTGAGCCAGGGCGATCTCAATCTCGACCTGATCCCACGCATTGACGACAAGGATGAGGCGAAGAAGGAAGAACCGGCCGCGGATGAGGCCGCCACCGTCGCCGTGATCAAGGCTGCGCTCGGCGAACGCGTCAGCGACGTCAAGGCCTCGACGCGGCTCACCAGCTCGGCCTCCTGCCTCGTCGCCGACAGCCAGGGGCCGAGCCGCGAGCTGGAGCGAATCCTGGCGCAGCAGAACCGCGGCATGAAGACCAAGCCGATCCTCGAGATCAATTTGCGGCATCCGCTGGTTACCGCGGTCACCAAGGCGCAAGCAGGCTCGAAGGTCGTGGACGATCTCAGCCTGCTTCTGCTCGAGCAGGCGCAGATCCTGGACGGCGAATTGCCGGAAGATCCGGCGGCGTTCGCGGCAAGGCTGAACCGGCTGGTGTTGCAAGGGCTCGGCGCGTAGCCGCTGGTTCGGCCGTCAACCCCGGCTATGGCGAGGGCGAGTGCTGCGAGAGCGCTCCACTCACCTTGCCGTCATCTCTCTCTAGGAACAGTCGCCTCCAGCGTGGTGTTATGCCATATGAGGTGACTGAGGTGACCGGCATCCGTGCCGGCGCCGTGTTCGATTCGAGGATTTTTTCCATGCGCTTGCCGATACTGACCGTCACCGCAATTGTGACCCTATTCGTCGCGGCCGATGCCAGCGCCCAGACCTATGATCCGCGCTATCCCGTGTGCATGCATGTCTATACGCCCGGCGGCTTCGGCGGCGGCGGCGATTATTTCGACTGCTCCTTCACCTCACTGCCGCAGTGCCGAGCCTCCGCCTCGGGCCGCTCGGCGAGCTGTGACCTGAATCCCTATTACGCCTTCGACCAACCCCCGCCGCGCCCGCGCAAGCGACAGAGGCAACAGTACTAGCGGTCCCACGATGCGGTTTCCTCGGATCTTCTCGTCCTGTGCTTCGCTCGCCCTGCTCCCCGCCGTCGGCGCTTGGCTTGTGATTGCGCCCTCCCACGCGCAGACCTTCGATCCACGCTACCCCGTCTGCATGCACGTTTATTCCGGCGCGAATGGCGGTGGCGGGGAGTGGTACGACTGCTCCTTCACATCCATCCCGCAATGCCGCGCCACCGCTTCGGGCCGCGCCGCGACCTGTGACCTCAATCCATATTATCCCGTCAACGCACCGCCGCGCCATTTGCGCCGCGGGCGAAGCGGCTAGCGCCTGCCTGGCGTTTCGGCGCCGGTGCTGGCGTAACAGCTGAGCCGCCAATTTCGTTGGCCTTGTGCGGGCCGTCTCGTGCAGCCGGCGGGCTGGTAAGGAATGACTAGCGTTAATCGCGCACTAACCGGCTTTTACCCTGCCCCTTAACACCTGGGCAGGGCGGTGCGGGCTAAGATCGGCGAACCAGCAGCCATGGCCCGAGAGAACAACAGCATGACCACCGCTGTCATCGAGCAAGCGAAATCCGCGCGCGCGCCGTCGGCGTCGAAGATCTGGCTGAAGGCGATCGAGCTCACCGCACGGATCGAGACGCTGCCGGGACGTCTGTTCGCCGACGTCGTCGACGATTGGGCGCGACGCCAGCCCGATCGCGCGGCGCTGGTCACCGACATTGGCGCGCTCGATTACGAAGGCCTGTCGAAGCGTATCAATCGCTACGCGCGCTGGGCGCGCTCGGTCGGCCTCGTCAAGGGTGATACCGTCGCACTGATCATGCCGAACGGCATCGACTATCTCGCGGCATGGCTCGGCATCAGCCGCGTCGGCTCTGTGGTCGCGCTGCTCAACACAAAGCTGGTGGGGCAGTCGCTTGCGCATTGCATCGATGTCGCCGCACCCCGACACATCATCGTCGCGCATGATCTTTCGGAGGTGCTGGAGAGCGCGAAGCCGCATCTGAAGACGCAAGCCAAGGTCTGGACCCATGGCGATGCCCGCGGCGAACGTGCGATCGACGTCGCGCTTGCCGTCCTGGACGACGGCCCGCTCGCGCCGGACGAGCACGGCGATGTCAGCATCGAAGATCGCGCTCTGCTGATCTACACATCGGGCACCACGGGCCTGCCGAAAGCGGCCAGTATCAGTCACCGCCGCATCCTCAACTGGGGCTTCTGGTTCGCTGGTCTCACAGGCGCGACACCGCAGGATCGGCTCTACAACTGTCTGCCGCTATTCCATTCGGTTGGCGGCATCGTCGCCCCATGCAGCATGCTGGCTGCCGGCGGCTCCGTGGTGATTGCGGATAAGTTTTCGGCTTCGAACTTCTGGTCCGACATCGTGCGCCACGACTGCACGCTGTTCCAGTATATCGGGGAGCTCTGTCGCTATCTGCTGAAGGCGCCGCCGTCGGAATATGAGAACCGCCATCGCCTACGGCTGGTCTGCGGTAACGGCTTGCGCGGCGACATCTGGGAAGACTTTCAGGCTCGTTTCGCCATTCCGCGCATCCTCGAATTCTACGCGGCAACGGAAGGCAATTTCTCGCTGTTCAATGTCGAGGGGCAACCTGGCGCAATCGGGCGCATCCCGCCGCTGCTCGCGCATCGCTTTCCGGCCAGTCTCGTCAAGCTCGACCCCGATAGCGGCGCGCCGCTGCGCAGTGACGAGGGCCTCTGCATGGCCTGCGCCCGCGGCGAGGCCGGCGAGGCCATCGGCCGCATCGGCACCGCGGACCAGGGCGGCGGCCGATTCGAGGGCTACACCGATGCCGACGAGACCGAGAAGAAGATCCTGCGCGACGTCTTTGCCAAGGGCGACGCCTGGTTTCGCACCGGCGACTTGATGCGGATGGACGACAAGGGCTTTTTCCATTTCGTCGACCGCATCGGCGACACCTTCCGCTGGAAGGGCGAGAATGTCGCGACCTCGGAGGTCAACGACGCCGTGCGCGATTTCACCGGCGTGGTCGACGCCACCACCTATGGCGTCAGCATACCCGGCGCCGACGGTCGGGCCGGGATGAGTGCGATAGTCGTGAACGAGGGTTTTGACATCACCGCGCTGCCTGCTCATCTCGCACTTCGCCTCCCGGCTTACGCCCGCCCGGTCTTCATCCGTATCTCGCGGGAGCTCGACGCCACCGAAACGTTCAAGCAGAAGAAAGGCGTTCTCGCGCGGCAGGGGTTTGACCCCAGCGCGATCTCCGATCCGCTGTTCATGCTCGAGCCGAAATCCGGCGCCTACGTCGCGCTGGATGCCGAGGTCAATGCACGCATCAACGACGGCACGATCAGGCTGTAGGCCTGCGGAAATCAGCAGATAGGTCCAATTTTATCTGAATTGTCCAAGAAGCCATTTACTTCTGTCGGGTAAACAGACGGTCATGGGGAGGCGGTCATCAAGAGCCGCCGTAACACGAATTGATAATGAAAAGCGAGCCAGCCATGTCGGTAAGGTCAAAGGTCATCGAAGCCATTCAGCAGATCGCCAAGGAACAGCACGTCGCGCTTCCTGCGCTCTCGGACGATCTGTCCCTGCACGAGACGGGCTTCGACTCGCTCGCCTTCGCGATCCTGGTCGCGCGTCTCGAGGACGAGACCGGCGTCGACCCCTTCACCATTTCCGGGGACGCAGCGTTTCCCGCCACCGTCGGCGATTTCGTGCGGGCCTACGAAAATGTCCCCGCGTGAGATCTTCGCGCTTCGCGATCATCTCGGCGCGGAGCTGAAAGGCCGCACGATCTCCGATGCGCACGACGTCGTGTCGCTGACCGACATCCTGTCGCATACGGTTCTGGGCGGCCGGCTGCGCGAGCTGTCGGGCCGCGCCGTGCTGCTCAAGCTGTCGGACCAGCTCCGGTCGGGCCTTGCCATGATCGAACTCGACGGCGTCGCCCGTCGCATGCTGCTGTGCCCGCCCGATCTCAACCCGGCGCATCTCGACGCGTTGGTCGCGGATGCCGGAATCGATGCCGTCGTGACGGACGAGCCGGATCGTTGGGCCGGCACTGGCGTGCCGCTGGTCGTCACCGCGCAGTTGCCGCTTCAAGCCACCGCGCGGACCAGGACCGAACGCGCCACCGAATGGCTGATGCTCACCTCGGGCACCTCGGGCGTGCCAAAGATCGCCGGCCATACGCTGGAAGCGCTGACAGGCGCGATCGTTGCCGAAGGCCCCGCACGCGGGCCTGCGCCGGTATGGGCGACGTTCTACGACATCCGCCGTTATGGCGGTTTGCAGATATTCCTCCGCGCCGTCCTCTCCGGCGGTTCGATGGTGCTGTCCGATCCCCATGAGGCACTCACCGATCACATCGCGCGGCTGAACGCGCGCGGCGTGTCGCACATCTCCGGCACGCCCTCGCACTGGCGCAAGCTCCTGATGAGCGGCTCGGCCGCGCAGTTCGCCCCGGCTTACGTCCGTCTCTCCGGCGAGATCGCCGACCAGGCCGTGCTCGACGGCCTCAAAGTGGCGTTTCCCCATGCCTCCGTCGGCCACGCCTATGCCTCGACCGAGGCCGGCGTCGGTTTCGCCGTCAATGACGGGCTCGAGGGATTTCCGGCCGACTATCTCGGCAACCGCAATGGCGTCGAGATGAAGGTCGTGGACGGCTCGCTGCGGATCCGGTCGACACGAACAGCCCACGCCTATATCGGCCGCAACGCCGCGGCGCTCACCGATGATGAGGGGTTTGTCGACACCGGCGATATCGTCGAGCTGCGCGGTGATCGTTATTACTTCGTCGGCCGCCGTGGCGGCATCATCAACATCGGCGGGCTGAAGGTCCACCCTGAGGAGATCGAGGCGGTGATCAACCGCCATCCCGCCGTGCGGATGTCGCGCGCCAAGTCTCGCCGCAGCCCTATCACCGGCGGCATCGTCGTCGCCGATGTAATTCTTGCCGAGGGTACCGATCCGGCGCACGCGAAGGGGATCCGGGATCAGATCCTGGAGCAGTGCCGCGCCCAGCTCGCCTCGCACAAGGTGCCGGCCGTGATCCGCTTCGTCGAGGCGCTCGATGTCACCCCGGCCGGAAAACTGGCGCGCACCGATGCATAATATTCTCGTCACCGGCGGCAGCCGCGGCATTGGCCTGGCGATCGCCAGGCGGCTCGCCGGCGCCGGCTTCAACGTGGTTGCGGCCGCACGGCGCGAGAGCGAGGAGCTCAAGAGCGCGATTGCCGAATCCGAGGGGCGCCTGCATTTCCGCTCCTGCGATCTCGCCGTGATTGATGCAATTCCGGCTTTCGCGAAACTCGTGCGCGACGAGTTCGGCCCGATCTACGGCCTCGTCAACAATGCCGGCCTCGGCACCGAGGGCCTGCTTGCCACCATGCACAATTCCGAGATCGAGGCGCTGGTGCAGCTCAATGTGCTGTCTCCGATCATCCTCACAAAATATGTTGCGCGGCAGATGATGGCGGATGGTGCGGGGCGCATCATCAACATCTCCTCGATCATCGCGACCACAGGCTACAACGGCTTGTCGGTCTACGGCGCGACCAAGGCCGCCGCCACCGGCTTCACCCGCTCGCTTGCGCGCGAGGTCGGCAAGCTCGGCATCACCGTGAACGCGATCGCTCCGGGCTTCATAGACACCGAACTCACCCACAATCTCTCCGACGAGGGCCGCAAGCGCATCGCCGGCCGCAGCGCGCTGCGCCGCTTGCCGGAAACGGACGACATCGCTCGGATGGTGGAATATCTGCTGGGGGAAGGCGGCCGCAATGTCACCGGGACGGTGTTCACCGTCGACGCGGGGAATACGGCATAAGCGGAACCCGCCCGTCGTGATCGTGTTGATCCGGCACAATGATATCTGTCCGGATCTGGTCGTAAGATGCCCCGCAATCGATTGGGTTACGTCAACCGATCTGCCCTAATCGACAGGGAGCAGTCCATGACCCCGCCAAACATGACCGCTTCACACCGGAGTCTGCCGGAGCAATCCCGGACGGAGCCGGATGATGTCCGCTGTCCGCCGATGACGCATCAGAATTCCGGCAGTCACGGCCATGAAATGTACCCACAGCAATTCGTGCGCCTGGTCGGCTGTCGTGATGCGTCGCTCGACAGCCTACGCAAGCGTCAAGAGGACAAGCTGCACTAGCCGCTCACGTTCGCTGCTTCGGCGAGTCCTTCGGCAGGTCAATTCGCTGCTGTGAGAATTCCGGCGGCCCCTCGGTCAGGCGGCGAATGCGGCGTTCGCGTTCGTCGGCCGGCAATGCGGGATCGAGCAGCGCCTCGATCTCGTGTACTGCGATCTCCTCGATCCTGGTGGCGCTCGATTCCGTCGGGTGTACCGGCGGGACGACCGGGGGCGTCATCTTCAGGCCCAGTTCGATCAGCTTGCAGATCGCATCCGAGCGGGTCAGGCCATGAGCTTCGGCCCAGGCATCGACGGCTGCCGTCAGTCTTTCGGGCATCTTCACCGCGCTGACTGGGTCAATGCCCGTGCGCCGGCGGACTGGAGAGCCTGAGTCCTTGCGGCCAAAGTCGGACACCTCGATCATCCCATGCACCCCTTTGAGCTGAATGACGATATCCGGTCTCCCCAGACGGCCGTTTGACGCCGATCAATGACCCGCCGCGGAATCGCAAGCGCCGGCATCTTGTTGTCCGTGTCCTTTTCGGCCAAATGATCGAAAAGGCTGCCGGCCGGCGAACCCGGATCGGTCCTGCCGCGTATTCTGTTCCGACGCGCATTCCAACCACCCGGCATTCCGAATGATTTCAGGCGAGTCTTTCTATCGCGGCATTCCCGTCTTCAGAGGCTTCACCAGCCTGATGGATCCCGCGCTCTACTCGCCGCTGCCCGACGACTGGAGCATCGGCGTTGCCGATATCGTCGATTCGACCAGGGCGATCGCGGCGCAGCGCTACAAGGCGGTGAACATGGCAGGCGCTGCGGTGATCGCGGCGGTGACGAACGCGTTGGCGGGACGCGAATTTCCCTTCGTATTCGGGGGCGACGGCGCAAGCTTTGCGGTTTCGCCGGATGATGTCGAACTGGCCCGCGAGGCGCTGGCTGCGACTGCGACCTGGGTGCGGGAAGATCTCGATCTGACCATGCGCGTCGCACTAGTGCCGGTCAGCGCCATTCGTGCGCAGGCCCTGGACGTGCGCGTCGCCCGGTTCGGGCCTTCGGCCAACCTGTCCTATGCGATGTTCTCGGGCGGCGGCCTCGCCTGGGCCGAGGCCGCGATGAAGCGCGGCGAGTTTGCGGTCGAGGCGGCGCCCGCGGGCACGCAACCCGACCTGTCGGGCCTGTCCTGCCGATTCGAGGTGATTCCGGCCTCCCGCGGATTGATCCTATCGCTGCTGGTGATGCCGACACGGGGTGCCGATCCGCGCGCCTTCCGCAAGGTAATCGAGGACGTCATCGATCTGGTCGAGCTCAGTCCGGATGGCGGCCGCCCGGTGCCGCCGCAAGGGCCGCCGCTGAAATGGCCGCCGCAGGGGGTGGACTTCGAGGCCCGCACCAAGCGTGGCGGTTCGCTGCTCGCACGCAGGGTCAGCGTGCTCGCCTACACGCTGTTCGCCTATCTGATCATGCGCTTCGACCTCAAGGCCGGCGGCTTCATGCCTGGCGTCTACAAGCGTCAGGTGGCTGAGAACTCGGACTTCAGGAAATATGATGACGGCTTGCGCATGGTCATCGACTGTACGGTCGAGCTTGAACGTGCCCTCACCGATCGTCTCGCTGCGGCGGCGCGCGAGGGTATCGTGCGCTACGGCGTCCACCGGCAGGATGCGGCCATGATGACCTGCTTCACACCCTCGCTGCTGCGGAGCGATCACGTCCATTTCATCGACGGCGCGCGTGGCGGCTATGCCTCGGCGGCGACGGCGTTGAAGGCGATGATGGCAGCGAGCTAGCGCCCGGCGCGCGTCCAGATCTCGCCGCCGCAGAGCGCACCGACGCAGCCTGGACAAGGGCCCTAGAATGGAGCGCCTCGATAGCAGCCCGGCAGGATAGTGCAACGCTGGCTTGGAATCACATTCCCGCGCCTACCGCCCTATGATCATTTGCCCCATCGCACGAAGGCGACAGACGCCGCGGTCGACAGTCCGAACACGACCATGGCGCCACCGACCAGCGCGAACAGAGTCCAGGCCGGAGCTTGCGCGGTCATCAGTCCGACGCCGCCGATCGCGACCATCAGGAGCCGCACCGTGGAGGCGAGCACGGGGCCGCCGACTCGCGCCGCACCCTGTGACGAGAAGTACAACGACACGCCCATGCCGAAGAACACGAAGGCCGGTCCTGCCCAATGGAAATAGCTGTGCGCTGCCGCGGTGACGCCGGGATCCCGCGTGAAGAGCCCGACCCACAGCGACGGAGCGAGCGCAACGGCGAGGCCGATCAGGCCGATGGTGAGTCCGGAGGCCGCCGCCGCAGTCCAGGCCACCCGCCGCGCGCGCTTCACGTCTCCGGCGCCGATCGCCATGCCGACCATCGGCACCGAGGCTATGCCGAAGGCGAAGGTGATCGGGATGAGCAAGAATTCCAGCCGCGATCCGATGCCGTAGCCCGCCAGTGTTTCGGTGCCGAAGGTCGCCAGGATCTTGGTAAATATCAGGATGGTGAGCACGGTCTGGAGCGGCGACAGACAGGCCAACGCGCCGACCTTAAGAATGTCCACGAACATCGCGCGCTCGAAATGGAAGGCACGAAGAGCCAGCGGCAGCCGGCTGCGTCCGGACAACAGATACCAGAGGAAGAAGATCGCCGCGCAGCTGAACGCAATCAACTGGCCGCTCGCGACGCCCGGCATGCCGAATTGCGGCACTCCGAACAGCCCGAGCCCGAGCGTGCCGCCGAGCGCGATTTGGAGCACGCTCGCTCCGATCAGCGTCATCGAAGGCAGGCGCATGTCCCCGGTGCCACGGATGACCGAGGCCAGCGTGTTGACGAGCCAGATCGCCACCGCGCCGGAGAACAGCACCTGCGAATAGCTGCTGGCCTCCTCCAGCACCTGCTCGCGTCCGCCGAGGAGCGCGAAGAAGGAGCGGCCGAAGACGAGCATCATCACCGTGAAGAACAGCCCGCCGCAGAGGCCGATGATGGCAGCGTGCAGCGCCAGCGTCGCAGCGCGGTCGCGATTCCCAGCGCCCAGCGCGCGGCTGATGGCGGAGGAGACGCCGCCGCCCATCGCGCCAGCGCTCATCATCTGCGTCAGCATCGCGAACGGAAACACCAGCGCGATCGCCGCGAGCGGAATGGTGCCGAGCCGGCCGATATAGGAGGTCTCGGCCACCGCAACCAGCGTGCTGCCGACCATCGCGATCATGTTGGGAATCGCGAGCCGCAGCAGCGTCGGGAGAATCGGTGCGGTCAGCAGGCTGGCGATGGGGGAGACGACCGGCGCAACCGGCGGGACGGCATCTAGGGGGGCATCGATCGTCATGTTCACCGGGCGGAATATTAAATGATGGTCGACATATTATAGAACGTGGGTCGACCCGCGCAGCCCTTGCTCACGCAGGGCTCACCAGGGCAGGCCGCATAGGTCGATGGTGCCCAGCGTCGGCGCGCGGACGATGTTGAAGACGTAGGGCGCCATCTGGGTAAAGCGGATCCGCCCTTCCGGCTGCTCGCAATAGACCTCGCCCTCGAAGGGGAGCCAGCTGCGGGCCTCGTAGAATGCGAAATTGTGCGGCTCGCAGAACAGCAGGGCGAAGCGGACCGCTTCGTTGGCCCTGATCGTGTGCACGGCCGCGTCGAGTGCGATCGTTGCATAACCGCGGCCGCGTCGGTCCTCGCGCGTGCAGACCCCGCCGATGCCGCCAATGTGGACCTTCTGTCCGTTCCAGGTGACGGTTCGGAAGTAGATGCCGACATGGCAAACGAGACCGTCCTCGGGCGTCTCGATCAGAACGCGCAGATCGGCATTGGCCCATTTGACGTGCGCCCAGGGCTTGTCCGCAATCACATGTGGTCCCCACACTGCCTGATGCAGCGGCTCCGCTATCGGCCACGAGGCGTCACCGTTCAGAATGTCGATCTCGATGCTCATGGCTCCGTCTTTCGCACTGGCGCTGCGCAGGGCATTCGTTCCGCCATAAGCGCTTCAAAGGCAATGGTATTTTGCATCGGCCCGCCACGACTGCCGCAGATGTCCTTGTCCTGCGACGATTTTATGCAATCGTGCCAAGCGTCGGCACCACGCGTTTTCGAAATTCTGAGGTATTTAACGGCTGCGGAACCTTCTATAAGGGGTGACCGTTAGAACTCGTTCCCCACCAGTTGCGGACAAGAACCCATGACCTTTACGCTGCCCCCACTCCCTTACGCCTATGACGCCCTCGGTCAGTACATGTCGAAGGAGACGCTCGAATATCACCACGACAAACATCACCAGGCCTACGTCACCAACGGCAACAACGCGCTCAAGGGGACCGAATGGGAAGGCAAGTCCCTTGAAGAGATCGTCAAGGGCTCGTTCGGCAAGAACCCGGCCGTGTTCAACAATGCCGGCCAGCACTACAACCACATTCACTTCTGGAGCTGGATGAAGCCCAATGGCGGCGGCACCAAGCTGCCCGGCAAGCTCGAGAAGAAGATCAACGAGGACCTCGGCGGCTTCGAGAAGTTCAAGGCGGACTTCCAGGCGGCCGGCATCGGCCAGTTCGGCTCCGGCTGGTGCTGGCTCCAGGTCAAGAACGGCAAGCTCGAGATCTCCAAGACCCCGAACGGCGAGAATCCGCTGGTGCACGGTGCTACCCCGATTCTCGGCTGCGACGTCTGGGAGCACTCCTATTACATCGATTATCGCAACCGTCGCCCCGACTATCTCAAGGCGTTCGTCGAGAACCTCGTGAACTGGGAATACGTGGAGTCCCTGTTCGAGAAGGCGTGACGATGTCATTCCGGGCCGCGCGAAGCGTGAGCCCGGAGTTCATTCGAATGCTAGGGCTCGCGCCCGATGGGTTCCGGGTCGGCGTCGGCGCGCCGCCCGAGACTGACAAAAGGCGGTCGCTGGCGCGGCCGCCTTTTTGCTGTGCGGAATTGCCCTGCGTGGTACGCGCATGGGTCTGTCATCACGCCGTTTGCATCGCCTCGGCGGCGCCCTTAATCAGAAAAGGATTCACCCTCGAGCCGCCCCACACCCATTGTCAGAACCTTCCCCGAACACGCCGGCGCCTGCCGAGGACTCCGAGCCGCGTCCGGGGCGTGTGCGTAAGCCGATCGGCTGGTCGACTATCATCATCGCGGTCCTGGTGGCGGTGAGCGCAGGCCTTGTCTGGCGTCGCGACGGCACCGATGGCGTTCTCGACATTCTGACCCACGACCTCTCGCTCTTCTCCGGCATCCTGCCGCGCGTGCTGGCCGGCTGCCTGCTCGGCGCTTTCATCTCGGAGATCCTGCCGCACGAGAAAGTCTCGCGCTCGCTCGGGCCGAAGTCCGGCTTGATGGGTCTTTTGATTGGTACCGCGTTCGGCGCGATCCTGCCCGGTGGTCCCTTTACCGCCTACCCCGTGGCGAGCGCGCTGCTCGCGGTCGGTGCCGATTTCGGTGCCACCATCGCCATGGTCGTGAGCTGGACCCTGATCGGCTACGGCCGGGCGGTGGCCTGGGAGATCCCGATCATGGGCACCGATTTCACCTTGTGGCGGATCGTGATCTCGCTGCCGCTGCCGGTGCTCGCAGGCGCTCTCGGCCGCTTCGTCTACGTGAGGATGTATCCGAAGCCCGCCATCAAGGACGACGAGACTTGAGCGCAGCGCTTCTGATCGACATCCTGTTGTGGGGCTCGGTGCTAGGCGTCGGCCTGATCGCATTCCGCCGCGGCCCTCCCGTATTCAAAGCCTCGCTTCGAGAAGGCGCGATGGACTTCATCAACATCGTGCCGCGGATCGCGCTCGGTGTGATCGGCTCCGGCTACATCGCCGCCATCATACCGCAGGAGGTGATCACAGGTTGGCTCGGACCGGACAGCGGTTGGCTCGGGGTAGCGACCGCCGTGGTCGCTGGCGCCGCGACGCCCGGCGGTCCTGTGGTTGGCTTCTCCATCGGCACGGTGGCGCTGAAGTCCGGTGGCGGCGTGCCTCAGGTGGTCGCCTATGTCGTCGCCTGGGCCCTGTTCGCCTTCCAGCGGGTGATCTTGTGGGAGATCCCGTTCATGCCGGCCCGTTTCGTCTGGTTCCGCTGCGCCGTATCGGTGCCGTTTCCATTCGTGGCCGCGGCGGTCGCGATGGTGATCGGCAAGCCGTGAGCCGGGCGTGGACAGGGGTAATGTTATAATATAACGTCACATCATGGTTCCTGCTGCGTCCCGCGCCGATCATCATGACCATGCCCACAGCCACCCTCATGGCTACAGGCATTCGCACGACCACGCCCATAGCCATGATGAGGCCTCACCGCATCCGGCCCAAGCGGCGCCCTGGTCGATCCTGCGCATGACCATGGCGGGTCGCCTTGCGGCCGCAGTCGGCGTCTGTGCCGTTCTCTGGGGCATCGTCTTGCTGGCGATGAGGTGACCATGGCGGCCCTGCACTTCCACAACGTCACGCTCGGCTACGACCGGCATCCGGCCGTGCACCATCTCAACGGCGAGATTGCACAAGGTGCGCTGGTCGCGGTGATCGGTCCCAACGGCGCCGGCAAGTCGACGCTGTTGCGCGGCATCGTCGGCATCCTCAAGCCGCTCGACGGGAGCATCCATCTCGGCGGTCTCGACCGCAGGGACATCGCCTACCTGCCCCAGAGCGCCGAGATCGACCGCAGCTTCCCGATCTCGGTGTTCGATTTCGTCGGCACCGGGTTGTGGCGCGCCACCTCCCTGTTCGGTGGCGTCGGCAAGGCTGCCCGCGAAAAGATCCTCCGCGCGCTCGCGTCCGTCGGACTCAATGGATTCGAGAACCGACCGATCGGCACGCTCTCGGGTGGCCAGATGCAGCGCGTGCTGTTCGCGCGCGTGCTGCTCCAGGACGCTCGTCTGATCGTGCTCGACGAGCCCTTCAATGCCATCGACAGCAAGACCACGGCCGACCTGCTCGCGCTGGTGCAGCGCTGGCACGGCGAAGGCCGGACTGTGCTCGCTGCGCTGCACGACATGGAGATGGTGCGCAACCACTTCGCCGAGACTCTGGTGCTGGCCCGCGGCCCTGTGGCGTGGGGTCCGACGGCGGAGGTGCTGACGCCGGAAAATCTGCTGGTTGCGATGCGGATGTGCGAGGCGTTCGATGACAGCGCCGCGGCCTGCGCAGCCGATGATATCAGCTCGCGGGCGGCTTGATATCCGATGATCTATGACGTGCTGATCGGCCCGTTCACCGAATTCGAGTTCATGCGGCGGGCGCTCGCCGCCGTGATCGCGCTAGCGCTCGCGGGCGCGCCGATCGGCATGTTCCTGATGTTGCGGCGGATGAGCCTCGTCGGCGATGCCATGGCGCATGCAATCCTCCCGGGCGCGGCGGTCGGCTTCCTGCTCTCGGGCCTCAATCTGTTCGCGATGACGGCGGGCGGCCTGATCGCCGGCTTTGCGGTCGCGATCCTCGCGGGCGTGGTGGCACGCTCGACGGGACTGAAGGAGGACGCTTCGCTCGCCACGTTCTATCTCGCCTCGCTCGCGCTCGGCGTCACCATCGTCTCGATCAAGGGTACCAATATCGATCTGCTGCATGTGCTGTTCGGCAACATTCTGGCGATGGACGACCAGACGCTGTTGGTGGTGGCCATCAACGCCACGATCACGCTGCTGGTGCTCGCGGTGATCTACCGGCCACTCGTGATCGAGAGCGTCGATCCGCTGTTCCTGCGCACGGTCAGCCGCGCGGGGGGACCTGCGCACCTCGCGTTTCTCGCGCTCGTCGTCATCAACCTGGTCAACGGCTTTCAAGCGCTCGGCACGCTGCTCGCCGTCGGCCTCATGATCCTGCCGGCCGGGATCGCCCGGTTCTGGTCGCGCGATCTCACCGCCATGATATGCATTGCCGTGATTGCTGCTGCCGTCTCGGGCTATGCCGGCCTCGTGCTGTCGTTCCAGACCCGCGTGCCCTCAGGCCCTGCGATCATTCTCGTGGCGACGGTGATCTACGTGGTCTCCGTGCTGTTCGGCCGCGTCGGCGGCATCGTCCGGCAACTGTTTCCCGGCCGGCATCTGGAAGCGTGACGATGCGATTCATCCTGCTTTGTACGCTGTTGCTGATCGCCTCGCCGCTGCAGGCCGCGGAGCGGCTCAACGTCGTCGCGAGCTTCTCGATTCTGGCCGATTTCGTCCGCAACGTCGGCGGCGACCGCATCAATCTGACGACACTGGTTGGCGCCGACGGCGACGTCCATGTCTATACGCCGACGCCCAGCGATGCGAAACGGATCGCGGACGCCAAGCTCGTCATCGTCAACGGGCTTGGCCTCGAGGGCTGGTTGCCGCGCCTTGTGCAGTCCGCCGGCAGCAAGGCGAAAGTCGTGACCGCGAGCGCGGGCATCACACCGCTGAAACTGGGTGCGGCCGCCGATCCCCACGCCTGGCAGTCCATTCCCAACGCCAAGATCTACGTCACCGATATCGCCAATGCGCTCGCCGCGGCCGCTCCGGATGACGCCGAGTTCTTCCGTGCCCAGGCGAGCGCCTATCTGGAAAAGCTTGAAACGCTGGACCGCGAGGTCCGGCAGGCCGTGGTGAAAATCCCGCCCGAGCGGCGCAAGGTGATCTCTACCCACGACGCCTTCGGCTATTTCTCCAGCGAATACGGTATCCGGTTCATCGCCCCCCTGGGTGTCTCCACGGAAACCGAGCCCAGCGCGCGCGACATCGCCGCCATCATCAGCCAGATCAAGGCCGCGAGGATCCCGGCGGTATTCCTGGAAAATATCAGCGATGATCGGCTGATCCGGCGGATCGCGGCCGAGACAGGCGCCAAGGTCGGCGGCACCCTGATTTCGGACGGTTTGACCGGCGAAAAGGGGCTTGCACCCACTTACATTGACATGGTCAGGCACAATATAAAGGCCCTGACCAGCGCGCTTGACCACTAGGGCAGGGGCCACCCCGCCTCGCGTCGCGCGACAAGCCGAAGTCCGGAGTTGTTATGTCTGAAGCGACCTCCCAGAAGATTCCCGTGACCGTGCTGACCGGCTATCTCGGTGCCGGCAAGACCACGCTCCTGAACCGCATCCTGTCCGAAAACCACGGCAAGAAATACGCCGTCATCGTCAACGAATTCGGTGAGATCGGCATCGACAACGATCTCATCATCGGTGCCGATGAGGAAGTGTTCGAGATGAACAATGGCTGCATCTGCTGCACCGTGCGCGGCGACCTCGTGCGCATCATGGATGGCTTGATGAAGCGCAAGGGCAAGTTCGACGCCATCATCGTCGAGACCACCGGCCTTGCCGATCCGGCGCCGGTCGCGCAGACCTTCTTCGTCGACGAGGACGTGCAGAAGAATGCGCGGTTGGATGCGGTCGTCACGGTTGCCGACGCCAAGTGGCTGTCCGACCGGCTCAAGGATGCGCCCGAGGCCAAGAACCAGATCGCCTTCGCCGATGTCATCGTCCTGAACAAGACCGACCTCGTCACAAAGGGCGAGCTCGCCGAGGTCGAGGCTCGCATCCGCGGCATCAATCCCTACGCGAAGCTGCACCGCACCGAGCGCTGCTCGGTGGCGCTGTCCGATGTGCTCGATCGCGGCGCGTTCGACCTCGACCGCATCCTCGACATCGAGCCGGACTTCTTGGAAGCTGACGACCACGACCATGACCACCATCACGGCCACGCCCATGACCATCACCATGATCACGGCCATGGCCTGAAGCACTATCACGACGAGGAGATGCAATCGCTCTCGCTCAAGACCGACAAGCCGCTCGATCCGAACGTGTTCATGCCCTGGCTGCAGAACCTGGTGCAGGTCGAGGGCGGCAAGATCCTGCGCTCGAAGGGCATCCTCGCCTTCCAGGACGACGACGACCGCTACGTTTTCCAGGGCGTCCACATGATGCTGGAGGGTAACCATCAGCGGAAGTGGAAGGAGGGCGAGCCACGCGAGAGCCGCCTCGTCTTCATTGGCCGCGAATTGCCGGAAGAGGCGATCCGCAAGGGTTTCGAGAGCTGCATCGTCTCGTGATGAAAGAGTTCGCGCCGGCCCCGGATTCAGCCTCGATCGTCTCCGTCACCGATCGCGTCAAGCCTATTGGGCTCGGCATGGCCGTGACCTCGGTGCATTTCCTCGGCGGCCGTGCCGCCTTCGTCGGTGGCGAGGAGAATGTCGCGTTCGTCGATAGCAAGGGCGAGACCACTACGGTTGCCGTGCACAGCGGCGGCATTCTTTCGACCGCCTCAGACGGCAAGCGCCTCGTGATGGGCGGCGATGACGGCAAGGTCGTCTCGCTCGACGCCAAGGGCGAGGCGACGCTGCTCGCCACCGATCCGAAGCGGCGCTGGATCGACGCGGTGGCGCTGCACGCCGACGGCACCTTCGCCTGGTCGGCCGGCAAGACGGCCACGGTCAAGAGCGGCAAGGCCGAGGAGAAGTCGATCGAAGTGCCATCCACCGTCGGCGGTCTCGCATTCGCCCCGAAGGGCCTGCGGCTCGCAATCGCGCACTACAACGGCGTGACGCTGTGGTTTCCGAACATGGCGGGATCGGCCGAATTCCTGCCCTGGGCCGGTTCGCATCACGCGGTCACGTTCAGTCCGGACAACAAGTTTCTCGTCACCGCGATGCACGAGCCGGCGCTGCATGGCTGGCGGCTCGCCGACAACAGGCACATGCGCATGACAGGCTACCCCGGTCGCGTCCGCTCGATGTCGTGGAGCGCTGGCGGCAAGGGGCTCGCGACGTCAGGCGCCGACACCGTGATCGTATGGCCGTTCGGCAGCAAGGACGGCCCCATGGGCAAGGAGCCCGCGATGCTCGCGCCGCTGCAAGCACGCGTGTCGGTGGTCGCCTGCCATCCCAAGAACGATATTCTGGCCGCCGGCTACAGCGACGGCACCGTGCTGATGCTGCGGCTGGAGGACGGCGCGGAAATCCTCGTCCGCCGTAACGGCACGCCGCCCGTCGCCGCGCTCGGCTGGAACGCCAAGGGCACGCTGCTGGCCTTTGCGGACGAAAATGGGGATGGCGGCCTGCTGGAGCTTTAATTTGTCATGGTTCCCGCCTTATAGGGGGCCATGCGATTTCTGACGACATTCCAGCTTGCCGACTTCGCGGATACGCTGGCCAGCCTGACCACGGCCTTCGTGCTGGGCACGCTGATCGGCGCCGAGCGGCAATACCGTCAGCGCACGGCGGGCCTGCGCACCAACGTGCTGGTCGCGGTCGGCGCCGCCGCCTTCGTCGATCTCGCGATGAATTTGGCGGGCGCCGACGGCGCGGTGCGCGTGATCGCCTACGTGGTGTCTGGCATAGGCTTCCTCGGGGCCGGCGTCATCATGAAGCAGGGCATGGACGTGCGCGGTCTCAACACCGCGGCAACGCTGTGGGCGTCCGCCGCGGTTGGCTCCTGCGCCGGCGCCGACATGATCGCGCAGGCGTCCGCGCTGACCGTGTTCGTGATCGCCGGCAACACCATGCTGCGTCCGCTGGTCAATGCAATCAACCGTATTCCCCTGAACGAGAAGGCGCTGGAGGCAACCTACTATTTCAAGCTTGCCGTTGCGGCCGATGCTCTTCCGGATATGCGCGACCGGCTCGTCGAGAAGCTCGAGACCGCGAAATATTCGGTGGCCGATATCGATGTGGCCGAAATCGGCGATGACGTTCTGGAGATCGCCGCAAAACTGGTCGCGACCGCAGTCGACCCCAACGAGCTGAACGCGGTGGCGACTGACCTCCAGCATTTGCCGGGCGTACGACACGCCACCTGGGAGGTCAGTACCACCGACTGAGCGCGGCGTTTTGGCGCGCAGAGGGCTGGGTTCCCGGTTCTTCAATGCCGGAACCGGCAGGTCGCGGTTTCGTTGTCCTGCGGACAAAGGCGGTGATCGACATGGCCATTCAAGGCGACAAGCGCAGACTGAAGCTCGACCTGACAATTGCTGGTTCGCTGCTCGCAGCGGGCATCGTGGTCGCCGTGATGTCGCTCGCGCAAATCCGCGCCGAAAACCGGATGGAGCTGGCGCAGGCAACGCCGCCGCTTCAGGGCACGCCTTCCGAGGATCAGAACAAGCCCGCGGAAGCCAAGCCGGGCGGCGATCGGCCGACCACGCCGGCGCCCGAGCCCGCACGTCCGGATCCGCAGACGCAGGGCGCGGCGACCAAGCCGGCATTGCCGCCGGCTCCCGCGGAGAAGATCGCGCCGCCGCTCGAGAAGAAGTAGGCTTCTACGGTCATTCGGGGTGCGCGAAGTGCGAGCTCGGAATCCATTTCCGCGCATTTTGTCTCCCGATGGATTCCGGGCTCGCGCCAAGCGGCGCGCCCCGGAATGACAAGCGGAGACAGACAGGCGTTCACCGCACCAGAATGTTCTTGAACTGCCAGGGATCGCTGGTGTCGATGTCTTCCGGAAACAGACCTGGGCGGTCCGTCAACGGCGTCCAATCGGTGTAGAAGCCCTTCACCGGGCCGAGATAGGGCATCTGAATTTCGAGCAGACGATCGAAATCCATCTCGTCGGCTTCGACGATGCCTTCGTTCGGGTTCTCCAGCGCCCACACCATGCCGCCGAGCACGGCCGAGGTCACCTGCAGGCCGGTCGCGTTCTGGTAGGGCGCGAGCCTGCGCGTCTCCTCGATGGAAAGCTGCGAGCCATACCAATAGGCGTTCTTGTCATGGCCAAACAGCAGCACGCCGAGCTCGTCTATGCCGTCGACGATCTCGTTCTCGTCGAGGATGTGGTGCTTCTCCTGCATCTTCCCGGCGCGGCCGAACATCTCGTGCAGCGACAGCACGGCATCGTCGGCCGGATGATAGGCGTAGTGGCAGGTTGGCCGGTAGATCGCCGTGCCTGAGGCGTCGCGCACGGTGAAGTAGTCGGAGATCGAGATCGATTCGTTATGGGTGACGAGGAAGCCGTACTGCGCGCCACGGGTCGGACACCACGTGCGCACGCGCGTGTTGGCGCCGGGCTGCATCAGATAGATGGCGGCGCCGCAGCCGGCCTCATGGGTTCGCGCATTGTCGGGCATCCATTTCTCATGAGTGCCCCAGCCTAGCTCGGACGGCTGCACGCCTTCGGAGAGGAAGCCTTCTACCGACCAGGTGTTGACGAAGACATCGGGCTCCTTCGGCTTCTTCGAGCGCTGGGTGTCGCGTTCGGCGATGTGGATGCCCTTGATGCCGGCCTGCCGCATCAAATCCGCCCACTCAGCCTTGGTCTTCGGCTTGGGGGCGTTGAGCTTCAAATCCGCGGCAACGTTGAGCAGCGCCTGCTTCACGAAGAACGAGACCATGCCGGGATTGGCGCCGCAGCAGGAAACGGCCGTCGTCGAGCCGGCGGGGCGCGCCCGCTTGGCAGCCAGCGTCACTTCGCGCAGGGCGTAATTGGAGCGCGCTTCCGGCCCCTTCGAGGCATCGAAATAGAAGCCGAGCCAGGGCTCGTTGACGGTGTCGATATAGAGGGCGCCGAGCTCGTTGCAGAGCTCCATGATGTCGGTCGACCCGGTATCGACCGAGAGATTGACGCAAAAGCCCTGGCCGCCGCCCTCCGTGAGCAGCGGGGTCAGCACCTCGCGATAATTGTCCTTGGTCAGGCCCTTCTGGATGAATCGGACATTGTGCTTCTCGCAAAGCGCCTTCCGGCCCTCGTCCTTCGGATCGAGCACGGTGATGCGCGACTTGTCGTAGTCGAGATGCCGCTCGATCAGCGGCAAGGTGCCTTTGCCGATGGAGCCGAAGCCGACCATGACGATGGGACCGGTGATCTTCGCGTAGACCTGCGAGGCGGGGCTCATGGGATGGTTCTCCGAAACGTGCTGGCAGACAAAGGGTGGGGGACGGATCAGGCGCGGCGGCGCTTCTCAGATGCTGCGGCGTTTGGCGGTGACTTCGATCTCGACCTTCATCTCGGGCTTGGCGAGGGCGCTGACGACAAGCAACGTCGCTGCCGGCCTGATGTCGCCGAGTACCTCGCCGCAGACGGCGAAGTGGACATCGATGTAGCTGGTGTCGGTGACATAGTAGGTCGCACGGACAATGTCGGCCATTTCGAAGCCGCCCTCCTTCAGGGCAGCTTCGATGGTCTTGAAGCAGTTGCGTGACTGGCTCGTGACGTCGGCCGGCATCGTCATCGTCGTGTAGTCATAGCCCGTGGTTCCCGCGACGAAGGCGAACTCGCCGTCGATCACGGCGCGGCTGTAGCCGGCGGTCTTCTCGAACGGGGAGCCGGTGGAAATCAGGCGACGGGACATGCTCTCGGACCTCGACCAGGGGGATGTTTCGCGGGGTTAAAGGGCGTTTCAGGCGCCTGCGCAACCCCAAAGGAACTGGCTTGGCGCAGGCGCGGTCGGGCGTTGCCGCTCAACGCGGCCTGGGGCTTCGCGATGCAAGGGATCCCTTAAGCCGCGCGCGCCTCAGGTGCGCGAACCGCCCTCCGTTTGGGCAGGGCAGCGCCGGTCGGGACGATCATCCCGACGCAGCCATCGAGTGCGCCCTCGGCGAACTCGATTGCCAGCAGGCGGTCTCGCTCGAACGGGCCGGGCAGCGACAGCGCACCGGTTTTCTCCGTCGAGAAGCCGAACCGGGCGTAATAGGGGGCATCGCCAAGCAGGATCACGGCGGCGTGCCCGCGCGCTCGGGCGGCAGCCAGCGCCTGATGCATCAGCGCGGCGCCGATCCCGAGCTCGCGGCAGGCAGGGTCCACCGCCAGCGGTCCGAGGACCAGGGCAGGCCTGCCTCCGGCGCTGACGTGCCACAGCCGCACGGTTCCCACGAGCTTGCCCTCGCGCACCGCCGACAGGGCAAGGCCTGCAGCGGGTGCACGTCCGTCGCGCAGGCGCTGGCAGGTGCGGCCATGGCGGTTCTCGCCAAAGCAGGCATCGAGCAACGCTTCACGCATCGCGACGTCGGCAGCACGTTCCGCACGGATCACGAACGGAGCGGCCTTCGAGGTGAGGGCGATCTGTGGCTTCCGAGGAGCAGTCATGGCGCGTCAGTCCCCACTTGAACCGACGTGCGCAAAGCACGCCGGTTCAAGGCGTCGTCAGAAATCGAAATGTGAGGGAGGAGCCGGCAAGCCGGCTCCGGGTTCGTCAGGCCTCAGACCGAGAGGCGGATCTGATGTGGCAGATCAGATGTGATAGGTCTTCAGCGGCGGGATGCCGTTGAACGCCACCGACGAGTAGGTCGACGTATACGCCCCGGTGCCTTCGATCAGAACCTTGTCGCCGATCTCCAGCGTGACCGGGAGCGGATACGGGTTCTTCTCGTACAGCACGTCGGCGCTGTCGCAGGTCGGACCTGCGAGCACGCACGGCGTCATGTCCGCACCGTCGTGACGGGTGCGGATGGCGTAGCGGATCGACTCGTCCATCGTCTCGGCGAGACCGCCGAACTTGCCGATGTCCAGGTAGACCCAGCGCACCTCGTCCTCGTCGCTCTTCTTCGAGATGAGCACGACCTCGGATTCGATGACGCCGGCGTTGCCCACCATGCCGCGGCCCGGCTCGATGATGGTCTCCGGAATCTGGTTGCCGAAGTGCTTGCGCAGCGCGCGGAAGATCGAGCGGCCGTAGGTCACCACCGGCGGCACGTCCTTCAGGTACTTGGTCGGGAAGCCGCCGCCCATGTTGACCATGGACAGGTTGATGCCGCGCTCGGCGCAGTCGCGGAACACCTGCGAAGCCATCGCCAGCGCACGGTCCCACGCCTTCACCTTGCGCTGCTGCGAGCCGACATGGAAGGAGATGCCGCACGGCTCCAGACCCAGGCGTTTGGCGAGGTCGAGCACCTCGACTGCCATCTCCGGGTCGCAGCCGAACTTCCGCGACAGCGGCCACTCGGCGCCGGCGCAGTCATAGAGGATGCGGCAGAACACCTTCGCGCCGGGCGCGGCGCGGGCGACCTTCTCGACCTCGGCGGCGCAATCGACCGCGAACAGCCGGATGCCGAGCGTGAAGGCGCGCGCGATGTCGCGCTCCTTCTTGATCGTGTTGCCGAAGGAGATGCGGTCGGGCGTCGCACCCGCGGCCAGCGCCATCTCGATCTCGGCGACCGTCGCGGTGTCGAAGCAGGAGCCCATGGAGGCGAGCAGCGACAGCACTTCCGGCGCCGGGTTCGCCTTGACGGCATAGAACACGCGGCTGTCGGGCAGCGCCTTGGCGAAGCTTTGGTAGTTGTCGCGCACGACCTCGAGATCGACGACGAGGCACGGCTCGGTGTCGAGGCCATCCTTGCGGCGGTTGCGCAGGAATTCCTGGATACGTTCGGTCATGGCACTCTCCCAAACGGCCCAGCGACGGGCCCGTTCAAAACATGACGTCGGATAAGAGCGCTCTGGCCGATCGCGCGATGGAGGCGCGACGAAGCCACAAGACTCAAATCAGACTGTGCTGCCGTGGATTGGTTGGGAGTGTTCCCGCCCGCACACCTGGCAATGAAGGACAAGCCTTTTCAGTAGCCCGCGCCGGCGTTGGACTGCCGGTAGAGACCAAAAAAGCCCGATCCGTCGTTGCTTTAAGTCGCGTCCCCCGTTGAGAGCGGGGTGCGCCGGTTCGCCTCCGGCTGCCAGTCACGGTTGCAAAGAGCGAAGTCACCTTCGACATGGCATCCCTTTGAGAGAGATGCTGGGCGCTCCGGGTTTGCCTCGGTCTTTCGACTTCCGCGCTTCCGAAGAGCCCCTCGGCTTCTTCACCCCTTGGCGGCTGTCCGGCCTCTTGTCCGGATACCTACCGACTGACACACGACCACAGGCACGTGCGAAATTGGGCAAGTCCGCACATAAGTGTTTTGACTCTGCTTCGCAAGATTTTTTTTAGGCTGCGAGCAGAATTGCCTAACATCTGCTTGCGCGCTGTTGCGCGAGCGACGCAGAAGATGAACGAGCGTTAAGTTTTCAACGCAGCGCGTATATCTCGCGCGCGCGTGGAAGCGTCAGCGGCGCTTGGTGAAGGGCTCGATGCGCTGAGCGGCGCGGACGAACGCCGTCATCACCAGCACGCCCAGTGCGAACAGCACGGCCTGGAGGATGTGCGCGCCCTGATCGCCGAGTCCGAACAGGATCGCCAGCGCCCAACCTCCGGCGAAGGCCGCGCCGAACACCTCCGCGCCGATCAGGATGGCGGCGCTGATGACGGTGATGACGCTCGGCCAGGCGATCTGGCGGGAAGAGGAGGCAGGCGCGTTCATGAGCTGAGGTCCGTGGCTTCGAGGGCCGCAATCTCCCCGAAAAGGCGGCTCGGAGCAAGGGCAAACGGCCCAAAAAAGCCCCATCGCGTGCTATAGCTGGCCGCAACAATCGCCCATGAAAATCGGACTTGTGATGTCAGAATCCCGCCAAATTACGGATGCCGAGACCAATCCGCTGCTGAAGGCCTGGGTGACGCCGTTCGCGGCCCCGCCCTTCGACGAGATCAAGCCGGAGCACTTCCTGCCCGCTTTTGAGCAGGCCTTCGCCGACCACGCCGCCGAGATCGCGGCGATCACCAACGATCCGGCCGCGCCCGACTTCGCCAACACCATCACGGCGCTGGAGCGCTCGGGCAAGCTCCTGAGCAAGGTCGCGGCGGTCTTCTACGATCTGGTCTCTGCGCATTCCAACCCGGCCATCCTGGAGATCGACAAGGAGGTCTCCTTGCGGATGGCGCGACACTGGAATCCGATCATGATGAACGCCGTGCTGTTCGGCCGCATCGCCCAGCTGCACGAAAACCGTGCCAACCTTGGACTCACCCCCGAGCAGCTGCGCCTCTTGGAACGCACCTACACCCGCTTCCATCGCGCCGGCGCCGGCCTTTCCGAAGAGGCCAAGACCCGGATGGCCGAGATCAACGAGAGGCTCGCGCAGCTCGGCACCAGCTTCAGCCACCATCTGCTCGGCGACGAGCAGGACTGGATCATGGAGCTCGGCGAGGGCGATCGGCAGGGCCTGCCGGAGAATTTCGTCGCGGCCGCCAAGGCTGCGGCAGAAGAGCGCGGCCTGGCAGGCAAGGCGATCGTCACGCTCTCGCGCTCCTCGGTCGAGCAGTTCCTGAAGAGCTCGGCCCGGCGCGACCTGCGCGAGAAGGTCTACAAGGCCTTCATCGCGCGGGGCGACAACGGCAACGCCAACGACAACAATGAAACCATTGTCGAGATCCTGAAGCTGCGCGAGGAGAGCGCAAAGCTCCTAGGCTACCCGACTTTCGCCGCCTACCGGCTCGAGGATTCCATGGCCAAGACGCCGGAGGCGGTGCGGGGCCTGTTGGAGCGGGTCTGGAAGCCGGCCCGCGCCCGGGCGCTCGCCGATCGCGACGAGATGCAGGCCCTGATCACGGAAGAGGGCGGCAATTTCAAGCTCGCGCCGTGGGACTGGCGCTTCTATGCCGAGAAGCTGCGCCTTCAACGCGCCAATTTCGACGACGCCGCGATCAAACCGTATCTTGCGCTCGACAACATGATCGCCGCCGCCTTCGACTGCGCCACCCGCCTGTTCGGCGTCACGTTCGAGGAGCGCAAGGACGTTCCTGTCTGGCACCCGGACGTCCGTGTCTGGGAGATGAAGGGGCCGGACGGCAAGCACAAGGCACTGTTCTACGGCGACTACTTCGCCCGGCCGTCGAAGCGTTCCGGCGCCTGGATGACCTCGTTGCGCGACCAGCAGAAGCTCGACGGCGACGTCGCGCCGCTCGTTCTCAACATCTGCAATTTTGCCAAGGGAGCCGGCGGCGAGCCTTCGCTGCTGTCGCCTGACGATGCCCGCACCCTGTTCCACGAGTTCGGTCACGGCCTGCACGGCATGCTCTCCAACGTGACCTATCCCTCGCTGTCGGGCACCTCCGTGTTTACGGATTTCGTCGAGCTGCCGTCCCAGCTCTACGAGCACTGGCAGGAGCGGCCCGAGGTGCTGCAGAAGTTCGCCCGCCACTACCAGACCGGCGAGCCGTTGCCGGACGAGCTGCTGCAACGCTTCCTTGCCGCGCGCAAATTCAACCAGGGCTTTGCCACGGTCGAATTCGTCTCCTCGGCGCTGATCGATCTCGAATTCCACACCCAGCCGGCTGCCGCCGCGCAGGATGTGCGCGCCTTCGAGAGACGCGAGCTGGAGAAGATCGGCATGCCCGAGGAGATCGCGCTGCGTCATCGTCCCACGCAATTCGGCCACATCTTCACCGGAGACCATTATGCCGCCGGCTATTACAGCTACATGTGGTCGGAAGTGATGGACGCGGACGCCTTCGGCGCTTTCGAGGAGGCGGGGGACATCTTCGATCCCAAGGTCGCAAGACGCCTGCACGATGACATCTATTCGAGCGGCGGATCGGTCGATCCGGAAGCCGCCTACGAGGCCTTCCGCGGCCGACCACCCGAGCCCGATGCGCTGCTCCGCCGTCGCGGCCTGCTCGACGACGCAAAGGCGGCCTGATGAATATGCGCGCCCTGTTCGGATGCCTGCTTGCTGCCGCGATGACGCTGGCAGCGGGTGCCGCGAATGCGCATCCGCATGTCTGGATCACCGCGACCAGCGAGCTGCTCTACGCGGCGGATGGCTCGATCACCGGCGTGCGTCACGCCTGGACCTTCGACGACATGTTCTCGGCCTATGCGGTGCAGGGGCTCGAGAGCAAGACCAAGGGGACCTATACGCGGGAGGAGCTCGGCCCGCTGGCGCAAACCAACGTCGAGTCGCTCAAGGAATACGCCTACTTCACCTTCGCGCGAGCCGACGGCAAGAAGGAACGATTCCAGGAGCCAGTCGACTATTTCCTCGACTACAAGGATACGGTGCTGACCCTGCACTTCACGCTGCCGCTGAAGGCCCCGGTCAAGCCCAAGCAGCTGGTGCTCGAAGTGTTCGACCGCTCCTTCTTCATCGACTTCAAGATGGCCAAGGACAATCCGGTCAAGCTGGTGGGCGCGCCCTCTGGCTGCCAGATGAAGCTGGATCGGCCGAACGACGGCACCGCCAGCGCGCAGCAGCTGAACGAGCAGACCTTTCTCAACGGCGAGAACTCGAATTTCGGCATGATGTTCGCCAACAAGATCACGGTGGATTGCCCTTGAAGCCGCAACTCTCCCCGCTCGCGCGCGGGCTGCTCGCCTGCGCCGCCGTTCTGCTCGTCGTTGGCGTGGCCGATGCCGCGCTCCATCATCTGCTCGCGCAGACGCCGTTCGGCGCGCCGCGGCCGGCGCAGGCGGCCGATTCGGAGGCCGGCGGCCTGATCGGCTGGCTGCTGGCGAAACAGTCGGAATTCTATCGCCAGATGTCGGCGACCATCCGGGCCGCGAAGTCCGACGGCTCGGCGGTGTGGACGCTGCTCTTCATCTCGTTCGCCTATGGAATCTTCCATGCCGCCGGTCCTGGCCACGGCAAGGCGGTCATCGCCTCCTATCTCGTCGCCAACCGCGAGACCGCGCGGCGTGGCATCGCGTTGTCGTTCGCCTCGGCGCTGATGCAGTCGCTGGTCGCGATCCTGGTCGTCGGCATCTCGGCCTGGGTGCTGAATGCCACGGCCAAGACCATGTGCAAGGCGGAGGCGGTGATCGAGATCGCGAGCTACGCCCTGATTGCGGCATTCGGTCTGAGACTGGTGTGGGTCAAGGGCGGCGCCTTCATCCGCGCGCTCCAGGTCGCCCAACCGGTGCCGGCGATTGCGGGCGTGCCGCACGATCATGATCACGGTCATCACCATCATCATGATGCGCATGACCATGACGGCCATGATCATCATCGCCACGATCAGGGCCATGCACACGCCCATCATCACCACGCTCATCATCATGGGAACGATCACGTCCACGACGAGCATTGCGGCCACTCCCACGGCCCCACCCCCAGCGAGCTCGCCGGTCCGGGCGGCTGGCGGCGCGGCTTCGCTGCGATCCTGACCGTCGGTATCCGCCCTTGTTCGGGTGCGATCCTGGTCCTGGTATTCGCGCTGGCGCAGGGCCTGTTCTGGGCCGGCATCGCCGCGACCTTCCTGATGGGTTTGGGTACCGCGATCACGGTCGCGGCGATCGCTGTCGTCGCCGTTTCCGCCAAGGACATCGCCGCCCGCCTCAGCGCGGGGCGCGACGGCGGCGGCGCGCTGTTCATGCGAGGCATCGAGTTCGCCGCCGCAGGCTTCGTGCTGCTGTTCGGCGTCGGTCTCTTGTTCGGCTACATCGCCGCCGAACGGACCACGTGCTTCTAGGCTCGTTCTGACCCTTCCTCCACGGGCTAAGAGCTACCCCGTCGCGGCGTGATAGCCGCTTTGCGAACCTCCCTCCGGCCGCTATTGAGACAAGAAGGTTCCTATCGGGGGGTCTCCATGTCGCGCGAGGATTTCTGGTTCTTTCATCCGTTTCGGGTGCGTTATTCCGAGATCGACGGCCAGGGCGTCGTTTTCAACGCCCATTACCTGACCTATTTCGACACCGCCATCACCGGGTACTTTCGCGCGCTCGGCTTTGACCAGTATGCGGACGCGCAGGCGAGCGGCATCGATTTCCACGTCGTCAAGTCCGTCATCGAATACAAGGCGCCGGTCCGCTTCGACTGGGAGCTCGATGTCGGCGTGCGCGTAGCGCGGATCGGCAATTCCAGCCTCGTGTTCGAGCTCGCCATCTTCCTGAAGGGCGGCGCGGACGCGCTGGTGACCGGCGAGATCGTCTGGGTCTACACTGACCAGAAGACCCATCGTCCGGTCACGATCCCGGCATCGATGCGGTCGCTGATCGCGACGCGGGAGCGTCATCTGACGGCGTGAGGCCGGCGCCTCACACCGGCAGGAACCGCTTCAAAGCCGGCAGGAAGAAGATGCCGAGATTGATCGCGAAGCCGACGCTCCAGAGGATCGAGCGCAGCGTCGGGCGATTGCCGAGATAGGTCAGCACATACGCGATCCGCACGATCAGGAACAGCGCCGCGAGCTCGTCGATCAGCCGCTGCGGCGCATCTCTGAACTCGGCGAGCAGCACCGCGAAGGCGAAGAACGGGAAAGCCTCGATGCCGTTCTGGTGAGCGCCGAGCGCGCGCTGCGCGATGGCATCCTCATAGAAGGCTGGGTCGCGCGGCCGGGAATTATCGAAGCGGCCGAACCTGATCCATTTGATCGAGGCGATCGTTACGAGATAAAGCAGCAGCGCTCCGAATACGCACCATTCTGCGAGCGTCATCGTTCCTCCCCCCGCCGGGGTGCGACCCTAGCGAACCCCGGCTCATCTTGACAAGTTCGGACCAACGCGCGACCCAACCAGCCATGAACAGCGTCGCCCCCCCCGAGACTGCGAAGCCGGTCACCCGATCCGCCCTGCCGCGCGTCGGCGTACTCCTGGTCAATCTCGGAACGCCTGACACGGCCGATGCGCCAGGCGTGCGGGTCTACCTCAAGGAGTTCCTCAGTGACGCCCGCGTCATCGAGGATCAGGGCCTGATCTGGAAGGTGGTGCTGAATGGAATCATCCTGCGCAGCCGTCCCCGTACCAAGGCGCTGGATTACCAGAAGATCTGGAACAACGAGCAGAACGAGTCGCCGCTGAAGACCATCACGCGGTCTCAAGCCGTTAAGCTCGCCGCCGCCTTGGCGGACCGCGACCATGTCGTGGTGGATTGGGCGATGCGTTACGGCAATCCCTCGATCAAGGCCGGCATCGACGCGCTGATCGCAAAGGGCTGCGAACGCATTCTGGCTGTCCCGCTCTATCCGCAATATTCCGCTTCGACCTCGGCGACCGTCTGCGACGAGGTGTTCCGCGTGCTCGCGCAGCTTCGCAATCAGCCGACGCTGCGGGTGACGCCGCCCTATTATGAGGATTCCGCCTATATCGAGGCCCTCGCGACCTCGATCGAGGCGCATCTAGCGACGCTCTCGTTCAAGCCGGAGCTGATCGTCGCGTCGTTCCATGGCATGCCGAAAGCCTATGTCGACAAGGGCGATCCCTATCGGCAGCACTGCATCGCAACGACGGAAGCATTGCGCCGCCGGCTCGGCATGGACGAAACGAAGCTGCTGCTGACCTTCCAGTCCCGTTTCGGCAACGACGAGTGGCTCCAGCCCTACACCGACAAGACGATGGAGCGGCTCGCCAAGGAAGGCGTGCGCCGCATCGCGGTGGTGACGCCGGGCTTTTCCGCCGACTGCCTGGAGACGCTGGAGGAGATCGCGCAGGAAAACGCCGAGATATTCAAGCACAATGGCGGCGAGCAGTTTTCCGCCATCCCCTGTCTCAACGACAGCGATCCGGGCATGGACGTGATCCGGACCCTGGTGCTGCGCGAGCTTCAGGGCTGGATCTGATGGTTCACCCATGAACCGCCGCTCGTGTCTGGCGTTTCTCGGGATGATCGCGGCGCTCCCCGCCTCGGCGCCGGCCCAGCAGCGGAACGTGGTGCGGCGGCTCGGTGTGCTCTCGGTCACCGCCGCCGAGGACGCGATCGGACAGGCACGCAGCACGATCCTGGCCGAGGCGCTTGCCGGCTACGGTTGGAAGGAGCGCGACAACCTCAGGATCGAGTGGCGCAGCGGCGGTGCCGATCGCGCGCGCATCGCGCAGCTTGCGGACGAGTTGATCGCGCTCAAGCCTGACATCCTGCTCGCGGTCGGCACGCCCTCGGTGGAAGAGCTGCGCCGGCGCACCACCACGATCCCGATCGTGTTCGCCGTCGTCACCGATCCCGTCAGCCAGGGTTTTGTCGAAAACCTCGCGCATCCCGGTGGCAACATCACCGGTTTCACCGATTATGACGGCCCGCTAGCCGGCAAATGGCTGGAGATGCTGACGCAGGTCACGCCATCCGTCCGCCGCGTGTTCGTCGTCTACAATCCCGCCACCGCGCCGTTCGCGCCCTTGATGCTGCGCACGATCGAGGGCGCCGCACGGACTCTTCACGTGATGGTCGAGCCCGCGCCCGTCCATGACGCCGCCTCGATCGGAGCGCTGGCTTCGCGGAAGGACGGTGCCATCCTGGTCCTGCCGGACTTCTTCACATTGGCCAACCGCGTGCAGCTGCTCGCGACGATCGCACAGGCGCGGGTGCCCGCAGTCTTCTGGAGCCGCACCTTTGTCGATGAGGGAGGGCTGATGTCCTACAGCACCGACACTGCCGAACAGCTGCGGCAGGCCGCCTCCTATGTCGATCGCATCCTCAGGGGAGCGCAGGCGGCCGATCTTCCGGTCCAGAACCCCACCAAGCTTGAGCTGGTGATCAACCTCAAGACGGCGAGGGCGTTCGGCGTTACGCTTGCCCCCGCCCTCGTCGCGCTCGCGAACGACGTCATCGAATGAAGCTGCTGATACCGAGCTGCACGGTGTTATCTGCCGGTAGCCTGCGCCGCATCCGCTGTTCGCGGCTCTTGCAGAATCGCACCGATACCGGCGTTACTTGCGGCTGCTGAACCGGTAGGGTCGCGCTCCCGACCAATGACAGCGCGGGAAGGGCTTTTCCCGGCTTCTTTTCCTGCCTTGGAGGACGTATGAGCGGTTTCGACATCTTCGCAATTGTTCTGGTCTTGCTCGTCATCGTCACCCTCGTCGCCGGCGTGAAGACGGTGCCGCAGGGCTACGACTGGACCATCGAGCGGTTCGGTAAATACACCCAGACGCTGAGCCCCGGGCTCAATCTGATCGTGCCCTATTTCGATCGCGTCGGACGCAAGGTCAACATGATGGAGCAGGTGATCGACATTCCCGAGCAGGAGGTCATCACCAAGGACAACGCCACCGTGACGGTGGACGGAGTCGCCTTCTACCAGGTGTTCGATGCCGCGAAAGCGAGCTACGAGGTCGCCAACCTCACCCAGGCGATCACGGTCCTCACCATGACCAACATCCGTTCGGTGATGGGTTCGATGGACCTCGATCAGGTGCTCTCGCACCGCGATGAGATCAACGAACGCCTGTTGCGCGTCGTCGATGCCGCGGTCTCGCCCTGGGGCGTCAAGGTCAACCGCATCGAGATCAAGGACATCGTGCCGCCCGCCGATCTCGTCGAGGCCATGGGCCGGCAGATGAAGGCCGAGCGCGTCAAGCGCGCCGACATTTTGGCCGCCGAAGGCCAGCGCCAGTCGGAGATCCTGCGCGCCGAAGGCGCCAAGCAGGGGCAGATCCTCCAGGCCGAAGGCCGCCGCGAGGCCGCCTTCCGCGACGCGGAGGCGCGCGAGCGGTCGGCGGAAGCGGAGGCCAAAGCGACGCAGATGGTCAGCGAGGCCATCGCCAAGGGCGACGTCGCCGCCTTGAACTATTTCATCGCCGACAAGTATATCAAGGCGTTCGGCCAGTTCGCGGAGGCGCCGAACCAGAAGATCATCATGTTGCCGATGGAAGCCACCAGCATGCTCGGCTCGCTCGCCGGCATCGGCGAGATCGCCAAGGCGACGTTCGGCGAGGCTGCCGCAGCTGCTGCCGCGCGCCGCCCCGGATCGGTGCCGCCGACCGGCAGCACGCCGCCGGCGGTGCCGCCGCGGCAGGGCTAGTGAGAGAGGTCGCGTCATGACCGACATGTTCGTATCGCTGGGCAACTGGAATTGGCTGATACTCGGCTTCATCCTGATGGCGCTGGAGGTATTGGCCCCGGGCATTTTCCTGTTCTGGCTTGGCTTGGCTGCGCTGCTCGTCGGTCTGATCTCGTTCGCGCTTGCCGTGTCCTGGCAGATCCAGCTCGTGATGTTCGCGGTATTCGCCGCTGCCGCGGTGCCGGTGTGGCGCCGCCTCGCCCGGCCGAAGCCGGACGCGAATGCCAGCCCGTTCCTCAACAAGCGCACCGAAGCCTTGCTCGGTCGCGAGTTCACGCTGGAGAAGCCGATCATCGACGGTTCCGGCACGGTGCGTATCGACGACACCGTGTGGCGCGTGGCCGGCCCGGATACGCCGGCGGGGACGCGCGTCAGGGTCGTGCAGGTCGATGGTGCCAACCTCACCGTCGCCGTGACGTAGCGCTCGTATCCTCCAGGCGCCGGCAAGCGCGGTCCTACTTCCTCCACCTCTCCGCAAACCGGTGCAGCGGTACGAACGTCTCGCACAATTCCTGTCCGAGCGGGGTCAATCCGTAGCCACCACCGTCGCCAAGCTCGACGAAACCCGCCTCGCGCAGCTCCGTCAGCCGCGCCTGCAGCACCGTCGGCGAAGCCTCGTCACAGGCTGCGCGGAGTGCTCGAGAGGTGAGGGGCTCGTCCCGTAGCTCCCACAATATCCGTAGACTCCAGCGCCGGCCGAGCAGATCGAGCAATGCCATGATCGGCCGCCCGGTGCGCGAGCCGCGCACGCTGCGTGTCTTGGAGTCAGCCTCTTTCGCCATCGCCGCCTCTTGCGTCATGCTACAAATAATGTAGCGTCATGCTACTATAAGTGTAGCAAAGGAGCCGACCCATGTCCCCATTCGCGCCGCGTATCGCCCCGCTCGCGCCGCCTTATCCCCTGGAGATCCAGGCGCAGTTCGAGCGCATCATGCACGGCGCACCGCCGCTGATGCTGTTCCGCGTGATGGCCGGCCACGGCCGCGCCTGGGACAAGTTCCGTGCCGGTGGCCTGCTCGATCCCGGCCCGCTCTCCTTGCGCCAGCGCGAGATCGTCATCGACCGCACCTGTGCGCTGAACCGATGCGAATACGAGTGGGGCGTGCACGTCGCGATCTTCGCCGGACCGGCAAAGCTCAATGAGGAGGAGGTGCGCGCGACGGTGCTGGGAGATGCGATGTCGCCGTGCTGGTCACCGTCCGAGCAGGCGCTGGTTGCGGCCGTGGACGCGCTGCATCGCCGCGCGACGCTTGACGACGAGGAGTTCGCCGCGCTCTCGGCTCATTACGACGAGGCGCAGATTCTGGAGATCATGCTCCTGTGCGGCTTTTATCGCACGGTGTCGTACCTGGCGAACGGCCTGAGATTGCCGCTGGAGGAGAAGGCGGCGCGGTTTCCGACACCGCTCTAACGGAGAAGAGAGGCGTGCTACACACTCTCTGTCATTCCGGGGCACGCGAAGCGTGAACCCGGAATCCATTGGGTAGCGACCTCGGAGATGAATGGATTCCGGCTTCGCGCCCAAGCGGCCGCGCCCCGGAATGACTCCGTGGAGAGAGCGGGCCCTACGCCACGCCCGCGCGCAGCAGGTCGTGCAGATGCACGATCCCGACCACCTTGCCCGCCTCCGTCACCAGCAGGGTCGTGATCTTGCGGGTGTTCAGCACCTCGATCATTTCGGTCGCGAGCATCGACGGGGGCACCGTCTTCGGCTGCCTGGTCATGATCTCGTCGACCGTTGCGGTCAGAAGATCAGGCCGCATGTGGCGGCGCAGGTCGCCGTCGGTGATGATGCCGACCGCCTCGCCGGCATCGTTGATGATACAGACGCAGCCGAGCCCCTTGGCCGACATCTCCACCACGGCTTCGGACATCTTGGTGCCTTCGGGCTTGATCGGAATCTCAGTGCCGGTACGCATGTAGTCGCGGACGAATTTCAGCATGGCCCCCAGCTTGCCGCCGGGGTGGAAATGCGCGAACTCCAGCGCGGTGAAGCCGCGCCCCTCCAGCAGCGCGATCGCGAGCGCATCGCCGATCGCGGCCTGCATCAAGGTCGAGGTGGTCGGCGCCAGATTGTGCGGGCAGGCTTCGCGCGCCTTCGGCAGTTCGATCACGAGGTCGGCGGCCTGGCCGAGCGAGGAGGAGCCGTTCGAGGTCACCGCGATCATGGGAATCGCGAACCGCGCCGAATAGTTCACGAGGTTCTTCATCTCCGGCTGCTCGCCGGACCAGGACAGCGCCATGATGACGTCGTCGGGCGTGATCATGCCGAGATCGCCGTGGCCCGCTTCGGCGGCGTGCACGAAGAAGGCCGGCGTGCCGGTCGAAGCCAGCGTCGCCGCGATCTTGCGCCCCATATGGCCTGATTTGCCGAGCCCGGTGACGATGACGCGGCCCTTGGCATTGCGAATCAGCTCGACCGCCCTGGCAAAGGTCTCGCCAAGCGGACCGCGCAGGGCGGCGGCGAGCGCGTTGATGCCGCCGCTCTCCGTCTCCAGCGTGCGGAGTGCGGATTCGACGCTTGTCGGAATGGGGCCGGATGATGCGGTCATCAGCGCTTTCGAACTCGGCATGGTCTGGTCCAGGGAGGAGGGGCTTTCGCCCATTGGCGCCTGCTTAGCATGCCGCGCCCGGGGAGGCGACGCGCCCCCCGGCACCCTCAACGGGTCATTAACCATAATTGTTTTAACTCCATTAACGATGGTTCCCGCCAGCCGGCGGAGACGATCGTGAAAGTGTCTGATTTCGTTGGAGTTATTCCATCGTGGGGTCGTCTCCAGGCAGTAGCCGGAGCAAACGCGCGCAGTTGCTGCGCGCGGTTTTGCCATGCCTGGCGCTGACGGCCCTTGGAAGCGGCTCCGCGGCTGCCCAGAGCCTTACGCCGGACCTGTTCAACCCCAACCGCGGCGGCTTTGCCTCGCCCGATACGCTGCCGACGCGCCGCACGGCCGGCGTCCCGCAGGCGCCGTCGGATGCATTGCCGGCGCTGCCCGATCCCAATGCCGATCCGCTCAAGGCCCGCCAAAGGCCTGCGGCCTCGCGCGTCGGTCAGGTCCCGACCTACGGCCTGCCCGCGGCCACCGGAGCGAGCAGCTCCGCTTACGACTCGCTCAACCGCAAGCGGCAGCAGCCGAAGCTCTATCCCGGTCAGCCGAAGCCGAAGCGACCTGCCGGTCCCGGCTCGCCGGCGCCATCGGTAGCGCCGCCTGCGTCAACGCTCGGCCCACCGCGGATCGCGCCCCCGCCCTCAGCGTCCGCGAACAGGGCGCCCGTGCCGGCGGCGATGGCGGGCACCGTGCCCGGCCAGCCGTTGCGCCGGCGCCTCAGGGCCGATGACGATGCGTTTGGGGCCATCGGCGATTATGCCGGCAGCTTCCTGATCAAGGGCGGGCTCGAGCTCTCCGCGGGCTACGACACCAATCCGACGCGCCTCAACAGGCCCGTCGGTTCGCCGGCCTATGTGATCGCGCCCGATCTGCTCGTGATGTCCGATTGGGAGCGTCATGCGCTGGTCGCCGATCTGCGCGGCTCGTTCTCGGGCTACACCAACGACATGCCGGCGAGCATCAACGGCTTCGCTTCGCCGTCGCCGGTCGAGGCCAATCGCCCGGACTTCACCGGCCATGTCGATGGCCGGCTCGACGTCACCCGGGACTTCAAGCTTCTTTCGCAGCTGCGTCTGCGGCTCGCCACCGACAATCCCGGCAGTCCGAACGTGCAGGCCGGCTTGCAGCGATATCCCGTTTACGCCGCCTACGGCACGACCATCGGCTTCGACCAGACTTTCAACCGCTTCCAGGTCGCCGCCGGCGCCACCATCGATCGCACCGCCTATACCGATTCGAAGCTCACTGACGGCACGACCTTCCCCAACACCGATCGCGACTTCAATCAGTATGGCGGCGTCGGCCGGTTCTCCTACGACCTCAAGCCGGGGCTGAAGCCGTTCGTCGAGATCCAGGGCGATACCCGCGTCCACGACCAGGCGGCCGACCGCAACGGCTACTTCCGCGATTCCAACGGCGGCTACGCCAAGGTCGGCTCGTCCTTCGAGTTCTCGCGCATCCTCACCGGCGAGATCTCGATCGGCTATTCCGCGCGCAACTACACCGACCCGCGCCTCAGCCAGCTCGCCGGCTTCCTCACCACGGGCTCGCTGATCTGGAGCGCCAGCGGCCTCACCACGGTGAAATTCTTCACCGACACGCAAATCGCCGAGACCACGATCCCCGGCTCCTCCGGCGTGCTGGTGCGCACCTACGCGGCCGAAGTCGATCACGACTTCCGCCGCTGGCTCACCGCTGTCGGCAAGTTCACCTACGGCACGCTCGACTACCAGGGCCAGAACCGCAACGACAAGACCTACTCGTTCGAGAGCAACCTGATCTACAAGCTCAACCGCAACATCTGGGTCAAAGGCACGCTGCGCCACGACATCCTGGATTCGAACGTGGCCGGGTCGAGCTCGCAGGGGACGGTGATGCTGGTCGGGGTGCGGCTGCAGAATTGAGAGACACCATGGCTGCTCGAATTACCTTGGACATCAATTCGGCTGGCGAATTCGAGCTATGGCTCAATCCGGGAGGTCGAGACCTTCTTGTGAAGCAGCTACTGGCTCTGAGCGAAACCAACGAGCACTTTCACTTGATGCCAAGTGAAGTCCCATCGGACGTCGAAGTTTCGACGCGTCCCTATCGGCCAAACGACAAGCTTCTCGAATACGGCAAGGTGCTGTTCCGACTTGACGAGTGGGACGCGCAGCACTTTCCGCGCGTCTTGGGTTGAGGCCTGCTCTCTAACCGTTCACTTCATTGTCATGCCCCGGCTTGACCGGGGCATCCAGTACGCCGCGGCCTCTCGTTTCAATGACAATTGTCTCTGGAATACTAGATCGCCCGGTCAAGCCGGGCGATGACACCTTTTTCCGGTTTGGCGGCGGAGCAAAAACTCAGCGCGGCAGATCCGTCTTCCCCATCAGGAATGTGTCGATCGACCTTGCGCACAGCCGGCCCTCGCGGATCGCCCACACCACCAGCGACTGGCCACGGCGCATGTCGCCGGCGGAGAACACGTTGGGCCGCGAGGTCTGGTAGTCCAGCGTGTTGGCCTTGACGTTGCCGCGCGGGTCGAGCTCGACCGCGAGCAGCTTGAGCAGGCCCTCGTGCACGGGGTGGACGAAGCCCATCGCGAGCAGGACGAGGTCGGCGTCGAGCTCGAACTCGGTGCCGGCAATCGGCTTGAACTTGTCGTCGACGCGCACGCAGTGCAGCTTCTTGACCTTGCCGTTCTCGCCCGAAAACTTCTGCGTCAGCACGGCGAATTCGCGCACGGCACCCTCGGCCTGGCTCGACGAGGTGCGCATCTTCAGCGGCCAGTACGGCCAGGTCAGGCCCTTGTTCTCGCGCTCGGGCGGCGAGGGCATGATCTCGAGCTGCGTCACCGACAGCGCGCCCTGGCGCAGCGAGGTGCCGATGCAGTCCGACCCGGTGTCGCCGCCGCCGATGACGACGACGTGCTTGCCATTGGCCAGGATCTCCTGGACGCCGCCGAGCGGCTCCTCGGAGACGCGCCGGTTCTGCTGCGGCAGGAAGTCCATGGCGTAGTGGATGCCGGACAGCTCGCGGCCGGGGATCGGCAGGTCGCGCGGGGCTTCGGCGCCGCCGGTCAGCGCGATCGCGTCGTACTCGTTGAGCATCTCGCGCGGATCGACATTGCCCTCGGTGCCGACATGGCTGTTGTAGTGGAAGGTGACGCCCTCAGCCTCCATCTGCGCCACGCGGCGGTCGATGACGCCCTTCTCCATCTTGAAGTCGGGAATGCCGTAGCGGAGCAGGCCGCCGGCCTTGGCGTACTTCTCGAACACATGCACGTCGTGGCCGGCGCGTGCCAGCTGCTGCGCGCATGCCATGCCGGCGGGGCCGGAGCCGATCACGGCGACCTTCTTGCCGGTCTTATGCGCGGCGATCTCGGGCGTCAGCCAGCCATTGTCCCAGGCGCGATCGACGATCGCGCATTCGATCGTCTTGATGGTGACGGGGTTGTCGTCGATGTTGAGCGTGCAGGACGCCTCGCACGGCGCCGGGCAGATGCGGCCCGTGAACTCCGGGAAATTGTTGGTGGAGTGCAGATTGCGCGAGGCTTCTTCCCAGTTGCCCTGATAGACGAGGTCGTTCCAGTCGGGGATCTGGTTGTTGACCGGGCAGCCGGGCGTGCCGGGCGCGACCGAGCCGGTGCCATGGCAATAGGGAATGCCGCAATTCATGCAGCGCGCAGCCTGGTCGCGCACCTCCTTCTCGGAGAGGGGAACGACGAATTCCTTGTAATGCTTCACGCGTTCGGCGACCGGCGTGTACTTGCGGTCGTGCCGTTCGATTTCCAGAAAGCCCGTGATCTTGCCCATTAAACCCGAAGTCCCTGCCGGCTAATTCGTTTGTTGCTTCTTCAACCGTCATTGCGAGGAGCGAAGCGACGAAGCAATCCAGTCTGTTGCTCAGGAGAAAGTCTGGATAGCTTCGCTGCGCTCGCAATGACGGGCGCTGATAATCTTTAAGCCCCGATCGCGATTTTCGGCTCGGCGTCCGCATTGGCGGCCAGTTCGCGCAGAGCGCGCCGGTATTCGACCGGCATCACCTTGCGGAATTTGGGCAGCCATTCCTTCCAATTGGCGAGGATGTCGGCGGCGCGCTTGGAGCCGGTTGCCTTGGCATGGCGCGAGATCAGGACGTGCAGCCGCTCGACGTCGGAGGCGAGCAGGTTCTTGAACACGTCCACCCGGCCGTGCGCCTCGAGGTCACCGGAGGCGTGATACGTTTCGGCGTTGATCATCTCTTCCGACAGCACCGGCTCGAGCTCGACCATGCTGAGGTTGCACAGCTTGTCGAAGTCGCCGGCCTCGTCCAGCACATAGGCGACGCCGCCGGACATGCCGGCCGCGAAGTTGCGTCCGGTCTTGCCGAGCACGACCACGATGCCGCCGGTCATGTATTCGCAGCAATGATCGCCGGCACCCTCGACAACGGCGACGGCGCCCGAGTTGCGCACGGCAAAGCGCTCGCCGGCGATGCCGCGGAAATAGCATTCGCCTTCGATCGCGCCGTACATCACGGTGTTGCCGACGATGATGCTCTCCTCCGGCACGATGGCAGAGTTCTTCGGCGGCTTGACGATGATCTTGCCGCCCGAGAGGCCCTTGCCGACATAATCGTTGCCCTCACCCTCGAGCTCGAAGGTGACGCCGTGGGCGAGCCAGGCGCCGAAGGCTTGGCCGGCGGTGCCCTTGAGGCTGACATGGATCGTGTCGTGCGGCAGCCCGGCATGGCCGTAGATCTTCGCCACCGCACCCGACAGCATCGCGCCGGCGGAGCGGTTGGTGCTGTTGATCGTGGCCTCGATCTTCACCGGCGCGCCGCGGTCGAGCGCGGGCTGCGCCTTCTCGATCAGCGTGCGGTCGAGCACCGCCTCCAGATGATGGTTCTGGCGCTCGGAGTGATAGATCTTCTGGCCCTTCTCTTCCTTTTGCTTGACGAACAGCTTGGAGAAGTCGAGGCCCTTGGCCTTCCAGTGCGCGACCAACTTAGTCTGGTCGAGCAGCTGCACCTGGCCGACCATCTCGTTGAAGGTGCGGAAACCGAGGCTTGCCATGATCTCGCGGACTTCCTCCGCGACGAAGAAGAAGTAGTTGATCACGTGCTCGGGCTGGCCGGTGAAGCGCTTGCGCAGGACGGGGTCCTGCGTCGCGACGCCCACCGGGCAGGTGTTGAGATGGCACTTGCGCATCATGATGCAGCCGGCCGCGATCAACGGCGCCGTGGCGAAGCCGAACTCGTCGGCCCCGAGCAGCGCGCCGATCACGACGTCACGGCCGGTGCGGAAGCCGCCGTCGACCTGGACCACGATGCGGCTGCGCAGCCGCTCGCGCACCAGGGTCTGGTGGGTTTCGGCAAGGCCGATCTCCCAAGGCGAGCCGGCATGCTTGATCGAGGTCAGCGGCGATGCGCCGGTGCCGCCTTCGAAGCCTGCGATGGTGACATGGTCGGCGCGGGCCTTGGCGACACCCGCGGCCACCGTGCCGACGCCGATCTCGGAGACGAGCTTGACCGAGACGTCGCCCGCCGGGTTGACGTTCTTGAGGTCGTAGATCAGCTGCGCCAGATCCTCGATCGAGTAGATGTCGTGGTGCGGCGGCGGCGAGATCAGGCCGACGCCCGGCGTCGAGTGCCGGACCCTTGCGATGGTCGCGTCGACCTTGTGGCCGGGCAGCTGGCCGCCTTCGCCGGGCTTGGCACCCTGCGCCATCTTGATCTGCATCATGTCGGAGTTGACGAGATACTCCGTGGTGACGCCGAAGCGGCCGGAAGCGACCTGCTTGATCGCCGAGCGCATGGAATCGCCGTTCGGCATCGGCTTGAAGCGGTCGGCTTCCTCGCCGCCTTCGCCGGTGTTCGACTTGCCGCCGATCCGGTTCATGGCGATCGCGAGCGTGGTGTGCGCCTCGCGCGAGATCGAGCCGAAGGACATGGCACCGGTGGCGAAACGCTTGACGATCTCCTTGGCCGGCTCGACCTGGTCGAGCGGGATGGGCTTGCGCTTCTCTTCCTCGGCGCTCTTGATCCGGAACAGGCCCCGCAGCGTCAGCAGCCGCTCCGACTGCTCGTTGAGGATCTTGGCGAAGGCGCGATAGCGCTCCTGAGAATTGCCGCGCGCGGCGTGCTGGAGCAGCGACACCGACTCGGCGGTCCAGGCATGGTCCTCGCCTCGGCTGCGATAGGCATATTCGCCGCCGACATCGAGCGCGTTCTTGTAGACCTGAGCCTCGCCGAACGCGTCGGCATGACGGCGGACGGCTTCCTCGGCGATCTCGGCAAGGCCGACGCCTTCGACGCGGGTATGCGTGCCGGCGAAGAACTTCGCGACGAAGTCGGCCTTGAGGCCGACCGCGTCGAAGATCTGCGCGCCGCAATAGGACTGGTAGGTCGAGATGCCCATCTTGGACATCACCTTGAGCAGGCCCTTGCCGATCGACTTGATGTAGCGCTTGACGATCTCGTAGTCGTCAAGCGAGCCCGGCAGGCGGTCCTTCATCGCGATGATGGTCTCGAACGCCAGATACGGATTGATCGCTTCGGCGCCGTAGCCGGCAAGGCAGGCGAAGTGATGCACTTCGCGCGGCTCGCCGGATTCGACGACGAGGCCGACCGAGGTGCGCAGGCCTGTGCGGATCAGGTGATGATGCACGGCGGCGCAGGCCAAGAGCGAGGGGATCGGCACGCGGTCGGTGCCGACCATGCGGTCGGACAGGATGATGATGTTGACGCCCTCGCGCACCGCGCTTTCCGCGCGCGCGCAGAGCTCGTCCAGCACCTGGTCCATGCCGGCCGCGCCGAGGCCGGAGTGGAAGGTGGTGTCCAGCGTGCGCGACTTGAAATGCGACTCGGCCACTTCCGAGATCGAGCGGATCTTTTCCAGGTCCGCATCGGTCAGGATCGGCTGGCGCACTTCGAGGCGCTTGGTCGTTGCCATGCCCTGCAGGTCGAACAGGTTCGGCCGCGGTCCGATGATGGACACGAGGCTCATCACCAGCTCCTCGCGGATCGGGTCGATCGGCGGGTTGGTAACCTGCGCGAAGTTCTGCTTGAAGTAGGTGAACAGCGGCTTGGCCTTGTCCGACAGCGCCGAGATCGGCGTGTCGTTGCCCATCGAGCCCGCGGCTTCCTCGCCCGTTGCCGCCATCGGCGTCATCAGGATGGCGATGTCTTCCTGGCTGTAGCCGAACGCCTGCTGGCGATCGAGCAGCGACAAATTGGAGCGCACGCCGGTGGTCGGCACCTTCGGCAGCTCTTCCAGCACGATCTGGGTCCGCTCCAGCCACTCCTTGTAGGGATGGCTCCTGGCGAGCTCGGCCTTGATCTCGTCGTCCGGGATCAGTCGGCCCTGCTCGAGGTCGACCAGCAGCATCTTGCCGGGTTGCAGACGCCACTTGGTGATGATCTGGTCCTCGGGGATCGTCAGCACGCCCATCTCGGACGCCATCACGATGCGGTCGTCCTTGGTCACGAGATAGCGCGCGGGCCGCAGGCCGTTGCGGTCGAGCGTCGCGCCGATCTGGCGGCCGTCGGTGAAGGCGATCGCGGCGGGGCCGTCCCACGGCTCCATCAGCGCGGCATGATATTCGTAGAAGGCGCGGCGCTTCTCATCCATCAGCGGATTGCCGGCCCAAGCCTCCGGAATCATCATCATCACGGCGTGCGGCAGCGAGTAGCCACCCTGCACCAGGAATTCGAGCGCGTTGTCGAAGCAGGCGGTGTCCGACTGTCCTTCGTAGGAGATTGGCCAGAGCCGGTTGATGTCCTTGCCGTAGAGCTCAGAGCTCACCGACGCCTGGCGCGCCGCCATCCAGTTGACGTTGCCGCGCAGCGTGTTGATCTCGCCGTTATGCGCGATCATGCGGTAGGGATGCGCCAGCGACCAGGCCGGGAAGGTGTTGGTCGAGAAGCGCTGGTGAACGAGGGCGAGCGCGCTCTCGAAGTCCTTCTCGTGCAGATCGGGATAGTACTTGCCGAGCTGGTCGGCGAGGAACATGCCCTTGTAGATCACGGTGCGGCAGGACATCGAGCAGGGGTAATAGCCCGCAAGGCCGCGGTCGCGGCGCTGGTAGATCGCCTGCGAGATCGACTTGCGCAGGATGTAGAGCCGGCGCTCGAACTCGTCCTCGGTCTTCGCGGTGCCGTTGCGGCCGATGAACACCTGCATGCAGGCCGGCTCGGTCGGCTTCACCGTGACGCCGAGCGAGGAATTGTCGGTCGGCACGTCGCGCCAGCCGAGCAGGGTCAGGCCCTCTTCCTTGATCTGGTCGGCGATGATGCTCTTGATGACGTTGCGCCAGGCGGTCTCGCGCGGCATGAACAGCGCGCCGATGGCGTACTCGCCTGGCGCGGGCAGCGAGAAGCCCAGCTCCCCGGCCTTGCGGCTGAAGAAGGCGTGCGGGATCTGCACCAGAATGCCGGCACCGTCACCGGCGCGCGGGTCGGCGCCGACGGCGCCGCGATGTTCGAGATTGCAGAGGATGCTCAGCGCGTCCGAGACGATTTCGTGCGACTTCTTTCCCTTGATGTTGGCGATGAAGCCGACGCCGCAGGAGTCCTTCTCCAGGCTCGGATCGTACAGACCTTCGGCCTTGGGGCGCGAATTGTGTTCCTGAATCGGATCGGTCGTTTTCGAGGCGACCGTCGGCGACAGCTCTTCTGCCACGATGTTTGCGCGCTCGAATTGCGACCCGTTCATTGTTCCTGTCCTCTCCGTGCGGCAAGCTGCCTCACCGCCATCTTCGGCGCACCTTGGGCGTACCGCGGCACCCGCCTCTGGGTCACCGCTCGTCCGCTGCGAGCCGCATTTTCTTAAATAGGCCTAGGCGTTCTTCGTCCCCGAGAACGGCTTTGCCTGGTACCTTGCCGACGCTCGAGAGCATCGGTTTTCGCTGCAATCCCTGTGCCGGGGTGGCAAGCAAAATTGAGACAGTCTTCCTGTCCTAACCATCACCTTGCCAAATTTTTGTCTAGCACACAAGCGTGGGAAAGTCCCGATTCCCGATAAGTCAATCAATCGCTTTCCAAAAGTTGCGCAGCCCCGGTTTTGAAGCAAACGCGCCGTGTTCCGGCCCCGCGCGCGCCGAAATCGCAAATGAAGCTTCGGATCAGCCCTTCGGAGAGCGCGCCACGCCGCGAGAAGCGAAAGATGGCGGCCATCCGGGGGCCTGACAGGAGCGTCTCGACCATGAAGTTTTTCACAGGATGTGTGGCCGTCGCCACGCTGATGCTGGCGGCAAGTGCAGCTCAAGCGCAGGTTCCCGCGCGCGGTATCGCGGGAGGGGCCGTCATCGCGGTGTCGGATTTCGACGGGCCTTATGCGTCGCCAGAGGTGGCGCCGCCTCCGTCCCCGCGTTACGGCTACGGCTACGAGGAGCGCGGTTCGGTCCCGCAGTTGCTGCCGTCCACCGAGGTCTACGCGGTGTTGCGCGACAACGGCTTCCTGCCGCTTGGCATCCCGCGCCTGCGCGGCAGCGTCTACACCATCGCGGTGATCGACCGCCGCGGTGAGGACGGCCGGCTGGTGATCGACGCCCGCGACGGACGGGTCCTGCGCTTCATGCCGGCCGCTGATGCCTACGGCATGGCCCCCGCCTATGACGAGCGCGCGGTCGCGCCTTACGGCCCGCAAAGCGCGCTGCCGCCGCCGACCGTGATCCGCAGCGGTCCGCCGCGCCCGCCAGGCTCGATCCCGCATGTGGCGAGCCGCGCCGTGCCGCTGCCCAAGGCAGCCCCGCGCCGCGGCGAGACGCCGGTGGCTGCCGCGAAGCCCGAGCCGGCGGAGGCCCAAGCCCGTCAGGCGTTGCCTTCGCAGCAAGCGGCCAAGGCGGCCGAGCCCGTGCCGCAAGCTTCCGCACCGACCGTCGGGCAGGCGAAGCCGTCGGCCACGATCTTGCCGACGCAGGAGATGCCTGCGGCGCAGGGGCTGGATTAGCGCCGCGAGTTGGACACGATGGCGCCAGCCATGATCACGTTTGTCGTCCCTGCGAACGCAGGAACGAAAGCTGAGCAAACGAAAGGCGCCGAATGCTCAGGCGCCTTTCATCAAGCAGTCGCGGCTCAGCTCCGCGGGTACCCCGCCGCTTCCAGGATCAAGTTCGCAATATCCTTCGGATGCGACACCAGGGACAGGTGACCGGCGTCGAGCTCGATCGTGGTGGCGTTCATGCGCTTGGCGAGGAAGCGCTCGAAGTCGGGGTTGATAGTGTAGTCGTTCTTCGACACCGCGTACCAGCTCGGCTTGGAGCGCCACGCCGCCTCCGTGGATCGAAGCCGCGGTCGGCCATTGTACGGCATAGAGCTCCTTGGCCTGGTTCGGCTTCACGCCGTTGGCGAAGTACTTCAGGAAAGCGTCTTCCGAGAGCTTGGTGTAGCCATCGCGCTCGACGACGCCGGCGCGCGCGGGCCCGGTCGGAAACTGCTTCGAGAGCGCCACGAAATCCTCGTTGGCATCGGGTGCGCGGGCGGCGACGTAGACGAGGCCGGTGACCTTCGGGTCGGTGCCGACCTGGCTGATCACGGTGCCGCCCCAGGAATGCGCAGCCAGCACGGTCGGACCATCCTGCTCGGCCAGCGCGCGCTTGGTCGCGTCCACGGAGTCCGCAAGCGAGGACAGCGGATTCTGGACCGCGGTAACATGCAGGCCTGCCGCTTGCAGGATCGGGATCACCTCCGACCAGCTCGAGCCGTCGGCCCAGGCACCATGCACCAGCACGACGTTCTTGGCTTTGACCGTCTGTATGGCCTGCGCATGAGCAAGGCCGAGGGGAGCCGCCAGCAGGCCCGCGGCGACGAAAAGGCTGCGCCAGAGTGAGATGATCTATCTCCGTCTTGTTTGGGTTCGATGCCCAAAGGACGGAGGGAGAAATGGCGGCGTTACGCGCTTTCACCGCCCTGTGAATGCAATGCACAACGGAGAAACGCCCCGGGGCACCGGGGCGTTTCGCAACCTGGACGTTTGCTTGGCTTAGGCGGCTTGCGCCGAGTTCTCGATCACCTGGGCCTTCGCGCCGGCGTTGATCGCAATCTGGCGAGGCTTCTTGGCTTCCGGAATCTCGCGCACGAGATCGACGTGAAGCAGCCCGTTCTCGAGCGAGGCGTCCTTCACCTGCACGAAGTCGGCAAGCTGGAAGGCACGCTCGAAGGCACGCGCGGCAATACCGCGGTAGAGCACTTCGGACTTGGTGTTTTCGTTAGCGACTTTCTCGCCCTTGATCGTCAGCGTGTTTTCCTTCGCGACGATGGAGAGCTCGTCCTTGGCGAAACCGGATACCGCGACGGTGATGCGGTAGGCGTTCTCGCCGGTGCGCTCGATGTTGTAGGGCGGATAACCGGGGCTGCCGTCCGAGCTGGCCTGGTCGAGCAGGTTGAAGAGGCGGTCAAAGCCGACGGTGGAGCGATAGAAGGGGGTGAGATCGTAAGTACGCATGGTCAAGTCCTCCATTGAGCGACTGTTAGGCAACCCGCCCGCCATCGGGCCGGGCTCATCTCTGTGTGCAGCCTGATGTTCCGGTTCCGAAACACTGGTAGCGGCCTGCACGGAAATGATATGGGTGGAACGAGACGGCGTTCAAGAGGGCGGCATTTGCGCCTTTTCGGCGCTTCAGCCCCTTGATTTGCAGTGCTTCCCGCCTATGACGCTGGTCTCAATTCCCGCCAATCCCGTCCCTGAAAACGTCGTCAGCGGCACCATCAAGACCCCCGACGGCGTCGAGCTGCGCTTTGCGCGGTGGGCGCCGCCGGCGGGCCGCAAGGGCACGGTCTGCGTCTTCACAGGGCGCAGCGAGCAGATCGAGAAATATTTCGAGACTGTGCGCGACCTGCGCGACCGCGGCTTCGCGGTGGCGATGATCGATTGGCGCGGGCAGGGCCATTCCTCCCGCCGCCTGCGCGATCCGCGCAAGGGCTATGTGCGCGACTTCGCCGATTTCGAGATCGACGTCGAGACCTTCGTGCAGCAGGTGGTGCTGCCGGATTGCCCGCCGCCGTTCTTCGCGCTCGCCCACTCCATGGGAGGCACGGTGCTGTTGCGAGTGGCGCATGCCGGCAAGCGGTGGTTCGACCGCATGGTGCTGTCGGCACCGATGATCGACCTGCCCGGACGCACCACCTCGTTTCCGGTGCGCGCCCTGCTCAAGACGATGCGCCTGCTTGGACAGGGCGGCCGTTACGTTCCCGGCGGCAGCGATCGCCTCACCGGCCTCGATCCTTTCATCAACAATCCCCTGACCAGCGACCCCGTGCGCTATGCGCGCAATGCCGCGATCCTGGAGGAGGATCCGACGCTCGGACTGGCGTCTCCGACGGTTGCCTGGGCCGATACCGCCTTCAGCGCGATGCATACCTTCAAGCGCGCGAACTACCCCTCGCAGATCCGCCAGCCGATCCTGATGCTCGCGGCGTCCAACGACACCGTGGTCTCGACCGCGGCGATCGAGGAGTTCGCGTATCATTTGCGAGCCGGCTCCCATCTCGTGATCGCCGGGGCCAAGCACGAGATCCTGCAGGAGCAGGACCGCTACCGCTCCCAGTTCTGGGCCGCCTTCGATGCCTTCGTGCCGGGCACGCCGCTGTTCAAGTGAGCGCGTGAGCGAGGGATCGCGACACGAACTCGTCATGCCCGGGCTTGTCCCGGGCATCCACGTTCATGGTAGGCGGAAAGGTTCGTGGCCGGCGGGGACAAGCCCGGCCATAAGACGAAGAACTCTGGTCGCGTTAAAGCGTCTTCAGATACTCGATCAGGTCGTAGCGCTCGGCATCGTCCTTGAAAATGCGGCCGATGACGCCGGCACGTTTCGGCTCGCCTTGCTTCAGCTCGAAGGAATGGCCGAGCACGCTGTTGCCCCGGATCGGCTGGCCGTCAGAACCGATCGCTGAAAACTCCGTTTCTCCCGTCCTGCAGCTCTCGTTGGCGGTGACTGCGAAACCCACGGTTTCAGGGTCATAGTCGCGACGGCCCATGCAGAATTTTTGCGGACGCTCGTTCTGCGGCTTCAGCAGCCAGTACAGCGAAGGGACCGAGCCGTTGTGGAGGTAAGGGGCCGTTGCCCAGATGCCGTTCAGCGGCCGCGCGCGGTAGCGCGGGTCTGGCGCTGGATTGAGGCAGTTCTTGCGCGCCAGATTCCACATCCTCCCTCGCTCGGCCTCCGGAATGTTTTCATCATCCATCCACTTGCGGACGGCGAGGTCGACCACCGTCATCAGGCCGAGCGCATAGACCATCTCGTTGGGCGATTTGCTCGCGGTCGGGACCTCGCATTGCCACCATGTCTGCAGGTCGGCCGTATTCACCTTCAGGAAGCCGGGCACGTCGACGATCCTCTTGCTGAGGACGAGCGACTGCTCGGGATCAGTCTTGATCTCATCGAGAGGGATCGTCACCGCGTTCAGGACCTTGCTGTCGCCGCTCGGCTCCCAGCGCTTCGACGACCAGAAGGCCGGCGTGTCGACGGCCGGCAAATGACATCCAGAGCACATCTCCGCGTAGATCGCGCGGCCGCGCTCGACGCGGTCCGGCTTCAGCTTCCAGGCGTCTCCGAGAATGTGCGAGGGCCATTTCGGCGCGAGCAGGCCGCCGAACTTCGGACCGGCAACAGGATCGGCCGTTTTGAACGGATCGGGGCCTCGCAGCATGTCCTCGATCCAGCCGAGGGTTCTGACATTTACCGACGAACGCCAAAGCCTGTCCTCGGGAAAGGCGTCGGACAGGTTGAGCAGCGCCGTGACGCCGAGCGCTTCGCCGGCATTGCGGATCAGCGGCTGCTCGATCGAGGCGTCGTACTGGGCGAACTTGAACCACGGTACGGTCCAGATCGCGGGGTAGCTCACCGGGGCGTCCTGGGCGTGCAGATTCTTCTCGAACCCCTTGACGCCGCTCATTGCGAGGTCCTGCGAGAAGACCTGGTTGCCGATGCGGTTGAGGGCGTCGAGGCGGCCGAATCCTTCCTCGGTGTCCTGCTGCTGCTTGCCGTCCCAGGTCTTCTTGCCCTCGATCGTCTTGTCGTAATTCTTGGCCCAGTCGATCAGGAAGCTGCCGATCGTGCTGAGCTTCTGCTTGAGCGCGGCGCGGTCCGTGTCGCTGGCCTCAGGGCCGAGCACGCGATCGGCAAAGCGCTGGAAGCGGAATGGGACGTACAGCGTGTAGGCGATCGACAGGCCAGTCGCGAGCTCGAGCTTCTTCAGGTCGGTCATGGCCGCACCGCCATCGAAGCGGATGTCGACGCCCTGATAATGGATCTGGCCGGTATGGCAGGCCGCGCAGGTCAGCCCGATCATGTCGTCTTCGCGGCGCCCGGTCGCGGGATCGACCACGCCGTTCATGCGCGCGAAGCCGACCGGCAGGCCGTCGACGTTCTCCGCCGGCGTCCATCGCGTCGACCAGTCCGACACCTGCGCCGTCTCGTAGACATTGGCGTAGCCGAAGCGGCGCAGCGTCGCCGTGTCGGCCTGGATCGTCTGCGGGCTCGGGATGAAGCCGAAACGCTCGAGATAGGCGCTGTCCTTGATCATGCCGGGCTTCGAGAACAGATGAAGCCGCGGCTGCTCCAGCGCCACGAACCACTCATAGGGCACCGGGAAGGTCGCAGTGCCCTGGCTAGCATGGTGGAACCAGTGCCGGTCCTTCAGCGACCAGTTCTGCTCGAGCCAGTAAGCGGCCTTCGTCTCGGGCACGGTCGGCAGGGGCGGCGGCAGCAGGTTCACGAGCACTCCCTTCTGCGGCAGCATGGCGCGAACCTGGTTGGGGAATTCGGCGACGGCCACTAGGACTGCGAAGCCAAGACCGGTGACGAGCGCCGTCAGCGCGGCCGCCCAGCGAAAGCGAAGCTGGCAGGACGACAGCAGCGGCTGCGACAAAATCCGCTGATTGATGCGCTCGGGGAATTTGCGCTCCTCGAACAGCGTGCGCACGTCGGCCACGCTGAGATAGCGCTCCTCGTCCTGCTTGCCCTTGCCCATGATCTTCAAAAGGATCGGCCATTCGAACTTCATCAGCAACGGGTAGTACCAGCGCGCGGCGTTGCCCGCGCGCTTGAGGTTGTCGCGCATGAAGGTCTTGATTTCCGCGGCGTTGAGGCCGGGCTCGCTGCTGCCGGTGTTTGGATCAATGTAAGTCCGGCCGAAGCTCGCGAGCCGCGCGATCTCGTCCTCGTTGACCTTGCCGTCCACGCCAAGGATGCGCGAGCCGGCACCGTGCTTGTCCAGCGGCCCGCCGCGCAGCGCGTCGAGCTGCGCACCCGACCAGATGCTCTTCAGGATGTGCTTGAAGCCGTTGGCGATGAGGGCGACGCAGCGGACCTGAATGCGCGCCGAGACCTTCTTCAGCCCGGTCTCGCCGGTCGCGTTGGCGATGGTCTGCGACAGCGTGTTGAGCGGGACCGTCCCGCCGTCGACGAAGCCTTCTCCGACGAGGCCGCGCAGGAACGGGCAGGGATTGTTCGGCGAGACCGGGATCGAGGGATCGAGGGGCGGCTTCGAAGCGGGGTGATGCATGGCCCAATCCTGAAGACAGCGAATCGTGAAAAGCAGGCGCGCCGTTAGAGCGCGGAAAGTCCTAACAAACCGGCACAATATACGACTTGGGCGTGTGACGAAGTGTGGCGGAGTTCACTTATCGCGGCAAGAGCAGGCGGCCGCCGATAGGGCGTGATGGACTCGCAGCCCGCCGTTCAGGACTCGGCGGCGCGTTTGAGGTCGCTCTGCAACAGGGTCAGCTTACTGAGCGGCACGCCGGCCTTCAGCAGCCCCTCGCGATAATGGGCGATGTCTTCGGGCCGCTTCCAATGGAAATTTCGCAGGTGCCGGTCGACGTTCAGCGACGGATAGTTTGCCATCAACACGCCGGCGGCTTCGCTCGCCTCGTCGCTTCGCCCAAGTTGCGCCAGCGCCGCGGCGCGGATCGCCAGCGCCTGCATGTGGTTCGGATTGATGTAGAGCTGCTCGCGGGCCCATGACAGGGTCGCGTCATATTGGCGCAACAAGTAGTGGCTGAACGCATTCAGCGCCGCCCATTGATAGCGCGGGTCGCTGTTGTCGCGCTGCGAGGCCATCGAGAACAGCTCGATCGCCTCTCGGTGCTCGCCGATCATGAAATGGCAGATGCCGAGCACGCCGCGTGCGCCATTGTCGTAGGGATTGAGCGCGACCGCGCGCTTTGCGGCATCCATCGCGGCCTCGTGATGTCCCTCCAGCGAATGGGCCCAGGACAGGATCGAGAACGCGAACGACGAGCGCGGATCGAGGCGCACGCTGGTTTCGGCGAGGTTCATCGCCTCGGCCCACATCTCCCGCGTGCCCTTGACCCAGCCGAACTGAATGCTCTGGATCTGGATCGTGCCCAGATAGGCATGCGCGATCGACAGTTTGGGATCGAGCCGGATGGCCTCGCGGAACAGGTCGACGGCGGCGGCCAGATCCTCCTTGGTCTGCCGGTAGTAATGCGACAGCCCCTTGAGGAAACGGTCCCAGGCGGAGACGTCGGTCGAGAGCCGCGCCGGCGCCGAAGCTTCGGCCCGCACGATTTCGGTGGCGATGGCGGCGGACAGGTTGGTGGTGATCTCGTCCTGCATCGCGAAGAGATCGCCGATGTCGCGGTCGTAGCGACCGGTCCAGAGCTGCTCACCCGTCTCCGGCGCGATCAGCTCGGCGGTGACGCGGATCTTGGCCCCGGCGCGCCGAACCGAGCCCTGGATCAGATAAGTGGCGTCGATCTCGCGCGCGATCAGTCGCGTGCTGGTGTTCTTGCCCTTGAAGATGAAGGTCGAGTTGCGGCTCAGCACGCGATAGAAGGATTGCAGCGACAGCGCGTGGATCAGGTCCTCGGTCAAGCCGTCGGAGAAATACTCGTCCTGTGCATCGCTGAGATTGGCGAAGGGCAGCACGCCGACGATCGCGGTGCGGTACTGCTGCGAGAGAGCGGACGCCTCTCTCAGCTCGGGAGCGAGCGCCGGCGCGCCCTCGGGCGTCCAGGTAAAGACCCCGATCGCATCCTTGATGTTCTTGAAGCGATGGTTGCCGGCATCGGTCAGCGGCATCGCCAGATGCTTGCTCGCCTCACCATAGGCTTTGGCCGAGATCGCGAACCCGCCGGGGCTCGCTACCGATTCCAGGCGGACGGCGATGTTGACGTCGTCGCCGAAGACCTCGTCCTCGTCGGCGATGACGTCGCCCATATGGATGCCGAGCCGGAACTGCATGGCGCGGTCGGCAGGCAGATGGCGGTTGCGCTCGGCCATCAGCGTCTGCATCGAGAGCGCCGCCTCGGTGGCGCCGACGATTGAGGCGAACTCGAGCAGGAAGCCGTCGCCGGTGTTCTTCACGACGCGACCGCCGTGATTGAGGATGATGGGGTGGATTGCTGCACGATGGGCCTTGAAGGCGGCATGCGTGCCGGCCTCGTCGCTGCCCATCATGCGCGAATAGCCGGCGACATCGGCGCAGACGATGGCGGCCAGACGTCTTTCCATATCGGCGAAGCTCCGAGGGATAGGAGACCGACCACGGCGTGGCGGTCGCCTTGAATCCCGCATTTCAAGAACCCTGCCTTTATAAAGCAGATGCGGCCGAGCGGAAGCACGATCCGCACTGCAATTTCGGGTAGATCTTGCGCGGCCGACGGTGGACGGGTCCGCGCGAACCGACTAAGTGGAACCAACACGCCCGGGCGGGTGGCGGAGGGTGGCGCATGCTGGGCATTCACGAAATCGGGCTTTTCGTCCTCTCGGGCGTGCTGCTCAACATCACGCCGGGGCCGGATTCGGTTTATGTGATCGGCCGCAGCATGCAGATGGGCTGGCGGGGCGGCGCCGCTGCTGCCTTGGGCATCAGTTGCGGCTGCTTTGTCCATGTCGCGGGCGCGGCGATCGGGCTTTCCGCGCTGCTGATGGCCTCGTCGACCGCCTTCTCGATCCTGAAGCTGGTCGGCGCGGCCTATCTCGTCGTCACCGGCCTCCAGATGCTGTGGTCGCGACCGGCCCTCGTTTCGGCCGTGGACGAGCCGGTGCGGAGCTCGTTGCGCCGGGTCTTCCTCCAGGGCGTCTTCACCAACGCGCTCAATCCCAAGGTCGCGCTGTTCTTCCTGGCCTTCCTGCCACAATTCGTCGCAGCCGATGCGCCGCACAAGCCGCTCGCCTTCCTGACGCTCGGCCTGATTTTCATCTTCACGGGCACGCTCTGGTGTCTGGTGCTCGCCGCCTCTGCGGCCAGGGCCGCCCACCGGCTGCGGCAGTCCGAGGGCGCGATCGCCTGGGTCAATCGCGCTCTCGGTGGGCTGTTCATCTATCTCGGAATCCGCGTCGCCATGCTGGAGGCGCGGTGAGCTCACCTGTCCCAGGGGGAGGAGGTGAATCGGGCGTCACACCTGGATCGAATTCCGGGCTCTCAGGCGAACTCCTGCGCCAGCGCGCTGCCCGCAAGATAGAGGCCGAGCAGAATCATCGCGATCAGGAACCAGCGGCGGAACGCTTCTGCCGGCATCCGCGCCCGCACCGATTGGCCGAGGAACATGCCGGCAAAGGCCATGGCGAGGCCAACGGCACCCGGCAGGGCATTGGCGGGCGTCAGCAAGCCAACGGCCGTAAGGTTGAAGGCGAGCGCCAGCGTTGCCGTCGTGAAGAACACGCCGAGCGCCTGCACCAGCTCGTCCTTTTCCATGCCGATCGCCTGCATGAAGGGCATTGAGGGGATCACCTGCACGCCTGTCGAGGCCGAGATCACGCCGGTGATAACGCCGACCACCCCGCCGACCCATTTCTCGTTCCGCGGTGAAACGTGGAAATGGAATTTGTTCAGGCCGATCACCGCGTAGATGACGAGCAGAATGCCGAGCACGATCGTGCCGTAGCGCGCATGCGGGCCGGTCAGTGCGCCGGCATTGAGCCAGCAGCCGACCACAGTGCCGATCATCAGCGGCCATAGCCGCCTCAGGATGTCCCGCAGGTAAGGACCGACGAAGGTCTGCCAGATGTTGGTGACGATGGCAGGCACGATCACGATCGCAATGGCGCGGCTGGGGGCCATGCTCACCGCGAGCAGGCCCATGGACACCGTCGGCAGGCCGAGGCCGATGACGCCCTTGACGAATCCCGCCAGCAGGAAGACGGCGGCGATCAGGATGAGGAGCGGGTCGATCATCTCAGCACATTGACGGAAGCTGCGCGCCGGCACAATCTGGAGGTTACGGAGAGAGCCTTCGCTGCAAACGAAGGCATGAAAGACCTCTTATGCGCTTCGACCTCGTCGATCTCCAGCTCTTCATCGCGGTCGCCGACCAGCGCAGCATCACCCGCGGCGCGGAGCGCTCGCACCTGGCGCTGGCCTCGGCCAGCGCGCGCATCAAGGGTCTCGAGGATGCGCTCGGCGTCGCGCTGCTCAAGCGCGGGCGCCGCGGCGTGGAGTTGACCGCCGCCGGCGAGAGCCTGCTCGATCATGCCAGGCTCGTCATCCACCAGATCGACGCCATGCGCGGCGATCTCGCCGGATTTGCCTCTGGTATGCGTGCCAGCGTGCATTTCCTCGCCAACACGTCGGGGCTGTCGGAGCATCTGCCGAAGGCGCTCGCCGGCTTCCTGCGCGCGCATCGCGACATCGCCGTCGACATCGAGGAGCGCGAGAGCACCGACATTGCGGCGGCGGTCACCGCCGGTGCGGCCGATCTCGGCTTCGCCGCCGAGCACGCGCTGCCCGATCATATCGAGCGCTTCGTCTTCAGCGAGGACCGCCTGACGCTGGTGACGTCGAAGCGCGGCCCCTTCGCCGACCGCCGCCGGATCGACTTTCAGGAGGCGGGAGCCTGCGACTTTGTCGGCCTGACAAGCGCCACCGCGCTCCAGATGCACATCTCGAGGCACGCGGCGCGGCTCGGTATGCGACTGCATGTCCGCGCCCGCCTGCGCGACTTCGACGCGATCTGCCAGATGGTTGCCGCCGATGTCGGCGTTGCTCTGGTGCCGGAAGCTGCCGCCCGTCGCTGCGCCAGGACCATGCCGCTCGCCATGGTCCGCCTGCGCGATGCGTTCGCCAACCGTCGACTCGTGATCTGTGCGCGGAGCTTCAAGGCGCTGCCAAAGCCGGCCAAGATGCTGGTGGAGCATTTGCGGGCAGAGGCGGTGTGAGCGAACCCTTACCCTCCCCTGGAGGGGGAGGGGCCATCGTGCGAAGCGTGAGCGGGGTGGGCTGACAGTCTCTCCATTGAGGCACTGCCTGTGTGGAGAGATCACCCCACCCCGCTTCACCTCTCGCTTCGCTCAAGGCGAAGCGCCCCCCTCCAGGCAGGGTAAGAACCACCTATTTCGCCGTCTCCCGCTCCCGCGTCGGTCATGCAAGCCCTCCGACCGCTCGCTACTGGTTCAAAAGCTTCAACGCTTCTTCGTGAACCCGCGCATCGCCGGCCGCGATGATGCGGCCGCCGCCCTGGGCCGGCTCGCCTTCCCATGTGGTGACGACGCCGCCGGCGCCGGTCACGATCGGGATCAGGGCCGCAATGTCGTAGGGTTTCAGCTCGGTCTCGACCACGAGATCGACGTGGCCGGCCGCCAGCATGCAATAGGAGTAGCAGTCGCCGCCATAGCGCGACAGCCGCGCAGCCCGCTCGATGCGGCCGAACACGGCGCGGTCGCTCTCGTTCATCAGCAGCGGGCTGGTGGTGTAGCTCGTTGCTTCAGACAGCGAAGCGCAGCGGCGAACCTGGAGCCGGCGCTCGCCGGACGGACCTTTGTAGTTGGCCGAACCGTTGTCGCCGGAAAAGCGCTCGCCGATGAAGGGCTGATGCATCATGCCGTACACCGGCGCGCCCTTGTGCAAAAGCGCGATCAGCGTGCCCCAGATCGGAAAGCCGCCGATGAAGGATTTGGTGCCGTCGATGGGGTCGAGCACCCAGACATAGTCTGCGTCCTCGCGCTCGTTGCCGAATTCCTCGCCCACGATGCCGTGCTGGGGGAAGCTTGCCTTGATCAGCCTGCGCATCACCGCCTCCGCGGCGCGGTCGGCCTCCGTCACCGGGTCGAAATCCCTGGTCTTGCTCTTGTCATCGATCGAGAGCGACGTGCGGAAGAACGGCAGGATGGTTTCGCCGGAGGCGGTGGCGAGCCGTCCGATGAAGGCGGAGAAATCGATCACCGTCACGGGAATCCTCGAAGCGAAAGTTGGATGAAGCTCGCCTTCTGCCTAGCTCAATTCGTCTCCGACGTGCAGCGCTGTCTTGATTTGCTCCCTGGTATTTTGGATGCCCGGAGCGACTGCTCGTTCGGTCATCCCGGGGCCAAAAATCGATCATAGAGTTGAAAGCTTAGTTCCGAGGTTGGGGCGCGCGCCCCCAAAACGGCTATCAACCCATTGAATTCCCTTATCAAAGAAACTGAATCTGGGTTTCCAAGGAAGCAAGTGAGCCATGTGCTAATTGCATGGGAAACGGCTCAAAAGCCCTTGCACTTTGTGCGGCGCGGCCGCATATTGTTGCGGTGCGGTAGCGCTTGGCGTTACCGCTGCCCTCCTTGGGCGTTTCCTCCCTAGACTTGGGCCGCTTGCGTCATTCGCGAGCGGCCCTTTTTTCTTGGGGCTCCGGTTTCATTCGGTGCGCGGAAACTTGCGAAGCGAAAGCGGGTTCGCGCTTCGCATGGGCAATACGAATGCAGCTTGCTCTATTCCGCCGCGGCTTGGAACGGGCCGAGATCGGCGAAGGGGATCGTGGTCGCCAGCACGTCGGCGAGGACACCGAAATCGGACGCCACTTGCGCGAAGCGCGCGCTTCGCTCGCGTCGCCGCTCATCCATGTAGATCGCGCGATTAAGCTCGAGCTGCACCGCGTGCAGACCGCTTGCGGGGTTGCCGTAATGTTCGGTGATGAAGCCGCCGGCATAGGGCTTGTTGCGGCCGATCGAATAGCCGAGCCCGGTCATGGTCTCCTCGACGCAATCGGGCAGCAGCGGCGTACAGCTCGTGCCATAGCGGTCGCCGATCACGACGTCGGGACGGCGCGGCTCGTCTCTGCTGACACCGACCGAGGGCATCGAGTGGCAATCGACCAGCACCACGGTGCCGAACATCTGATGAACCTTGTTGATCAACCGGCGCAGCGCGCGATGGTAGGGCTTGTAGAGCGTCTCGATCCGCCCCAGCGCTTCGTCGACCAGGATGCGGTCGCGGTAGATCTCCTGGCCATCGCCGACCACGCGCGGAATCGTGCCGAGGCCGCCGGCGACCCGCATCGAGCGGGTGTTGGCGAAGCTCGGCAGGCGGCCGGTGAACATGCGTGGGTCGAGCTCATACGGCTCGCGATTGACGTCGACATAGGAGCGGGGGAAGTTGACCCGCACCGTCGGAAAGCCTCGCTCGCTCAAATGGCCGATCAGCTCGTCCATAAACGAATCTTCCGAACGCCGCAGCGTCGGCAGGTCGATTCGCGAGGCCGCCAGGAATTCGTCCGGATAGGTTGAGCCGGAATGGGGCGAGTTGAAGATGACGGGCGCGCGCCATTGCGCGGGCTCCACGATCTCGAAGGCTGGCGACGTCTCGCCGTCAAACCGGGTCATCTTCTCAGGTTTCGTCCCTCGGGCCGGGATCTGGCAGGAGCCAGTTCGCATTGAGTTCGGCCGATCGAGCGGCTCTTATGTGTCGTCATTGTCCGGAATCGCAACCATTCTGCCAAGCGAAAAGATGTGACGGCGCGTTGGAACACCTCTTAACCGTGCCGACAGGGAGGCGGGATGGGCCAAGGCGGCTCGATTGATTCGAGCCGCTTTCCGGTTCAGAAGAGTGCGGCAGCGCAGCCGACTCAGGGTAAAGATTTTCACCCCAAATTTACCCTCTGTCGGGCTTAGTGATCTCTGCTGATATCCTCTGGGGATGCGACATTTCCTGCCATGCCAAAGATCCTGCTCGCCGAAGACGACAACGACATGCGCCGTTTCCTGGTCAAGGCGCTGGAAAACGCCGGTTTTCAGGTTTCGTCCCATGATAACGGCATGGCCGCCTATCAGCGGCTGCGAGAAGAGCCGTTCGAGATGCTGCTGACCGACATCGTGATGCCCGAGATGGACGGCATCGAGCTCGCCCGCCGGGCTTCGGAACTCGACCCTGACATCAAGATCATGTTCATTACCGGCTTCGCCGCGGTCGCCCTGAATTCGGATTCGGACGCCCCCAAGAACGCCAAGGTGCTGTCCAAGCCGGTGCATCTGCGCGAGCTGGTCAGCGAAGTGAACAAGATGCTGGCGGCCTGAATCAGGCCCCTTCCGTCCTTGCGCCGGCTCCCCTGAGCCGTTATAGGGACCCACCCGATCTTAGACGACCTCTAGGGCACGTAGCTCAGCGGGAGAGCACTACCTTGACATGGTAGGGGTCACAGGTTCGATCCCTGTCGTGCCCACCATCCTCTTCAACGATTTGGGCGCCCGGCGCCTGGGGCTGAAGAGGAGGTTTCTACAAGATTTCCACGAAGACTCATCTCGATGCGGGCTGCCCCCGTGCATCTAGCGCGCGGATTCCGCCGATCTGACAGCGCGCGGTAGCCGCGTCACGCGAAGCGCCTCTGTCGTCAACAGCGCGTTTCGGAGCCAAGACTCTCCGGGCTCTCCGGGGGGCGGTCAGATTTTCCGACCTGATGGAGGAAGCTGGCGGCTCTCAAGTTCCGTCCGTTTTGTGGTCCATCGCCGCTGCGCACTTCACCTCGCACCAGTAATGGCCGGACGGTGGAACTCGCGGGCGCCGCGGTCGTTGCTTGGCCGCGGCAGCAGGAGCGAGTAGGAGAGCACGTGAATCGACGCCAGCTTGTTCGAGGGTCGGCGTTGCTGCCGGCGCTGCTGCTCGCCTCGCGCGGGCGTTTCGCCGCGGCGTCAGACGACGCGTTCAGCCCGTCCACGGTGAGGGACTTGGCGCGGATGCTGGCGGGCAAACCGTACGAGGCGCCGGACGAGAAGCTCCCGAGCGCATTGAAGGATCTCGACTACGATAAGTATCGTTCGATCCGCTTCTTGCCCGAGCGCGCGCTCTGGCGCGGCAAGAATCTTCCATTCGAAGCGCAGTTCTTCCATCGCGGCTTCTTCTACAAGAACAGAGTGAACATCTTCGAGGTCGTGGACGGAAAGGCAACCGAGCTCAAGTACCGCAAGACAGACTTCTCGTTCGGCGAGAAGATTCCGGCGTTCGAGGACATCGATCTCGGCTTCGCCGGCTTTCGCATACACGCGCCCATGAACCGCCCCGACTATTACGACGAGGTCTGCGCCTTCCTCGGCGCGAGCTATTTTCGCGCCGTTGCCAAGGGGCAGACGTACGGGCTTTCAGCCCGCGGGCTCTCGATCGATACGGGCGAAAGCAAGGGCGAGGAATTTCCGCTCTTCAAGGCGTTCTGGCTCGAGCGGCCGGCGCCTGGTGCGTCCTCGCTGGTGATCCATGCTCTGCTCGACAGCAAGAGCTGCGCAGCGAGCTACCGGTTCACGGTGCGACCTGGGGACACGACGGTCTTCGACGTCGAAATGTCGGTCTACCCGCGCGTCGAAATGCAGCGGGCCGGGCTCGCGCCCATGACGAGCATGTTCTTCTATGGTCCGAACGACCGCAACGACATCGATGATTTTCGTCCGTCCGTCCACGATTCCGATGGCCTTGCGATCTTCAACGGAAAGGGCGAAAGCCTGTGGCGGCCGCTCAGCAATCCCCGCGACCTCCAGATCAGCACTTTCCAGGATCTCAATCCGCGCGGGTTCGGCTTGATGCAGCGGGAGAGAGACTTCTCCGTCTATCAGGACATCGAGTCCAGCTTCGAAAAACGCCCAAGTCTCTGGATGGAGCCGATCGGCGATTGGGGCGAGGGCGGGGTCATGCTGTTCGAGATCCCGACCAAGGAGGAAGTTCACGACAACATCGCTGCATTCTGGCGGCCTAAGGGCCCGCTGCAGGCCAAGGGCGAACACAACTACACCTACCGGCTGCATTGGGGGCCGGATAGTCCGAAGCCGCATTCGCTCGCCAGGTTCACGCGAAGCGGGATAGGTGCCAGGGGTGAGGACGCGCGCCTCTTCGTCCTTGATCTGCTGGGCGACAACCTGAAAGGCGTCGATCCGGCTGGCGTCAAAGGCGTGGTGACGGCCGAAAAGACCGAGGTGAAGAACATCGTCACGCAGCCCAATCCGTACACCGGTGGTTGGCGGCTGAGCTTCCAATGCCAGGTGAAGACCGAGCCGATCGAGCTGCGGGCCTTTCTGACCGCAGGTGACAAGCCCTTATCCGAAGTCTGGGTCTACCGATGGGCCCCGTGAGCCGCGCGCAGCGGCCGATCGCCGAAGACATCGCGGCCCAGCGCCTGCTGCCGGCGGAAGCTCCCCTTCCGATGGCTCCCGGCGACCTGGGAAAGAACCGGGTACGCGACCGGATTCCCGCGCCTGTCACCCCCGCAATGGCCTGGCGGCGCGGCCTCATCCTCCTCTCGACGGCGGCGCTCACGGGGGGCGGCGGGTATGAGATGTATCGCGTGCTGCAGGTCGGTGGCGTAACCGTCCTTGAAGCGATGGTGCTGGCGCTGTTCCTGGTGCTGCTCGCCTGGGTCGCCTTCTCGTTCGCCTCCGCGATGGCCGGCTTCTTTGTGCTGCTTGTCCATCGTCCGGGCGCCTTCGCACCAGACGGGGAGCTCCCTGCGATCGCAAGCCGCACCGCCATGCTGCTTCCTACCTACAACGAAGACCCACACCGATTGACGGCGCGGCTTCGGGCGATCATCGAATCCTTGGAGACGACCTCGCGCGGAAAGCTGTTCGACTGGTACGTTCTGAGCGACAGCACCGATCCGGACATCTGGGTCGCCGAAGAAAAGGCGGTGCTTGCGTTGCGACAGGCCGTTGGAACGCGGCTGTACTATCGCCACCGAGCAGACAATACGGCACGGAAAGCCGGGAACATCTCCGAGTGGATCACGCGATTCGGCGGCGTCTACGACTTCATGATCGTGCTCGACGCCGACAGTCTGATGAGCGGGCAGACGATCGTGAGATTGGTCCATGCCATGGAGAGCAATCCGAGCGCCGGCCTCGTTCAGACGCTCCCCATGGTCGTCAACGCGCGAAGTCTGTTCAGCCGGGTCCAGCAATTCGCTGGCCGCCTGTACGGCCCGATGATCGCCGCGGGCGTAGCCTGGTGGCACGGCTCGGAAGGCAATTACTGGGGCCACAATGCCATCATCCGGGTGAAGGCGTTTGCCGAAGCGGCAGCGCTGCCGCAACTCCGCGGACGTAAGCCGTTCGGCGGGCACATCCTCAGCCACGATTTCGTCGAGGCCGCGCTGATGCGGCGGGCAGGGTGGGGCATCTACATGCTGCCGACGCTCGGGGGCAGTTACGAAGAGGTGCCGCCCTCGCTGCTTGATTTCGCCGCGCGCGACCGACGCTGGTGCCAGGGCAATCTTCAGCATCTCGCAGTGGTGCCCGCGCGGGGGCTCCACTGGGTGTCACGTCTGCATTTCGTGGTGGGCATAGGGGCATATCTGACGGCTCCGCTGTGGCTCCTGTTCCTGCTGCTGGGGATGCTGATCTCGCTGCAGGCCCGCTTCGTGCGTCCGGAGTATTTTCCCAAGGGCTTCTCTTTGTTTCCGAGCTGGCCGGCCCAGGATCCCGTGCTCGCCATCTGGGTGTTCGCTGCAACGATGGGGCTGCTGTTGTTGCCGAAGCTGCTGAGCCTGATCCTTGTTTGGATGCGGGGCTCGGTACGACGCCAATTCGGCGGCGCATTGCGAGCCTCGGCCGGCCTTTTCGCAGAGATCGTCGTATCGGCGTTGATGGCGCCGGTGATGATGATCTTCCAGTCGATCGCGGTCGTCGAAATTCTTGCTGGCCGCGATGCGGGCTGGCAGACGCAAAGGCGCGACGACGGGACCGTGGAGCGCCGCGAGCTCTATCGCAAATACGGCGTTCCAACATTGTGCGGCGTTGTCATGGGGGCAAGCGCGTACGCCGTTTCGCTCCCCCTTCTGCTCTGGATGTCGCCTGTCATCGTTGGCCTGCTGTTCGCAGTTCCGATTGGCGCACTGAGCGCCAGGCCCGCGTCCGGCAAATTGTTCGTCACGCCCGAAGAGCGGGAGCCGCCTGCGGTGTTGCGACGAGCGAACGAATTGAGCGCGTCGGCCGATCTAGCGATCAAACCCGCGCTCGTGGAACTGCGCGGAGATGCCGCACTCCTGGCCTTCCACGTTGCGCAACTGCCGCCTCCTCGCGCCGCCCGGCCCGAGACCGTCGACACAAACCTGGCGGTCGGGCGCGCCAAGGTCGATGCCAGCGAGACTTTCGATCAGGCTGCGGCGCATCTGTCCTCCCGGGAGGTTTTTTCGATCTTGAACGATGGTTCGGCGCTCTCGGCCGTATTGGACAAGCGATGAACACGCGACGGGTGCGCCTCTAGGCGAGAGGCAGGTTGGTCCGGGTATTCGATGAGGCGGCGGCTCCCTAGCGCCACTCGTTTTTTCGCGACGGCATGATTGAACGGTTCAAAGACGGGCGTCGAAAAAGGTCGCACCGCTCTCCGAGTTGAGAATGCCCTCCTGCCTAAAAGCCGCGCACAACGCTAGCGTCTGCATCCCATCCCGGTTCTCACCATTTCTCGCTGCGCATGTAAGGGCTCATCTCGGAAATCAGTGTTGGATCGAATCCATTCCGATAGTCAGCCAGGCAACCTCTCTGAACGCAGCCTTCGATGGTGCGGGACGACGGATGGCTGCTCCACCACATCGCGATTGCCGCAATGAGGATGATGATGAGTTGAAGCTGGAACCTTTCCATTCCCATGCAAGCCTGAGTCCGAATTCGAGCAGCACCGATCCGTTCAACAGGAGAGCAATTCGTTGTGCGCTGATGAAGCGCTCTGGCCGGCAAGACAAGTGACGAATTGCCGCAAATCCGCTGACGACGCGCGTTTCTTGGTACGCTTCCGCGCCAACTAGACCACCAGAGGCTTACGCGAAGCGCTTCGGAAGAAAGGGAATGGGCTGCTGCTTGCAGCAGCCCATCGACGTGGTGCTTATCGACAAACGCGCACACGGGTCACGACGCGGTGGCCGTGAGGGCCGCGTCTTACGACGGTGCGCAGCTTGCACACCTTCCGAGAATGATATCGATGGTGACGGTGATAGCGGTGGTGATAGTGCGCTTGCACCAGCTCGGAAGCTACCGCAGGAGCAATCGGACGCGCCGGCGCCGCGTTGGCTGGAACCGAGAGTGTTCCGAAAGTGAGCAGGACGGCAATGGCGAGACCATGAGCGAGTTTCTTCATAAAGTTTCCTTACAAGATGCCCCATCTTCAGTGTTGCGTCAGCGGGTGAATACGAGATGAACGGCACCGTCGCGCAGAGCTGCGTTGCGCCGATCAGTCAAACGATCTTCCGCGCATCAATACACTTCGTCGGGATACACGCCCCACAGTCTGGTCTGCCGAACGTAGCCTGCGGAAGTCTCTGCTCGAACGTGACACCACACGCCGGCGCACGCATCTACGATGACGAGAACGCGCGGTTCAACGACGGCGTTGACCGCCGAGTCTGGCTTCGGATGCTTTCGAAGACGAACCGGCTTTGCGGCCGACCAGGGAGCAATCAACGCGGTCCTCCGGCCGGACAACAGTGCGCCCAGCATCCATCCCTCTTCGCCATCGGCATCGCGGATGCGCCGCCAGTTTCCGAACTCCGCGAGTATCTCCACGGGAAGATGGCGGCGAACGAAGGTCCATCGCAGCGGATAATCGATACCGGGTCCAGCGCGAACGTTGGCCGGCTTGCTCTTGACGGAGGCAAAACGGGGTATCGGAAGGCCGCTCCGTTGGACGCGCTCGGAACCAGACGCCGAGCCGACCAGGCTTCCGAGCAAGATCGCCGTCGCTGCTGCGCTCATCAATCTCTGCAACGACAGCTGCTTCCAAATGCTCCAATTCTCCGTATCTGATCGTCCCAACACCCTCGAAACCAAACCCTCTCCTGATGATAGTGCGACGCGCGCGGTGAGCGAGAGGACGTCCGCACTTCAGACGCAAGAACGCCCGCAGCTCCTCGACGCCTGCGCGAGCCGTTGCATACATCGTCGGAAGGGAGATTTGCGCCCGAGATTTGTACGGTAGAGGACCAAGCGCGAGATCGAATCAAGAGAGATGCTCGCTTCGTGCGGCGTAGTTAACCATCTCTCCCGGCTCGCCCAGTTTCTGCCGTCGTTCGTCGTTGCACTCGATCGTCTCGGCTCCTCACCGCCCAGGAAGAAGCTTATGCCGCCGATGTCGCGCAATCGGGTCATCTATATCCCGCTGCTTGTCCACATGATGCTATTGGCTGCCGGTTCGGTGGTTGTCTTCGCCTCCGAAGCGCACGGACATAAACCGTTAGCGGATCCACAGTCCGACTCTCGTACCTCAAGCTCAGAGCACGTGCCGTTCGCGCGGACCGAACCGTCTCCAGCACGGCGAGGGAGGTCCTTGCCACGTCAGAGCGCCTCGACGTCCGATGCTTCCGATGTGATTGGCCGATTGCTATCATCGAGGAAGGCGGCGCTCCCCTTGCCTCCCGCCGCGACGTCGCAGGACCATTCTCCCGATACGCGCTTCGTTCACCAGGAGACGGAGGCACGGTCGGTTACTGCGTTCGGCAACTTGAAAGAGACGATCCGTCTTGCCCGTCGCGGGAAGACGGGATTGGCGATCGAACGCAGCGGGGCAATTCGTGACCGCGCGAGCCGTAGACTGGCGGAGTGGGTGATCCTGCGTTCCGATGATGATGGGATCGACTTTCAACGCTACGCCTCGTTCGTCCGCGCCAATCCATCGTGGCCCAGCCTCGATCGTTTTCGGCGACGCGCAGAAGCCAGGCTCTGGTTCGAGCCGCACGAGCCCGGAACCGTGCTCATGTTCTTCTCCGAGCGGAAACCCTTGGGGGCCTTGGGCAAGCTCGCGCTTGCGCGAGCGTTGTCGGAGCGCGGCGATCAAGCCGCAGCCCGAAAATACGTCCGTTCCGCCTGGCACAACGGCCGCCTCTCCGCGCAGTCCGAGGCGCAAGTGCTGGCGCGCTTCGGACACCTGCTCTCGGCTGCCGATCACCGGGCTCGCATGGAATCACGTCTGTATGCGGACGACATCACGGGATCCCTGCGTGCGGCGAAGCGCCTCAGCGCAACCGACCGAGCGATCGTGAAAGCGCGGGCAGCCGTCATCCAAAATGCCAGCACCAGCGGTGCCTTGCTCGACGCGGTAGCATCGGCTGCAGGCGCTGAGCCTGCTTACCTCTTCACTCGTATCCAGTGGCTTCGCCGCAAGGACCGCATTGCGGAGGCCGCGCAACTGCTGCTTTCCGCCAAGCTTCGCGCATCCGTTTCCGACCATGCCGATGCATGGTGGGTCGAGCGCCGCATCCTGGTGCGTCGACTGCTCGATGACGGCAAGGCGCAGATAGCCTACCGAATCGCCCGCGATGCGGCCTCCCCCTCCAGGGAGAGTCTTCGCGTCGACCAGACATTCACTGCGGGATGGATCGCGCTGCGATTTCTGAATAACCCCCATCTGGCCACACAGCATTTCGCGCGTATCGCGAGGATGACGACCCATCCAACCTCGCTCGCACGCGCAGCGTACTGGCTCGGACGTGCTGCAGAGGCGGGCGGTGATCGGGAGAAGGCGCGCGGCCACTATGCCGCCGCATCGAGACGCACCGCAGCATATTACGGGCAGCTGGCAAGCGCCCGATTGGGCCGGCGCGACGTTTCATTGCCGCGACCGCCAAGCCTCGGTCCTAGAGAGCGCGCAAACCTGTCCAAACGCGATCTTGTTCGCGCAGTCGAACTGCTCTACGCGACTGGCAACAGCGATCTGGTGATCCCGTTCGTCGCCGACCTTGGCCGTACGGCCGACATTGGACTGCTGACGGTCATCGCCGAAGCCGTCGCCAAGAGGCGGGATGCGCGCGCTACCCTTGCGGTCGGCAAGGGCGCCCTTGCGCGTGGGTTTCCGCTGGATCTGTACGCGTTTCCCAATTTCGGCCTGCCCAACTATGCCTCGGTCGGCCCGAAGGCGGCTGCAAGTCTCGTCTACGCTGTGGCGCGGGCGGAAAGCGCCTTCGACAAGGGCGCGCAATCGCCGGCAAAAGCCTCGGGATTGATGCAGGTGACACCCGCAACAGGCCAAACGATCGCCCGCCGGCTGGGTATCGCATTTGAGCCCGGGCGGCTGCGAAGCGATCCAGCCTACAATGTACAACTCGGATCCGCCGAACTCGCAGATCTTCTCAAGACCTATGATGGGAACCACGTCCTCGTTCTGGTCGGCTACAACGCCGGGCGTGGGCGGGTCAAGCAATGGATCGCACGCTACGGCGATCCCCGAGATCCGACCGTTGACGTCATCGATTGGGTCGAGCGTATCCCTTTCACCGAGACGCGCATCTACGTGCAGCGTGTGATGGAGAACCTTCAGGCCTATCGGTCACGCTTCGACGAACGTGCGCCTCTGGGAATCGAGGCGGATATGCGGGGAGCTCACTAGGATGTTCCGGAGACGGCCGCATGCACAGGTGCGGACAGCCTTGCTGCGGCAGACATGCCGTTCCGCTCGGCTCTCGAGAAACGGCGCTTGGGTTCCATCGATTCGTGCCCCGGCGCGAGGCACCGACGGTTCCGAGGATCTCCGCCGCCTCATGTAACCGGCACGCGTGTCGCTTGGGCTGCGCTCAATGTAAGGCGGCACTCCCGCCGGCATCAGCTGCACTCTGAGCTTCGTCAGCCAAAATGAAATTGAACAATCCGGCTGCGTTACTGGTTTCCCGAGGCCTTCCTCAGCTACGTGCCGAATAGCTTGCGCACTGCTGGCAACCATTCGCCGGTCATCGTGAACTCGAGCCCGAGTCGAGCTCCGCAGGCAATTGCCAACATGGTGATAGGCGCTGAAAGAGAGAGCGTCGAGAATGCGGTCAATCCCTGGCCGATCGTGCATCCCATCGACATGACCCCTCCGATGCCCATCAGGAGCGCGCCGGTCATGTGCCGCTTCAGCTCGCGGGCGTCGTCGCAGGCCTCCCAACGAAAGCCGCGCGCGAGCATCGCCGCGGCAAACGAGCCTGCGACGACGCCGACGACGGAGCCGATGCCGAAATTCAGCCGCGCACCGGAAAAGGTGGCAATATAGAGAATGGCATCGCCGAGCGGAGCCACGAAGGTGAGCGAGGAGACCCGCACCGCGTCGAACTCGTCGTCGGCAATCCATCCAGTCGCAAACCAGCCGAACGCGATCGCCGCGCCCACGGCAAGACCAGCGGCCAGCAGCCGCGGCGACCGGATCAGCCTGCCGTCCGCAAGGGCCCAGAAGGCGAGCGCGGTGGCAATGGCCACGACGAGGACCGCGCGCATCATGCCGTCGGCGCCGAGCAGCGACGTCAAGGTCTGGGTGCTCCCCTCGGGCAGCCGCACCGACAACGGTTCGATCAGCATCAGCCGCAGCACACCGGTAATACCGCGCATGGTCGCGAGCGCCGAAAGGCCGAGCACGAGAAACACCACGATGGCACGCAGATCGCCTCCGCCGACGCGCACCAGCGTGCCGAACCCGCAAGTGCCGACCAGGGCCATGCCGACGCCGAACATCAGCCCGCCAAGGATGGCCCCGCCAAGGCCGATCGACGCCGTGAGGTAGATCGACCGCGACAGATCGACGATGCCGAACTCGGCAAGCGCCTGGGTCGCGAGCAGGGCGACCGCCGCGGCCAGCGCGAAGGATTTCAGCCTGCGATAATCCGATCCGAAGAACGCGTCCTCGAGCATCGCCAGCGTGCAGAAGCGTCCGGCGCGGCCGGCAATGCCGAGCACGGCGCCGGCGGCAAGCCCGCATGCAAACGCGATGGTCGAAGGGCTCAGCATTCCTCCCGCTTCTTCTTGGTTCTGGCCGCGGGTAATCTGCGCCGGTGGGGCGCGAAAAGCCAGCGCGGAGAACTACCGGCGGCGCCGGCGCACCGGCTCGCAGAACACGTCGTAAACGGCGGTGAGAATCTTGCGGACGTCCTCGTTGGCGAGGCTGTAGTAGATCGTCTTGCCGTCACGGCGGGTCGTCACCAGCCGATCGAGCCGTAACCGCGCCAGCTGCTGCGAGACCGTCGATTGCCGCTCGCCCAGGAATTGCTCGAGCTCGGTCACGGATTTCTCACCCTCGGCGAGGATGCAGAGCAGCAGCAATCGGGACTCGTGGGACAGCGCCTTGAGCATGTCGCTCGCCTCGCGCGCCTTCTCGATCATCTGCTCGAGTTCGGCTGAGCCCTCGATCTCCTTCAGCTTCGGCAACGGCATCGCGTCAGATTCCTCTTAGCACAATAGGCAAGAACGGTCACGACCTCCCGGGTTCTGATCCCGTGCTTGACAGGATTCGGTCCAAGAGGCCGAAGAAGAAGGCATCCCCGGGATAGCCACGAATACGCCCGATCTCACGGCCCTCTTGTACCACGACAAAGGTCGGCGTGAAGGGACCCGGATCGATTCCGGCCAGATCGGCGGGGAGGGAGCCGTTCAGGTCGACCCGGCGCAGCGGTGCGGCCCGGCCCTCCCCGGTCTTGCCGTAGATTGGCGCGATCTCCGCGTTGAAGCGCGCGCACCAGGCGCAGCCAGGCCGCTCGAACATGACAAGCTCTGCGGCGCGCGATGCGGTCGCCGGCAGCGCCAGCCCGATGGCGAGGGCGAGCAGGGCGATGATTCTGTTCATGCTGCGTAACCGAGCCATTTGGACCTGCCTGGCGGGCTTGCTTTTCGGACGTCCTCGGCGCTTTATATCATTAAATTCGTATATGTGCTAGGGATGGGCGGAAATGACCTTGGACGTGACGCTGGGTGCGGCCTTTGTCGCGGGCCTCTTGTCGTTTCTGTCGCCCTGCATCCTGCCTCTGGTCCCGCCGTTCCTGTGCTACATGGCCGGCGTCTCGGTTACGGATCTGTCCGGCGACAGGCCGGATTTGCGGCCGCGCATCCTGCTCTCGGCGCTGTCCTTCGTGGCAGGTTTCTCGCTGGTCTTCATCGCGCTCGGCTCGACCGCCTCGATCGCGGGACGCTTCGTCTCCGCGCATCTGTCGACGCTCGGTATCGCTGCGGGCGGGCTGATCATCGTCATGGGGCTGCATTTTCTCGGGCTGCTCAGGATTCCGCTGCTCTATCGCAGCGCCACCGTGCAGGTCGACAATCGTCCGGCCGGTATGGCGGGGGCATTCGTCATGGGGCTGGCATTCGCGTTCGGCTGGACGCCCTGCGCGGGCCCGATCCTCGCCGCCGTCCTGCTGATGGCGGGTTCGGAGGACACGACCGGGCGAGGGGCGCTGCTGCTGCTCGCCTATTCGGTCGGGACCGGAATTCCCTTTCTGATCGCAGCGGCGTTCACCGGCCGCTTCATCGGAGCGCTTGGCCGCGTGCGTCGGCATCTCGGTCTGGTCGAGAAGACGATGGGCGTCTTCCTGGTTGTGACCGGTCTCATGTTCCTGACCGGATTGATGCCCGCGGTCTCGCAATGGCTGCTCGAGCAGTTCCCTGCATTGACCAGCATCGGCTGAGGCTAGCCGAAGCGGAAGTCGAGCAATTGGGCGAAAGATTGCAGCTCGATGAGGTAACGATGCACGAGGGGGCCGTCGCCGGCCATGGCGGCATGAGCGATCTCGCCGCTGCTGGCGATTGCGCCATCGATCAGGCGGCGGAATTCACCTTGCGCGGCGATCTCGCCGTTTGCCCATTCGTTGCACCGTAAAAGCCGGTCGCGGAACGCGCCTGCGGCGGCGACGGTCTCCTCGGCGTTCGCTTGTGCCGGCCGTTCGCTGTAGCGGGTCGCAGCGACACGCAAGGCGTCCATGGCGGGCGCGATCTCGAAGATGCAATCGCCGAGATCGTAGAGGCCCGCGTGACGCCTGAGCGCGTGGAAAGCTCGCCGAACCGCAAGCAGCTCGCGTTCGGCGGCCGCATTGTCTCCGCGGTCCAGCGCGCCCATTGCCGTTGTGAGCTGTTCGTATCCTCGGTCGAGAAATCCCGACGATTCAGAAGACGCGTGAACTGGCGGGCGTTCGCGGGTGTTCGGCTCGATCCGTTTCCAGCGGCTGGCCGCTTCGTCGATCTCGATTTGTGCCAGCGCAACGTTGCCGGTGCGCACATAGCTCGCGGCAATGCGCAGGTTGGCCATGATCGGCGCCACCGCGGATACGAGATACGCCGGCTTGTCGCCATCCGCGCCAAGCGCGAGCGCGTTGGAGGCCAGCCATGCCAGCAGCGCGATGGTGCAGCGCAAGATCAGAACTCCTTGTCACATTCCTATATTTGAATATCATAATAAAAACGATCGGCGCGCAAGATCTCCAAGGCAGGAAACCCCAATGTCGCTCCGCATGCCCACCCGACGCGGTCTCCTCGCATTCGCGGCAGGCACGGCTTTGGCGGGCCGCGGCGCGGCAGCGGCCGAGCCAGCAGTCGGAGAAGACGGGCTCTACCACGAGCCCTGGTTCCTGCAGAGCTTTCTCGATCTGCGCGAGGACCTGGAGAGCGCCACCGCCGGCGGCAAGCGCCTCGCCGTCATGTGGGAGCTGCGCGGCTGTCCCTATTGCCGCGAGACGCATCTGGTGAACTTCGCCGACCCCGGGATCGCGAGCTACATTCGAGCCAACTTCGAGGTGTTGCAGCTCAATCTGATCGGCTCGCGCAAGGTTACGGACTTTGACCGCGAGGAATTGGCCGAGAAGGATCTCGCCCGGAAGTACGGCATCAGGTTCACTCCGACTGTTCAGTTCTTTCCGCCGTCCGCCGATGGCGTGGAAGCGAAGGAAGCGATGGCGCGCGAAGTGGCGCGGGCGCCCGGCTATCTGAAGCCTCCGCACTTCCTGGCGATGTTTCGTTTCGTGCGGGAGCGCGCCTACGAGCGCGGCTCGTTCCGGGATTTCCTGGCGTCGAATGGCTGATTGAGAGCGTCTTCCGAATTTCGCTTGACGCGGCCATTCGTATGAACATATCATGATAAATGAATTTGATGGACGTTGAATTCCATCGTGATCAACAGCGGGCGTCACCCCGCATTCAAGGGCAGGAAACATGCGGCGCTCGCTTATGGCTGCGTTTGCACTTTATGTAGCGGCCGGGGGCGCTCTCGCCCAAGAACCGGTCAAGGAGCCGATCAAGCTCGACGTCGTTGACGATTCCCTGCCGAAATCCCTGATAGGCGCGCCCGGAAATGCCGCCGCCGGCAAGAAGGTATTTCTCACGCGTACGCTCGGCAATTGCCTGGCCTGTCATCAGGTCACCAGCCTGAAATCCGAGGAATTCCACGGTGAGTTCGGTCCGTCGCTCGACGGCGTGGCCGGCCGCTACACCGAGGCGCAATTGCGCCTCATCGTCGCCGACCCCAAGCGCATCTTCACCGACACGGTCATGCCGGCGTTCTTCAAGAACGACGGTCTCAGCCGGGTGCGCCCGGAATTCGTCGGCAAGACGATCCTTACGGCCGCGCAGGTCGAGGACGTCGTCGCTTTTCTCAAGACGCTGAACTGACGGCGAGGAGGACCAGGAATGAAAGCCATCAATCGACGGCAGGCATTTGCGCTCGGGGGCGGCTTCGTCATGCTGACCCTTGTACCGATGGCGGCCGGTGCGGAAGTGTCGAACGACGCGGCAAAGTGGATCGAGAAGTTCACCGGCGGCAAGCAGCCGGCCAAGGGCAAGATTTCGCTCGACTTGCCGGAGATCGCGGAGAACGGCAACACCGTGCCGCTGTCGATCAACATCGAGAGCCCGATGACCGCGGAGTCCTACGTCAAGGACGTTCTCATCATTGCGGATGGCAATCCGAACGCCGGCGTCGCGACATTGTCGTTCACACCGCTGTCGGGCAAGGCGGAAGCCTCGATCCGGATCCGGCTCGCCACCACGCAGAACGTGGTTGCGGTCGCGAAGATGAGTGACGGTTCGCTGTTCACGGAACAGAAGACCGTGAAGGTCACGATCGGCGGCTGCGGCGGCTGAGGGCGTCAGGAGAGGAACAATGGCAGACAAACCACGCATCAAGCTCCCCAAGGAAGCGGCCAAGGGCGAGGTGATCCAGATCAAGACCTTGGTCTCGCATCTCATGGAATCGGGTCAGCGCAAGGACGCGCAGGGCAAGCCCATTCCGCGCAAGATCATCAACAAGTTTGCCTGCGAGTTCAACGGAAGGCCGGTGTTCTCTTGCGCACTGGAGCCTGCGATCTCGGCCAATCCCTACATCCAGTTCGACGCCAGGATCGACGAGGCCGGGACGTTCAAGTTCGCCTGGACCGACGACGACGGCTCGGTGATCACCGCCGAAGAGAAGATCGCGCTCAAGGCATGATGCGCATCGCGCAGTGAGGGAGACTCGAATGGCGTCACGATATGTTGGGTTTGCCGCTGCAATCGTGGCCATCACGTCGGGTGCGACGCTCGTGTCTGCCGATGACGCCGAGCGGAAAGGTATCGCGGCGCCGCCGGGCCATGTCTTCAAGACCATCATCTCCGGCTACGAATTTCGCAGCAAGGAGACCCGCGCCCTGCAGGACGACGATCTGGAGAATCCCGGCTTCCTCGCCGTGGAGCGCGCGGCGGATGCCTGGAAGAAGGCGGAAGGCAGTGAGGGCAAGTCGTGCATGAGCTGTCACGGGGAGGCCCAAGCCAGCATGAAAGGTGTGGGCGCCGCCATGCCGAAATGGGACGACAAGCTGAAGAAGCCGGTCAATCTCGAGCAGCGCATCAATCTTTGCCGTAGCGAACAGATGAAGGCGGAGCCCTGGAAATTCAAATCCAGGGAGTTGACCGACATGACGACCTTCGTCCGTTACCAGTCGCACGGTATGCCTGTGGCGGTGAAGATTGACGGGCCGATCTCGCCCTGGTTCGAGCGCGGCAAGCAGATCTATTACAACCGTTATGGACAACTCGATCTCGCCTGCGCGTCCTGCCACGAGCGCAACAATGGCAAGTTTATGCGCGCGGACTTCCTGAGCCAGGGGCAGACCAACGGCTTCCCGACTTATCGGTTGCGTGACCAGCGTGTGGTGCCGCTGCATGAGCGGTTCGAAGGCTGCATGTTCGACGTGCGTGCCGAGCCGTTCAAGCCGCTGTCTGACGACTTCCTTGCCCTCGAGCTCTACGTGGCCTGGCGCGGCATCGGGCTGCCGGTCGAGACGCCCTCGGTGCGCAATTGAAGCCATGAATATGCAGGAGCATTGCGCGTGATCTCTCGCCGCGAGTTCATCCAGGTTGCTGCGGCAACGGCTGCACTTTCGACTGGTGTGGGTTCTGGCCTGACCCGGGCGGTTGCCCAGCAGCGCCTGACCCAGACTGAGTTGCTCGCCTTCGAGCCGCTCGGCAACGTCACGCTGGTGCATGTGACCGACATTCACGGTCAGCTCATGCCGCTCTACTTCCGAGAACCTTCGACCAATCTCGGCGCGGGAGACGCAAGAGGGGTGCCGCCCCACGTCACCGGTCGGGAGTTTCTCAGCCGCTTCGGCATCGCGCCGGGCTCGTCGGCGGCGTATGCCTTGACGTCCGAGGATTTCGAGGCGCTGGCCAAGACCTATGGCCGGATCGGTGGTCTCGACCGCGCCGCCACGGTGATCAAGGCCATTCGCGCCGAGCGCGGCGACAAGGTTGCACTGCTCGACGGAGGCGACACCTGGCAAGGATCCTGGTCGTCGCTGAAGACGCGCGGCCAGGACATGATCGACTGCATGGCGCTGCTCAAGCCCGATGCCATGACTGGGCATTGGGAGTTCACTTACGGCACCGAGCGCGTCAAGCAGGCGATCGAAGGACTCGGCTTCCCGTTTCTCGGGCTCAATATCCGCGACACCGAATGGAACGAGGCGGCGTTCGACGCCTACACAATGATCGAGCGCGGCGGCGTCAAGATCGCGGTGCTCGGCCAGGCTTTCCCATATACACCGGTCGCCAATCCGCGCTGGATGATCCCGAACTGGTCGTTCGGCGTGCGCGAGGAGGATGTCCAGTCGCAGGTCGACAAGGCGCGCAAGGGGGGGGCGCAGCTCGTCGTGCTGCTGTCGCATAACGGTTTCGACGTCGACCGCAAGCTTGCGAGCCGCGTCAAGGGAATCGACGTCATCCTGACCGGACACACCCATGATGCGCTGCCAGAGGCGGTGAAAGTCGGCAAGACCTTGCTGATTGCCTCGGGCTCGTCCGGCAAGTTCGTGTCGCGGCTCGATCTCGATGTCCGCGACGGCGAGGTCAAGGCGTTTCGCTACAAGCTGATTCCACTGTTCTCCGATGTGATCACGGCGGACGCCGAGATGGCTGCGAAGATCGCCGAGGTCCGCAAGCCCTTCGCGTCCGATTTGGCCAAGGTGCTCGGCAGGACTGAATCGCTGCTGTACCGCCGGGGAAATTTCAACGGCACGTTTGATGACCTGATCTGCCAGGCGCTGATGCAGGAGCGGGATGCCGAGATCGCGCTCTCGCCCGGTTTTCGCTGGGGCACCAGCGTGCTGCCGGGCCAGGACATCACCTTTGAGGATGTCACCAATGCAACCGCGATCACCTATCCCGCGGTCTACCGCATGGGCATGACTGGCGCGCGCTTGAAGGAGATCATCGAAGACGTCGCCGACAACCTCTTCAATGTCGACCCGTATTATCAGCAGGGGGGTGACATGGTGCGGATCGGCGGCCTGTCCTATGCCATCGACGTCACCAAGCCGCAGGGCAGCCGAATCTCGGACATGCAGATGGTCAAGACCGGCACGCCGATCGATCCTGCCAGGGAATATCAGGTCGCCGGCTGGGCCAGCGTCAATGAAGGGACCGAAGGGCCGCCGATCTGGGACGTCGTTTCGAATTACCTGACGCGACAGAGAGCCATTCGGCTCGAGCCCAACAGAGCCGTCAAAGTCACCGGAGCGTAAGAAGCGATGTCGAAGATGGACAGTCCCCGGCAATCCCGACGCAGTTTTCTGGCCGCTGGCGCCGGTGTTGCGGCGTCGGTGCTCGCAAAGCCCGCCTTGGCCGGCGGCGGCAATCCGGCGAACCAGCCCCCAAACGTGCCGGAATGGACCAAATCGCTCGGCGAAGGCGTCGCCGTGCGTCCGTACGGCAAGCCGTCGAAGTTCGAGAAGGACGTCGTTCGGCGCGACGTTGAATGGCTGACCGCCTCGCGCGAGTCCTCGGTGAGCTTCACACCGCTGCATGAGCTCGAAGGAATCATCACCCCGAACGGTCTCTGTTTCGAGCGGCATCATGGCGGCATCGCCGAGATCGATCCGGTCGATCATCGCCTGATGATTCATGGGCTCGTCGAACGCCCGCTCATTCTCACGCTGGATGAGCTGAAGCGCTATCCGCGCGTCAACCGCATCCACTTTATGGAATGCGCGGCGAATTCGGGCATGGAATGGCGCGGCGCCCAGCTCAATGGCTGCCAGTTCACCCATGGCATGATCCACTGCGTGCAGTACACAGGCGTGTCGCTGCGCACTCTTCTCGATGAAGCCGGCGTCAAGACCAACGGCAAGTGGCTGCTGGTCGAAGGTGCCGATGCGGCCGCGATGGATCGCAGCCTGCCGATCGAGAAGGCGCTCGACGACTGCATCATCGCCTACAAGATGAACGGTGAGGCGCTCTATCCCGAGCAGGGCTATCCGATGCGGCTCGTGGTGCCGGGCTGGCAGGGCAATCTGTGGGTCAAGTGGCTGCGCCGCATCAAGGTCGGCGACCAGCCCTGGCACACCCGCGAGGAGACGTCGAAGTACACGGACCTCATGCCGAACGGCAAGGCACGCCGCTTCACCTGGTCGATGGACGCCAAATCGGTGATCACGAGCCCGAGCCCGCAGGCACCGATCAGGCACGGCAAGGGCTTTACCATTGTCTCCGGTCTGGCCTGGAGCGGCAACGGCAAGGTCAAGCGGGTGGATGTGTCGCTCGACGGCGGCCGCAACTGGTGGCCGGCACGCCTCGACGGGCCCGTTCTCGACAAGGCGCTGACGCGCTTCTACTACGAGTTCGACTGGAACGGAGAGCCGCTGCTGCTGCAGTCGCGGGTACAGGATGACACCGGGTACGTGCAGCCGAGCAAGGCCGAGCTGCGCAAGATCCGCGGCGTCAACTCCATCTATCACAACAATGGCATCCAGACCTGGCATGTGCAGGCCAATGGTGAGGTCGAGAATGTCGAAGTCGCGTAAGTTCATGGCAGTGGCGCTGACGGCCTGCGTGCTGGGCGCGCCGGCGCTTGCGGGCCAGAGGACGGACACCAAGAGCGGTCCCCGCTATCACATCGGCCGCGCGCCGACCGCGGACGAAATCCGCGGTTGGGACATCGACGTGCGACCCGATGGTCAGGGCCTGCCGGAGGGCAAGGGCACGGTTGCCCAGGGCGAGAAGCTGTTCATGGACAATTGCGCGAGCTGCCACGGCGAGTTCGGCGAGGGCAGCGGTCGCTGGCCGGTGCTGGCCGGCGGCAAGGGCTCGTTGACCTCGGACAATCCGGTCAAGACCGTGGGCTCCTACTGGCCCTACGCCTCCACCCTGTTCGACTACATCCGTCACGCCATGCCTTATGGCAATACGGGATCGCTGTCGGTCGACGAATATTATGCACTGGTTGCGTATGTGTTGCATCTGAACGACGTGATCACAGATCAGAATTTCGAGCTGACCAATAGGAATCTCGCCACGATCAAGATGCCGAACGAGCAGGGCTTCGTGATGGACGACCGCGCCACCAGCGAGAAGTCGTTCTGGCAGAAAGACCCCTGCATGAAGGATTGCATCGCGCCGGTGAAGATTACGGGGCGAGCTGTCGCCATCGACGTGACGCCTGAGGACGGCAAGAAGTCCCGGGGTGTGGAGTGAACCACGGCCGGGTGAGCCGTCGCATGCTGCTGCATGCGAGTCTCGTTGCGGGTTCGCTCATAACAATCCACCCGGCCGCGGCGGAAGCGGCGGAGCCGCATAGGCTCGCGCTGCAGATCAGCGATGACGACCAGAGCAAGATGCGAGCCGTCCTCGATGTTGCGGCCAACGTCTCGCGGCATTATTCCGGGCAGGGCGAGGATGTCGAACTGGTGGTGGTTGCCTTCAACGGCGGTCTCGACATGCTGCTCGAGGACCGCTCGCCGGTGAAGGAGCGCCTCGCAAACTTCCTGAAATCGATGCCCAATGTGAGCTTCATCGCCTGCGGAAACACGCTGGAGACGCTGGCGGCGAAGGAGGGTAAGCAACCGCGGCTGATCGAGGGCGTCAGCGTCACCCAGGTCGGGGTCGCTGCGTTGATGGATCTTGCGGAAAAGAACTGGACGATTGTCCGACCCTAGGGGAGACAGGCGCCAATGCGATGGTTGGTGGGATTGATAGCGTTGCTCGCACTTGCGACGTCCGCAGGTGCTGCCGAGCAGGAGCTCGAATTGTCGCTCGACGGCCGCACGACGCTCGCGACCCTGCGCACCCCCAGCTCGATGGGGCCCGATACGCCGCTCGTGGTCATGACCCACGGCACGCTTGCGCACAAGGACATGGAAGTCATTCAGGGCATTGCCAAGGCGCTTGAGCAGCGCGGCATCGCTTCGCTCGCCCATACGCTGTCACTGGGGCTCGATCGTCGCAAGGGCATGTATGACTGCGCCGCGCGGCATGATTATGTCATCGAGGACGCAATTGCCGAGATCGGCGCCTGGGTTGCGCGGGCGAGGGGCATGTCCCGGCTCGTCCTCGCATTCGGCCATTCGCGCGGCGGCAATCAGGTCGCGCGGTACCTCGCCGCAGGCGAAACCCCGCCTGTTGCGGGTGCGGTGCTGCTGGCGCCGGTGACCGCAAAGGCCGAGGCCGACTTGCGCGCCTCCTATGCCCAGACCTATGGCAAGCCGCTCGAGCCCCTTGTGGAGCTGGCGACCAAGTCGATCTCGGCTGGCCGCGGCGGCGAGTGGATGGATGTGCCGGGGTTCATTTATTGTCGCAATGCCATGGTCACCGCGCGGGCGCTGGCCTCTTTCTACGGTCCCGATGCCGGCCAGGACACGGCCGCGCTCGTGGCCCGTGTGAAACCGCCGGTGCTGGTACTCGTCGCGGCCAAGGATACCGTCGTGCCCGACGTGGCAGCGTCCTTCGCTTCGCTCGCGGGTTCGGGAGGGGGAAGGGTTCAGCTCGACGAGATCGAGGATGCCGACCATTTCTTCCGCGACCTGTTCGCAGACGATGTTGCAGACCGAATCGCCGAGTTCATCAAGCGAATGAGATAGAAGAAGGCTGCAGCGGCGTGTTGCGGCTCGCCGAGCTGCAACAGCACGGATATGCCGATTCGCGTTCCCGAGGGCCCCTTTGGTCCGGGATCCGGCGGTGTCTGGCTTTGATCTGGCTCATGGGACGCGACGACCAGATCGCTAGAATTGCAAACTCGCAGCAACAGCCGGGACGAACGTGCTGACGCCGGTTATCGATTTCCTTGGTGAAGACCGGCTGTCATGGCTCGGAGGTCTCCTCGTCGGAGGCCTGTTCGGGTTCTTCGCCCAGCGCAGTCGCTTCTGCCTGCGCGCCGCAGCGGTCGAATTCTCCCGGGGCGAGGGCGGTCCGCGCCTTGCGGTCTGGCTGCTGACCTTTGCCGCGGCGCTGGTCGGCACGCAGGCGCTGGTCGCGATCGGCTGGCTCGACGTGTCCGAGGCGCGCCAGCTCGCGCAGCAGGGCAGCATCTCCGGCGCGCTCGCGGGCGGCGTGATGTTCGGCTGTGGGATGGTCCTCGCGCGCGGTTGCGCCAGCCGACTGCTGGTGCTCTCGGCCAATGGCAATCTGAGAGCCCTGCTTTCAGGGCTGGTGTTTGCGGTGACCGCCCAGGCCGCCTATCGCGGGCTGCTGTCGCCGGCACGCGAATGGGTGACCAATCTGTGGCTGATCGATGGTGGACCGTCCCGCGACATCATGGCCGTTTTCGGCGCCGGTGCCCCCGAAAAGCTCGCGTTTGGCGGACTGTGGTTGATTGCCGGATTGGCTTTTGCCTTTCGCAGCAACCTGCCACGCGATCTCATGCTTGCCGCCCTTGCCACGGGAGCGGCAGTCGTTGCTGGCTGGCTCTTCACCTACCAGCTCGCGCAGGCCTCGTTCGCACCCGTGACGCTGAAGAGCCTCACCTTCAGCGGGCCTTCGGCCGAGTTGCTGATGCTTGTGCTGAACAGTTCGCAGCTCCGGCTCGGCTTCGACCTCGGCATTGTTCCGGGCGTATTCCTCGGCTCATTCGCCGCGGCGGCGCGCGCGGGTGAGCTGAAACTGGAGGGATTCTCGGACGGCCTCGGCATGAGGCGCTATCTGTTCGGCGCGGTGCTGATGGGGTTCGGCGCGATGCTCGCCGGCGGCTGCGCGGTCGGCGCCGGGGTGACCGGAGCCTCGGTCTTTGCGCTCACAGCCTGGCTCGTGCTTGCTGGCATGTGGCTCGGGGCAGGGCTGACCGATCTTCTCGTCGACGGTGCCGGCATGCCGCGACCCCGCCGCCCGGCAAAGTCGCCGACGCCGGGCGCCTGACCATTATTTTAGAGATTGCTAAATCTAATTCCTTGAATATGATTTCCCCCGATGCGCGCCGCTCGAGCCGCAGGAACGCGGTAATGCGCCGCTGCCCCGGGGAAAAGGCACATGACCACCATCACGGAAAGCTACGTTCGCGAAGCGCCGCGCACCGCGCGGATCGACTGGTCGCCCTATCTGGTCGGCGCCGGAATCGGATTGTTGAGCTGGGTCGCCTTTGGCGTATTCGGCGATCCGCTCGGCGTCACCACCGCCTATTCGCGCATCGCCTCACTCTTCGCCGTCCCGGTGATCGGACCGGAAGCTGTGGCACAGAACTCCTACTGGAAGAGCATGCCGCTGAAGTGGGATTACGGTGTTTGGTTTCTCGTCGGCATACCATTCGGCGCGTTCGTCTCGGCAGTGATATCAGGCACGTGGCGCCTCGAGCTCGTGCCTGATGTCTGGAAGGAACGGTTCGGCCCGTCAGTTGCGAAACGCTTCGCCGCCGCGTTCCTCGGTGGCATCGTGATCATGTACGGCGCCAGGCTCGCCGGCGGTTGCACCAGCGGCCACGGCATCTCGGGCGGTTTGCAGCTTGCGCTCTCGAGCTGGCTGTTCCTGGCGGTCATGTTCGCCACCGGACTCGCCGTTTCCGCCCTCATGTTCCGTGCCCGCTGAGGAGAACTGACATGACCGCAATGATGACCATCCTTGGGCCGCTGGTGATGGGTGCCGCCTTCGGCTTCCTCCTGCAGCGAGGCAAGGTGACGAGCTGCAACGTCATCGAGAATCAGTTTCGCTTGCGCGACTTCACCGTGCTGAAAGTGATGGGCACGGCGATCGTGGTCGGCGGCATCGGCGTGCTGCTGCTCGTCGACACCGGCAACACGAAATATTACGTGAAGGATGCCAACATGCTGGCAGTCGCGCTCGGCGCCGCACTGTTCGGCGTCGGCATGGTGGTCTATGGCTACTGTCCCGGAACGGCGCTTGGCGCTATTGCGACCGGCAGTGTCCATGCTCTCGTCGGCGCGCTCGGCATGATCGCCGGCGCCATCCTCTACGCGCTGAGCTTCGATTGGCTGAAGGCGAACGTGCTCAACGTCGGGGCACTTGGCAAGGTTCGCCTGCCGGACGTGACGGGCATCCCCGACGTCGTCTGGTTTGCCGCACTGGCAGTCGGTGCCGGGCTGTTCTTCTGGTGGATCGAATCCACGGAAGCCAGGCAGAAGAAGGGCTAAGTCCTGTTGTCCGCGCCGAGATGCGCGGAGACAAGCTCATCGTTTCCGAGGACGACAGAAGAGCCGGTGCAGGGTTGAAAACAACTCTTCAACCCGCCCGTCCGCGATGCGATACCACATCGTTTGCCCGTCGCGCCGGGCGGCGACAACGCCCTCTGCCTTCAGCTTGGCGAGGTGTTGCGACAGTGCCGAGGGCGAAAGACCGACGTCGTCGGCGAGCGCGCTTGCGGCAATCTCGCCGTATTCCACCAGCCTGCAGAGGATGAGCAGGCGGTGCTCGTTCGCCAACATGCGCATGAGCGCGGCCACCTCCTTGGCCTGCCGCTCCAGCTCGGTCGTCTTTAATTGGCGCATGACGGAGAGTTCAATAGCATCTGTATCGCCGCAGTCAAAGGCGCTCGCAGGAGCTATATTTGCGGAAGCGTCGCGACGATGTCGGTAGCGGCGGCAGCGAGACCGCGACAGCTTGTGCGTCGCCCTGATCAACGAGCGATGGCAGCACGACAATCCCAGGAAAGCAAACGGTTGATCCCCCAATTTGCCGACAGATCCCGGAACAGGAGGCAGATTGCGGCCGCGACCATACGATGCGGTCCAACGTGCCGCCATTCCCTGAGGGCCGCGATCAGATCGCCGACGGTGTATGTGAGATCGAGAAGAGTAGGACGCCGGGACAGCCACTGAAACCAATGCGTCCGTGGTCGCGTCCGCCGGCGCCGCACTGGCCGACACGAGCAGTCGGCGCTGGCTTGCCTTCCCCGCACCGGTCATTCGCGTTCCGTCCCAGAGCGCGATCAGCTCACGTCTAAGTCTGCAAATCAGCAGGACATCCAGAGCCGGGTCCTCAATTTCTTTCAGCTCAAGAGATCCAGAGTGCCCTGAAGAGCGTCACGACGGCTCGCATCTCCGGCGGTGGTGCAGCCGGGCGCCGCAGGGTTCGAATGCCCGGGGGTGGGAGCGAAGCCGCTTGTGAACCAGAGAAGCCGAACGGCCGAGCCTTCCTCCCGCAGCGCACAGTCGGCGCACAGCAGCAAGAGCGTGCCGTTTTGATTCTGAAGGGTGAAAGGAAAACACCCACCGCGATATTTGGGAGTTCGCAGCCGACCTCAAGTATGAAAGCTCGTTGATCTGCGTCATGAGACTTGCCTTGATGCTCCTATAGGTTACCTACCGGTTCACAAGCACAATTGCGGCCCAAATGACCGGAGGGGATCAATGCGCATTCTTCTTCTTCTCGGCGAGACGGAGTCCTCGCTTAGCGCGCGGGAGTTTGCATTCGATCTCGCCCGTCCCGGCGGACTACTGGTTTCCGGCCTATCTGGTATCGATCTGTCTTCCCTCACTGTTCCAATGATTGGCGGGATTGGCGCGTCGGCACATCAAGCCAAGCTCGAGGAGATCCGGGGGCGGCAAGCGCGCGAGAGTAACGCGCGGCTACACGCGTCATATGCTGAAGCATGTGATGCGAGGGGCGTCGAGTTCTCCTGGCTCTCTTTCGAAGGTGATCCGCCTGAGGCCTTCCGCGCTGCTTCCGAGACGCGAGATTTGATCGTCACCGGTCACGATACGACCTTTTCGGTCGACCAGGCTCCCTCGCTGCCGGAATTGCTGTCCAACCTTCTGCTGCTCTCGCCACGGCCAGTCGTCGTCTGCGGCGACGAGTATCGCCGTCCGCGCGACGTGTTGGTCGCATATGACGGCAGTCTGCCCGCCATGCGCGCCTTGCAAATGTACGCACTTCTGGGATTGTGGCGCGAGGCTCGCGTGCACGTGACGTCTATCGCAGCGGAATCGGAGCTTGCGACCCGACGCGCTCATGCTGCGGCCGACTTCTTACGTGGCCATGACGTACACTGTACGGTCGTTCCGATCGAGGCGAGGGTGGACCCGTCCGAGGCGATCCGAATTGAAGTCATTGATAGGGACATTGGTCTGCTGGTGATGGGCGCGTTTGGTCATCGCGGCTGGAGCAATGCCCTGTTTGGCTCGACGACGCGGCGACTGGTCGAGCGGCCGCCTTGTCCCCTGTTCCTCTTCCACTAGAACCGGCGTCCGTGCCCGTGCAGGTACGCGCCTTACACCGCTTCAAGATCGAGCAGATCGAGGAGGCTTACGGGCTATGCGCCAATCAGCGCGAGGACGTCCTCGAAGTGGCGATCTCGCCCTGACAACGCAGCGGATAGCAAGCTCAACCGAAACACAACTCCGGGTCTCACAATTGAGCAAGAACGAGCGCGAAGCACACCACCACGCAATGTCCGTGGAAGCGGTCCTCGCCGCTCTCGAGGCTGGTGCAAGCGGGCTTTCGGCTTCCGAGGCGGCGCGGCGCCTAAGCCGATACGGACCCAACCGGCTTCCGGAACCGCCGCGACGCAGTGCGATCCTGCGTTTCCTCTCCCACTTCCACAACTTCCTGATTTATGTGTTGCTGGGTGCGGCGGCGATCACTGCCGCTCTCGGTCATCTCGTCGACTCGAGCGTCATCCTCGCGGTGGTGATCGCCAATGCGGTCATCGGCTTCATTCAGGAAGGGCGCGCGGAACAGGCGATGGATGCCATCCGCCAGATGCTGGCTCCGAAATCCTCCGTGATGCGCGATGGCGAACGGCACAGCATCGACAGCGCCTCAGTGGTCCCGGGCGATATCGTGCTGTTGGAGGCAGGCGAGAGAGTTCCTGCCGACTTGCGGCTGGTAGAGGCGACCGGTCTCCGGATCGAGGAGGCAATCCTCACCGGCGAGTCCGTTCCGACAGAAAAGGAAACGAAGCCTGTGGCAAGCGGAGCGATGATCGGTGACCGATCGTGCATGGCTTTCAGCGGGACGCTCGTTGCCGGAGGCGCCGGTCGTGGCGTGGCCGTGGCCACCGGAGCGTCAACGGAAATAGGCCGCATAAGCGGCATGCTGTCCCGAGTCGAGACATTGACCACGCCGCTGGTTCGCCAGATGGACGGGTTCGCGCGATGGCTGACAATCCTGATCCTGATGATTGGCGGCGTGCTGCTCGTCTACGGCTATTTCGTGGGGCATCTGCCCTTCGCCGAGTTGTTCATGAGCGTCGTCGGCCTGTCGGTCGCTGCAATCCCGGAGGGACTACCGGCCGTACTGACCATCACGCTGGCCGTGGGTGTCCAGGCGATGGCTCGCCGCAACGCCATCGTTCGCCGCCTGCCGGCCATCGAGACGCTTGGGTCTGTTTCTGTGATTTGCAGCGACAAGACGGGAACACTCACCCGCAATGAGATGATGGTGACCACCCTGGCCAGCGCCGACCACATCTATTCGGTCGCGGGAGACGGGTATGCGCCCGAAGGCGCTATCCGGCTCGCCGATGCTGACGTCGACCCGGCGGAGCATGAGCTGCTGCTCGAATTCGCCCGAACCTGTGCTTTGTGCAATGATGCCGCCTTGCACAGTCATGACGAAGGGTGGAAGGTCGAGGGCGATCCAATGGAAGGCGCGCTCAAGGCTCTGGCCGGCAAGATTACGCGTCAGGGCGCTGCGGCCTTCGCCGATTGGACGCGAACCGACACCATCCCCTTCGACGCCAGGCATCGGTACATGGCCGTCCTCCATCACGATCATGAGGGGCATGCCTGGATCCACGTCAAGGGCGCTCCGGAACGGATCCTCGCCATGTGTTCCGTCCAGCGGGCATCAGATGGTAGCACTCACGCTATCGACGCGGACTACTGGCGCAAGCGGATGGACGACATTGCCGCGCATGGACAGCGCGTCCTGGCTCTTGCCGCACGTTCAACGGCGCCGGATCACGTCGTCCTGAACACTGCCGATCTCGACGGCCATATGGTGCTTGTCGGACTGATCGGCCTGATCGATCCACCTCGCCCGGAAGCCATCGCCGCCGTTGCGGAGTGCCATGGCGCAGGAATCCGCGTCAAGATGATCACCGGCGACCATGCAGGCACGGCAGCAGCAATCGCGCGCCAGGTCGGCCTTCAGCACCCCGGCAAAGTGCTTACCGGGGCCGATCTCGAGGCAATGAGTGACGCCGAGTTAGCGGCCGTCGTCGTCGACACCGACGTTTACGCGAGGACCAGCCCTGAACACAAGCTAAGGCTGGTGACAGCGCTCCAATCGCACGGATTGACGGTTGCCATGACTGGGGACGGGGTGAACGACGCGCCCGCGCTCAAGCGCGCCGACGCCGGTATCGCGATGGGACAGAAAGGCAGCGAAGCCGCCAAGGAAGCCTCCGATCTGGTCCTCGCCGACGACAATTTCGCATCCATCGCCGTCGCGATCCGCGAAGGACGCACGGTCTATGACAACATCAAGAAGGTCATCAGTTGGACGCTGCCCACCAATGCGGGGGAAGCCACGACAATAATCGCCGCGCTGTTTCTCGGAATGGCGCTGCCCGTCACAGCGGTGCAGATCCTGTGGATCAATCTGATCACCGGAATCACTCTCGGCGTTGCGCTAGCATTCGAGCCGACCGAAGAAGACACGATGAAGCGGGCGCCGCGGTCACGAAAGGAGCCACTGCTGACTGGCGCGCTGATCTGGCACATCATTCTCGTGTCCGTACTGTTCCTTGCGGCAGTCTTCGGCATGTACACCTATGCAATCGACAAAGGACATGCGCCAGACCTCGCCCGGACCATCGCCCTGAACACGCTTGTGGTGCTCGAGATCTTCCACCTCTTTTTCATCCGCAACATCTACGGCACTTCGTTGACCTTGAAAGCGGTGCGGGGGACACGCGTCGTGTGGATTTGCGTGATCGCAATCACCTTGGCTCAATTCGCTGTCACTTATCTTCCGCCGCTCCAGCAGGTGTTCGGCACGCAACCGGTATCGTTCTTCGATGGGATGCTCATCGTGGCGGTCGGCGCAGTGTTCTTCGCGGTGATCGAGGCGGAGAAACAGCTAAGAATTGTCTTCCAGCGCACCGAGCAGGCCCCCGCCTCACAGACGACCGTGTAGCGACAAGCACAATTGAAGACCAGGGCGGCGCATGGCTCTCTCTACTTACGATACAAGATAGCTCGCGACCCATTCCGCGATCACTCGCGTTGCGGCCTGATGCACATCAGCGCACTGCGGCCAACTGTCACGGTCTTGCGTCGGTGCGGAGCCGGTATGGCATGAAGGCTGGCGGATACCCTTCGATGCCGAGAGCGTTATCGTAAGATTTCGGAGACTTGGTCGACCGAATCGCCCGACAATGACAGCCAGCTGTAACGGACTCGTAGATGAAACTTTCGCTTGTTGTCTTGCTGCCGGTCGTTGGGGCTCTGATCCCGCCGCTCGCAATCCAAGCGGGGCGGAATGTCTGCACGACCGTTACAGCCGCCATCACGGGACTCGCACTCGTCATTCTACTCACGGAAGCTCCGGCCGTTTATTCTGGTGGCGTCCCGCAGACGAACATGTCGTGGTTACCGCAACTCGGCCTCTCGGTTTCGCTTTTCGCCGACGGTCTTGCCCTGTTCTTTGCGGCACTGATCCTAGGGATCGGGCTGCTGATCATCCTCTATGCGCGATTCTACCTGAGCCGCAGCGACTCGATGGGTCGGTTCTTCTGTTACCTCCTGCTTTTCCAGGGCTCGATGGTCGGCATCGTCCTGAGCAACAATATCCTCCTCCTGGTTGTGTTCTGGGAGCTCACCAGCCTCACATCCTTCCTGCTGATCGGCTACTGGTATCACCTGCCGGCCTCGCGTGCGGGAGCGCTCATGGCTTTGGTGGTCACGGGCGCCGGTGGACTTGCGCTGATGGGCGGCATGCTGTTGCTCGGTCATTCTGCCGGCAGCTTCGAGCTGACTGAGATCCTGAACCGCGGCGAAGCGATCAAAGCCTCACCCCTCTATCTGCCGGCACTGCTGTTGATCCTCCTGGGAGCGTTCACCAAGTCGGCGCAGTTCCCGTTTCACTTCTGGTTGCCGCATGCGATGGCCGCGCCGACGCCAGTATCCGCTTATCTGCATTCGGCGACCATGGTGAAGGCTGGTGTCTTCCTGCTCGCGCGTCTTTGGCCGGTCATGTCCGGCACGCAGGAATGGTTCCTGATCGTCTCGTTGACCGGCCTCGTCACGATGGTGATGGCGGCGTGGATTGCCCTGTTCAAGGATGATCTGAAAGCGCTGCTCGCATTCTCGACCATCAGCCATCTCGGACTGCTGACGATGCTGCTCGGCTTCGGCACCCGCATGGCGGTCGTCGCCGCCGTATTCCATATCCTCAATCATGCCACCTTCAAGGCGGCGTTGTTCATGTCCGCAGGCATAGTGGATCACGAGGCCGGCACGCGTGACATCCGCAGGCTTGGCGGTTTGCGTCATCTCATGCCGATCACATCAGGCCTCGCCATCGTCGCCGCAGCCTCGATGGCTGGGGTACCCTTGCTGAACGGCTTCCTGTCGAAGGAAATGATGCTGGAGGAGGCGTCGCACACGATCTACGCGGGACAGGCCTGGATCTTTCCGCTTTTTGCCACCGTCGGAGCGCTGCTGTCAGCGGCTTACTCCGCCCGGTTGATCTTCCACGTCTTTCTCGGTCCGCAGCGGAGCAATTACCCGCGCCACCCGCATGACCCGTCCTTCGGGATGTGGCTGCCAGTTGCAGTGCTGGTCATCCCGGTCATCGCTATCGGCGTGGTGCCCGCGACATTCGCCGTGCCGATCGAACTGACCGCGCGCGCGGTCGCACACGGAACCTTGCCAGACTTTCACCTCGCCTTGTGGCACGGCTTCACTCCCGCACTGGCAATGAGCTCGCTCGCACTTGCGGGGGGCCTCGTGCTGTTGTGGATCTACCCGTCCGCCAACCGCTTGCGCCTCGCCGCGCCACGGGCCGATGCCATGACGATGTTCATGACTTCCCTCGCAGCCGTAATTTGGGCATCGCGGCTTGCCCTCAGCAGCATCAATGGCGGAGGTCTACCGCGCTACCTGAGCATCATCGTCGGGACCATCAGCATCCTGGCCCTGACTGGATTCCTGGGGGCGGCGCCCGCGCCAATGGCAGGCGGTCGCGCCGTTCTTCCCGCCACGCTACCGGTTGTGACGGGCTGGCTGGTCTTGCTCCTGGCGTGCGGAATGATCGTCCGGTGCCACTACGATCGGCTGACCGCGTTGATCGTCACCAGCATTGTCGGGCTCGTGGTATCGCTCGCCTTCCTGCAGTTCTCGGCTCCCGATCTCGCGCTGACCCAAATCTCGGTCGAGGTGGTAACTACGATTCTCCTTCTGCTCGCGATCAATCTGTTGCCGCGCACGACGCCTGACGAATCGCCCTTGCGTGCAAAGCTCGGCGCTGGCGGACTGGCGATGGTCGCAGGAGTTGGCGTAGCTGCGCTGGCTTACGCCGTGATGACGCGCAACTTCGAGCCCATTTCCGGCTATCACATCGAACAATCGAAACCCGGCGGCGGCGGCACCAATGTCGTGAATGTCATTCTGGTCGACTTTCGCGGCTACGACACATTTGGCGAGATCATCGTGCTCGCGATCGCGGCACTAACGATCTTCGCTTTGCTCGACTCCGCGATGCAGGGCGCCGCTGGGCGCCGGCTCGCACGGGTGCGTTTCGATCCGCAGGCCCACGACCCTCACCCGCTGATGCTGACGGTCGTGACCCGCATTCTGCTGCCGCTGTCGCTGATGGTCGGCGCCTACATCCTCCTGAGGGGGCACAATATGCCCGGCGGCGGATTCATCGCCGGCCTCATCGTCGCCATCGCCTTCCTCATGCAATATATGGCGAGCGGTTATGTCTGGGCGCATCGCCGCGCTCGCTTCGACGCCCATGTGATGATCGGCGGCGGTGTGTTGATCGCAGGTGCGACCGGCCTCGCAGCGCTCCTGTTCGGCCGGCCGTTCCTAACGAGCACGTTCGGCTATTTCAACCTGCCAGTGTTCGGCGAAGTGGAACTGGCCTCCGCAATGGCCTTTGACATTGGCGTGTTCTTCGCCGTGGTCGGCACCTGCCTGCTGTCGCTTGCGACATTATCTCGCGTGGAAGAACGCGCAGAGCAGGCATCCAACCAGATGGAGGCCCGCAATCCATGAGCATGGAATTTCTCGTCGCTACAGGAATCGGTGCGCTCACTGCCGTCGGTCTCTACCTGATCCTACTGCGGCGCACGTTTCCGGTGGTAATCGGACTGTCATTTCTCTCCTACGCGGTAAATGTATTCCTGTTCGCAATGGGCCGGCTTACGATCGACCTGCCCCCGATTGTCAGCCGGTCCGCTGCCGGATACACTGACCCGCTGCCGCAGGCACTCGTCCTCACCGCGATCGTCATCACTTTCGGGATGACGGCATTGATCGTGGTGTTATCGCTACGGGCCTTTCTTGAGACGGGCACTGACGACGTCGCTCTGCATGTCCGGCGCGACGAGGAGTCGTGCGGCATACCCCGCGACGAGCGTTTCCGATGACAGATGCATGGCTAATTGTTCCTGTCGCGGTGCCGGCAATGACCGCGGCGATGCTGGTGCTGGCCATGCGCCACAGTCTGGCCGGACAGCGGATTTTGTCAGCGGCGGCAACCGCATGTCAGCTCGCTGTCGCGATCGGGCTCTACGTCGGCGCCAGCGACGGCGAACCACGAACATATCTGCTTGGGAATTGGCCTGCGCCGTTTGGAATCGTGCTGGTGCTGGACCGGCTGGCGGCCACCATGCTGCTGCTGGCCGGGCTGCTTGCCGTCGGCGTGGTCTTGGCAGCGATCGGCGAGTGGGACAAGCGCGGACGGCACTTCCATGCTCTGTTCCAGTTTCAATTGCTGGGCGTTAATGGCGCCTTTCTCACGGGCGACCTGTTCAATCTGTTTGTATTCTTCGAGGTGCTTCTGATCGCCTCCTACGGGCTCATGCTGCATGGCGGCGGCGCCCGTCGCCTGAAAGCCGGATTCCACTACGTCGCAATCAACCTGATCGGCTCGACCGTCTTCCTGCTCGCGGTCGGGACGATCTATGCTGTCACTGGCACGCTCAACATGGCGGACCTCGCCGTGAAGGTACCTCAAGTCGCGACCGCCGATCAGGCGCTGCTCGCAGTCGGGGGGCTTCTGCTGCTCACCGTGTTCGCAATCAAGTCCGCTATGGTCCCGCTGCATTGGTGGCTGCCGCCGACGTACGGATCGACGTCGCCGCCTGCCGCCGCATTGTTCGCAATAATGACCAAGGTGGGGGCCTATTCGATTATCCGTGTCTATACGCTGATCTTCGGTTCCGGTGCAGGCCCGCTGTCGGACCTCGCAACGCCCTGGATTCTGCCGGCCGGGATGCTGACGCTCGTCATCGGGACAATTGGGGTGCTGGCAAGCCGCCGCCTGCTTGATCTTGCCTGCCATTCGCTGATCGCCTCGATGGGAACGTTGCTCATTGCCATCGGGCTGGCCAGCGCCGCCGGACTTGCCGCTGCGCTCTATTACGCGGTGCAGAGCACCATCGCCAGCGCCGCGCTGTTTCTGCTCGCCGGCCTTCTCGCTCCCGGGAGAGGCGGCCGCGCAAAGTTCGGGTGGTATCAGCAGCATGCCGAATTGTTCGCAGGATTCTACTTCCTTCTCGCCATCGCGACGGTGGGCATGCCGCCGCTCGCCGGGTTTATCGGCAAGCTCCTGATCCTCGAGGCCGGACGCGCCGCTTCCCATGCCACGACCATCTGGCCTGCGGTCCTGATCACGAGCCTCCTGCTGATCGTCGGTTTCGCACGCAGCGGCATTCAGATCTTCTGGAACCGGATCGAGCTACCGCAGGTGTCGGCGGTGCGACCTGTGCCGATGCTGCCGACATTCGTGATTGCCGGCATGATTGCGACAGTGGCGGCCCTGGGTTTTTTCGCTGGTCCGGTGATGGACGACATGACCGCCACCGCCGAACAATTGCTCTCGCCGCAGCGCTACATCGCGACGGTGCTGCAGCCGCGCGAAACCTCGAGCCTCACGGGAGAATAGGCCGATGCGCGCATTGCTGCCTCATCCCGTGCTTGTCGTGATCCTCGCTCTGGTTTGGGGCCTGCTGATCAACGACCTCTCATGGGGCGCTATCCTGTTCGGATTGCTGCTCGGGGTGGTGATCGCCTGGCTGACCAGCCCCTACTGGCCGGGGCGGTCGAAGATCCGAAACCCGCTGCCGATCCCGGAATATTTTGCCATCGTGCTTTGGGACATCTTCGTCTCCAATGTGCAGGTCGCCTATCTTGTTCTATTCCGTCGCGGAGCAAGCCTGAAGTCGCAATTCGTCACGGTGCCCCTCTCTCTCGAAAGCCCGGAGGCGATCGCCACCCTGGCGGGCACGATCACTATGACCCCGGGGACGTTGAGTGCCGATCTGAGCGCCGATGGACGATCGCTGCTGGTGCATTGCCTTGATATAACCGACCCCGCCGCCACCGTGGCCACTATCAAGTCCCGTTACGAGCGGCGCCTGATGAGGATATTCGCATGATCGCTGCCAGCTGCGCCTTTGCCATCATCGCGATCGCGGCATCCATCCTGTTGAACGTCTACCGCCTGATTATAGGGCCGGACGTGACCGACCGCATCCTTGCACTCGATACGATGGTGATCAATGCGATCGGCCTCATCGTCGTGGCCGGGATCGTGTTCGGAACCGCCATGTACTTCGAGGCGGCCTTGTTGTTCGCTATGGTCGGGTTCGTCTCAACCGTCGCGTTTTGCAAGTTCCTGCTGCGCGGCAATGTGATCGAGTGATGACCATGGCGGCATTTATCGAAATGGCGAGCGCCGCTTTCATCGTGATTGGCGGCGCGTTCCTGTTCGTCGGATCGGTCGGGCTTGCCAAGCTGCCGGATACGATGCGGCGCCTGCATGGCCCAACCAAGGCGACGACGCTCGGGATTGGCTCCTTGCTGATCGCGTCCATGCTCTATTTCTTGGTGCGCCATCAGGCAGTCGGCATCCACGAAATCCTGATCACGCTGTTCCTGTTCCTGACCGCGCCGGTGAGCGCCCAGATGATCGCGAAGGCTCATATTTTCCGAAGTCAGGAGCTGCAGCGGACCCTGCCTCTCGATGCAGGCGGCTCCGGATGGGCGACACTGGCCGGCCAAGCTAACTCGCCCAAGGCTTCCGCACCTAGCGCTCACCCGGTGTGCGCGAGCAATCCGCCCCGCTCACAGTCCGACTGATTCGAACAAATGCCGCATTCTGCCTTTGGGCACCGAAAGCTGCCAGTGCCGCACATCGGGCTAACCTAGCTTCGAGGATCTCTGCCGGTTTCATCGGAAGTACGGCAACGGGTCTGATTGCTGCCTTCCGGCTCAAGTTGCCCCCCCGTCATCTTCTTGAGCTCTCGCTCCAGGGCGCGCTTGAACCTGAGCTCCTGACGCTCCACAAGCAAGTAAGCGCCCATGAACGTCACGGCAACGGAGATGGCAAGTGAGGTGCCGCTGGATGCCGTAAACCGAGCAATGAAGAGCCAAACTGCTGCACCTGTTAGAGCTCCTACAAAGGACGCGGGAAGTATCGGCCGTCCAACCTCCTGCAGGGCGGCCTGCAACGCTTTCATGCGGCAGTTGCGGTCGATCGGCTGAGAATACTGGCGCATTGACGACCACCTTTGAGCTCAGAACCGCGGCTCCAAACGGAGCCCGCGACCACAGCGTTGGGCCGGCGAACATTTCCATGCTCGATTCTGCCACATTGGGGAGACCGGACAATCCCACGAATGTTTTGGCATACGAGCTGGATGTACGGTCGCGTACCAACTTTCAAGGGCGGACCTTTGCCGATCCACAGCACCATCATCGCGGAACCCGCCACGAACGATTGCCTCCAATGGCGAGAGTCGTCAGCTGGGCTGATGCGTGACGTTATCGATCTTGCCAGCGCTGAAATGCTCCTAGGCACATCCAATCGCCGCAGGTAAGTATCTCTTCGGTTATGGCGCACCTCCTCTTCGTGCGGCAGCGTACCAGTTAAATTGAAGTTCGCACGTTCGGCTCCGATTGCCTGGCTTGCGACGGGGTTGCTTTCATGAGCAGATGGGATGCGATCCAAACAACAAGAGACGCACGATCGCCGAGAGGGAGGCCGGCCTTTCAACGAGGGCCGGCCAACTGTTTTGGCTGGCAGTGAAATGTCCCAGGTCCAGGCCGAGCCTGGACTAGCGTGAACGCAAGGCTAATGAACCTGAAAACTGCGGGATCTCGCACCTTGCGCAAAGGCTCAGTTCGTTGCATGCGCGACTTCGTCATGGCTCAGGTCGTCTTACCGCGTTCAAGAAGCAATCGACGGTGCTTCTAGCTGTCGCTGGTCTCGCATAGCATCTCAGGCAGTGGAAACGACGTGCGAGGTGCCGGATCCGTTCTGAGGAGCCGCGCGAGGGACGCCGGTGAGATTCAAGAAGACCTGAGAGTCGCTCCTTGCAGGTCTTCCGACATCTGCTGCGTCGGCAAAGGTCAAGAGAAGCCGGTAAACGAAATGGCGATCCAGCCGCACCAGATCGTCAGAACCACAAAGATCGTGGCGCCAACGACGACGTAGGATGGATCCACTTTCCTCACTTGATCACTCATCTGCGCGACCACCGACAGGTGAAACTCCAACGCTCGTTCGGTGTTCCGAACCTATGGCGGACCGGACAAGGCTTTACCGAGTGGTTCCTGGACGGCGGAGCTCGTCGACTAAGTCGGTAGGACGAGTCAACACCTCGCATATTCGCAGTCGATGCGGCCGAATAAGCTCCTGCTGCCGAGGAGTGGATGTGCGAGCGACTGATCGAACGTCGCGTTGCCCGGATTCCCGATCGATGTTCTGGCACGGGATCTTGGATGAAGCTTGCAGTTACCTGAAACAGCTTGGCAGTCTGATGATCCTGCCGGCAGTCACGGCTGCGTCACCTTGCTTCGAAGGTGGTCATTCGCGCTCCATTCCCGTCGAGGCACTCCGAGAGCGAGGCGGCAGAATCTGACGACCGAGACTCCGCCGGCGCGCCGTTTGGCACGGTAGCGGACAATGTTCGGAGCGTCGCGCAGAACTCCTGACCTCGCATCTGGTTGTAGTCGAGCAATCGACTTTAGCGCAGGGAGTACCACAATGCACCCAATGAAGACCTTCGTCACAGCTCTCATGTTTGGTGCGTTCGCCATCTCCGCGTGCCCTGCGCAAGCTGATCCGAAAGTTCCGCCGGCTCAGCCGACACAATCCCAGGAGTTCGCGAGCACAGTCTACGATGGATACCGTGCCTCCCGATTGCTCGGGAGCGCTGTGTTTTCGTTGAAGGGCGAGTATCTAGGAGCAGTTCGGAACGTGATCGTGGCGGAGGAAGGCAAGATCGTTTCTTTGTTGGTCGAGGGCCTCAGAACCAAAGAAGAGCCGGAATTCATGTCACGAATTCCATTCGAGCGCGTACTGCGTCCGCTTCACGAAGGCGCTATCGTGGCGGATTTCTCTGACCTCAGATCGCGGGAATACGGTCTGTTCTTTGATCCCGATCAAGGGCGGGACCAGTCGCATGAGTTCTCGATCTCGAAGGTCATCGGCGATTACGCGCGCTTGCAAGCGGGGCAGGGCTATGGCTACGTATCCGATCTTGTCTTCGATCGAACCGGCAAGTTAGCGGCCGTCGTGATCTCGCGGGAAGCGTCTGTCGGCGGAGGGACATATGCGTTCCCTTACCCGGGCCAATTAGGAAGGTGGAGTCCGAAGCTGAGCTATTACGGCCTTCCCTACGTCACTGCGGAACAGGCGAGCAGAGCAGGGCTGCGGCTGGACATGAAGGAATTTCAGCAGTCGTAAATGACCGTGAGACGGAGAGTCTCGCTTGGTTGGCTTGGAGTCGGACTGCAGTTGCGGAGTGGGCGCACGGGCCGTTGTGTCCGACGTCTGCATCGCGCTCACTTGGCTGTCCTGTCACCTCCGAAGCCAAGCTTGCCTTCGATCGCACTCTTGTGCCGCTGCGCTTTTCGATGGGCCGTTCGTCGCCAGCTGCACTCAATCCAGCGCGCTGAACCACGCGGCTGGCATCACGTCGCTGGGCTCCACGGCCGCATCTCCTCATTTGTCGCATGCGCCACTGCCGCATTGCTTTGGCAAGAACAACAGACGCGTCGTTCCTTCAGCGGCTTTGCTGCCCTGCGAGCGTGCTGAGCGCGCCTGGAGTAAGGCTGAGAGGTCGTCGCTGCTTCATTCAATTATGCAAAGAGCCACTACAGCGGGAGATTAGTTGGAAGATCAGCGGGATGACTCTGTCCGTGATATCGAGCGCACCCTTCGGGTGAGCGCAATCGCTTTGTTCCTCGCAGCTTCTGTGTGGCTGCTTCGCGACCTCCTCTTGCTCTCATTCAGCGCCATCGTCATCGCTTGCGTCCTGCGAGGGACAAGCGATGCCGTCCGGCGGGGAACACGGCTGGGCCCCGTCGTTGCTTTGCGTGATCCTCACCATCGGCCTCACGCTCGGTGCGATGCTGTGGTGGCGCGGCAGCGCTTTTCTGGAAGAGGGCAACGAGATCGGCCAGCAGCTGAGAACGCAACTCCAGCGAGTCTGGCGAGAACTGGAAGGCAGCTCATGGGGCTCAGTGCTGGCCCAGCAGTTGCAGATTGCGGGAAGGTCCCTGCGCTCGGGTCTGACGGGCTATGTCCCGGGTGTTGTCGGCTCTGTCCTCGGCATCGGCGGCAGCCTCATCGTGACGGGCGCGACGGCGATATTTCCTCGCCGCATCGCCGCAACTGTATCTTCGCGGGGCGCTGCGTCTTCTTCCGATGACTTGGCGGTCTCGTGGCCGGGAAGTTGCCGCAGAGCTCGGCGCCACGCTCAGGCTCTGGTTTCTCGGGCAATTCATAGATATGGCGATTGTCGGGCTGCCGCTTGGCTGGGCATCTTCCTGATCGGCTTACCACTGGCGATGTCCCTTGCCCTGCTGGCGGGATACTCAATTTTGTCCCTTATGTGGGCGCGCTTGCCGGCGCGGTTCCAGCAATTCTCGTTGCCATGGCTCAGTCTCCTGTTCTTGCGGCCTGGGTCGCTCTTCTATTCCTTTCGGTTCAACTGCTGGAGGGAAACGTGATCGCGCCCTGGATTCAAAAGCGGACGATCGCGCTGCCGCCGGCACTCACGATGCTTTCTCAGACGGTTCTCGGGATTCTGTTTGGCCTGATCGGCCTGATCGTTGCGACTCCATTTATTGCGGTCCTTCTTGTTGCGGTGCGTATGATCTACGTCGAATGGTTCTTGGAGAGAAAGAGCGGCAGCGACTGTGGTCGAAAGGTTGCGGTCTGCGGTGCCAAATAAAGTCTGTACACTGCCGTACAGCTTGTACCCCGACGTTCCCTGACCCTGGAAACCAAGGTAGCAGGCTTCAGTTGACCGCACTCTGCAGTGACAGGAGCCAGACATGCGTCAACTCACACTCGCTCTTTCTCTGACGGGCCTGATAGCTATTTCGCCTGTCGGCAGCATTCAGGCTGCACCCCTGACATCGCTCTCGGCGGCGGCGAATTCTGCGGACCATACGCCGTTCGTGCGTGACGATCTCACGCGGGTTCACTGGCGTGGCGGTTGGGGCGTCGGCGCCGGATTCGTGGCGGGCGCATTGATCGGCTCAGCGATTGCCACTCCTCACTATTATGCGGGCTATAGGCCGCTCTACAGGTACCGCTATCCATACGGCTATGGTGGTTACTATCCCGCGTACGCCTACACGCCTTATTGGGGTGGCTACGGCTGGGGACCGCCACGCTACTACACCTGGGGCCCGCGCCCCTGGCGCTACAGCCACGGCTGGTCTGCGCCCAGGCCGTGGGGCTACGCAGTCCGGCGTGCTCCCCCATGGAGACACAGCTACGGCTGGGCGCCACGACATCACCGGAATCATCACGGGGTGATTCGAGCGCGCCATCGGTGGTGATGAACCGCCTTTAGGAAGTGCCCGGCGCGATCGAGCGTAGCCGCGCCGGGCAGGCGAGAGCTTCTAGCTGAGAAACTGGTCCATGGTTGAACTGGCCCCAGCTTGGGAGACGCTAGTCGCACGATGGCGGCCGTCGTGGCCTTGTACATCGCGCTTCTCCTTGTTCGAACATTGGGCCAGCGCGCCTTGGCAAATAGAACGCCTTCGGCCTCGTAGCGACGGTCGCACTCGGCTCTGCGATAGCAACGGGAATCCTGTCGAACCGCGTTTCGATTCTGCAGAGCACTGCGGCGGCCGCTGCGCTTCTCGGCACGCAGTTGCTATTCGCTGCCATTTACGTTCACTCGCCTGGTCTCCGGATGTTTTCGACCCGTCCCCTCAGCTTATCGTCCAGCGAGGCAAGTTCATTGGAGCGAAGCTGAGGAGGCACCGGATCGCGGAACAGGATGTCTGCGCCGCGGCTCGCTCGCGCGGAACCGGCCGCGTTGAAGATATGAGTGCCGAAGCGTCGACGTGAACGGACTTCGTAACGCTGAGAGTTCCGTTCGATTGAGTACGACGGCATCCTGGTTGACATTCGAGATCGGTGATCGGAGAGCCGCGGCCGCAGCGCCGGGGGACGAACCAGAACCATGAATGACGCAGCTGTAGATGGTTACCGGGCACCCCTGATCGCTGTCCGTTTCGCAAGAGTAGAAACCATTCTTGCGCACGCCAATTGGAGAGGCGGGGCGGGTAAGGATGGAGAATTCAATGCAAGCTCAAGCAATGATCAGCACGCATCCGCAGGTTCGCGGCAATACAAACGACGCCCTCATTCGCTGCATCGAGGAGTGCTACTCCTGTGCGCAGACATGCACGTCGTGCGCCGACGCGTGTCTCGCGGAAGACAATGTAAAATCCCTGACCCAATGCATCCGACTGAATATGGACTGCGCAGACATCTGCAACATCACCGGGAGGATCGCGACCCGCCGAACCGGGTCCGACGAGGAGATGATCCGAAGAATGCTCGATGCCTGTGCAGCGGCGTGCCGGCTCTGCGGCGAGGAATGTGAAAAACACGCTGAGATGCATGAACATTGCAGGATCTGCGCCGACGCGTGTCGCCGGTGCATGAGCGCCTGCGAAAAGGCGCGGCCCAGCCTGGCACATTAGTTGAGCCTCGGGTTCACCATCAACTTCATCGTGCGGTGATAGCGACCCGGGCCGGCATCCCGTCATTGCCGACGTGCGATTTCAACATTTCCGCTGCCGCCGAACTTGGCGGTGGCGGCCGCGGCAATGCTGTCCAGGGTTGCTCTTGGCCCAAACACCTGCGGAACCTTTGTCCGGTTGAATCGGCACCGGTTCATCGGGCTCGTTTGACGGTGCGCCTTGTAACCCAGCCCAGGGTCGAGCCTTGGACAATGATGCTGAACAAAACGACCGCATAGGTCGAGGTGAGAATAGCGACTTTCGCCGGGCTATCTGGCACCGATAGGGCAAGTGCAACAGAAATCCCGCCACGAACGCCGGCCCAGGTCAAAAAGGGCGCGTTGCGCATCGAGAGAAGCCGCGTCCACCCGAACAGAAAAGGCTGCACTGCAACCGAAACGAAGCGAGCGAAAAGAACAATTGGCACGGTCGATGCCGCAAGACCGAAGCTGCGAAGATCGAAACGTAGAACCAGTGTCTCCAGCCCAATCAGCAAAAACAGGACTGAATTGAGGATCTCGTCGATAAGGGTCCAGAGTGCGAAAAGATAACTCTGTGTCTGCTCGCTCATCGCATATCGCGGTCCTCGATCCCCGATGAGGAGGCCTGCCGCCACCATGGACAGCGGCCCGCTGACGTGCAAGTGGAGCGCAATTGCGTAGGTTCCGGTGACAAGAGCGAGGGAGATCAGTACTTCGATCGCGTAGTCATCAATGAGCCGCATCGCGCGATACGCGAGATAGCCCGTCAGCAAGCCCAGCACGATCCCTCCGCCAGCTTCGCGGATGAGCAACTCTGCGACCTCCGCGACCGAAACGTGCGCTCCTTCCTCGGAACTCGCAAACTGAAGCAAGATCGTGAACAGGACGAGGCCGACGCCGTCGTTGAACAGTGCTTCGCCCTCGGTTTCGATCTTCAGTTCGCTCGGCACGTTAGTGTTGCGAAGTGTGCTCAGAACGGCGACGGGATCTGTCGGGCTGATCAAGGCGCCGAAGACGAGGGCCCAGGGCAGCGACACTGGTATTCCCATGAGACTGCAGATGCACCAAAACAGGAAACCAACGGTCGCCGTTGAAATCGAAGTGCCGAACACGGCCAAAATGAACACCGGAACTGCGCGGCTCCTAAGGGTCGCCAAATCCACATGCAATGCGCCGGCGAACAGTAGAAACGCGAGCATCCCATTCACCACGATCTCTGCGAAATCGATCTGGCGGAGACCCTCTGAAAGCTGTTTGAGAAGATGAACGGCGGGAATTGCCGCATCCAGGCCTATGAGAAACAGCGACGTCGTGACGCTCATCACCAATAGTCCCACGCTGCGGGACAAAGGCAGGAATTTGTGGTTGAGCCAGCCAAATACCGCCGAAAGCGTAAGTAGAACGGCCGCAATGTCCATGAGCGAAAGCACCGCCGAACTCCACTTTCAGGGCTGGACGATTGAAGCAGCCGCGTACATCAAGGCCACAGCCGCTATGGAATGAAGTACAGAAGGTAACGGCTCCGGCGGCGGTTCGGCAATTTGGAACAGGCGCTCGCCCATCCAGGCGATGTGTAACATTTGACAATTGTCTTGGCAGCATCTTGCCCCGGCTCCCGCATGGGCAGACGACCGTTGCCTGATCAGACATTGAGCGTCTGCGGCCGAGATCCTGGCCACAATCCGCGTTCCATTGAGGAGATGAAAAATTCCAGATGGGGCGAGGTCGCGATTGCAGTCCGATCAATGCGGCCCCTTGCAGAGACGACGAACCTCCGCATGAATTCAAACGGGACGGACGTCGAATTACTCCACGGGCCGCTTGGCGTTAGTCGCTTGAGGTTTACCGCCGATCGTACCTCCAGATGATCGGCGGGCCGCGACCTCCAGCGCCGCGAGGCCGAAAGCGGAAAGCGCCGTGACGAAGACGAGTAGTAGCAGGCTGCCGTCCATTCAGATGACCATTGCTGATCTGCGCTCCTGCAGAGAGCTTAAGCCTGGATACTGTGCCGTGCCGGTGTAGCCAGCACGATGTAATTGTCGATCAAGCAATTGCATACGCGGATAACAGCAAGCAGGCGACGTATACGCAGGCGAGGACCATCCCCGTGGTCCGGGCTGCGCGGGCATCTGCTCGCGAACCTGCTTTTGCTCTGAGCCGGGGCAGCTTCTGATACTGCGCAAAAAGTTGTCGGCCGGCGCGTCCTCGAAAGAGTACGTTTCTCATTATAGTCTCCACGACCGATCGACCCGCTAAACGTGCGCTTACCAAGAACAAAATCGGCCCTTGTGACGAGCGAGCCTGTTCGACCAGTGCACGAAGGATACAGTAGTGCGCGGCGGCTCGCCGGACAGTCGGGACAGCAGTTGAGGTCTGTCGGGATAATCCTGACACACAACATCCTGGCGGGCGCGAAGTGGATCGTGGCTCAGACCGCGGCACCCGTCCCTGCTTGGCCCAGCCAGCCCACCGCGACGCCGTAGCGAACGATGTCGGCGCGCGTGAACAGGCCAAGCTTTTCCAAGGCTCTTGCCTTGTAGGTCTCAACGGTCTTGATGCTGATGTTCAGCTGGCCGGCAATTTCCTTGTTGCTGAATCCTTGGGCGATGAAACGCAGCACTTCGCTCTCCCGTGGCGTGAGTTCACTGCCTGTCGTCTCGGCAGACGGATGAGCGCCGGCAGAGGACGGAAGTGCCTTCTCCGCGATTGCGGGATCCAGATACAAGCCTCCGCTGGCGATGGCTCTTACCGCCCGCTCGAGCTCATCTGCCGCGGAGCGCTTGAGCAGATAGCCGCGGGCTCCGGCCTGGAGCATGGGCTGGACGTAGGCGTGGTCCTCGTGAACGGTCAACGCCAGCAGACGAACCTGAGGCAGCTGCGTCGCGACAGTGCGAGCCACCTCGAGGCCGCTGATGCCTGGAAGTGAAATGTCCACGATCGCGATGTCCGGCGTGACCTCGCGAATGATATCGAGCGCTGTCTGTCCATCCGTTGCTTCTCCGACGATCTCGATGTCGTCCACCGCCTGCAGCAGCGCCTTCATCCCGGCCAGAACGAGCGGATGATCGTCAGTTAACGTGATCCGGATCGGGCACATAGCCCATCTCCTCTGCTGGCACGGGAATTCTCATGAAGAGGGAAGTGCCGCGGCCCGGTTCAGACTCGATCGCCAAGGATCCGCCCAGAATCGTAAGGCGCTCTTCGATGACCGACAGGCCGAGCTTTGAGTGGCGGGCATCACTCCGCGAGAAGTCCTGAAGGTCAAATCCGTTTCCGTCGTCTTCGACAACGATCCGCAGCTCTGCCGTGCGCCGGTCGACCACCACGCTGACGTTTCGCGCCTTTGCGTGCTTGACCACGTTGTTTACAGCTTCCTGGACTGCGCGGTAGACCGCGATTTCGACATCCTGGCCGAGACGTTCCCTTCTGCCCAAGGGCTGAAGATCGACGCTGATCCCGAACCGCCGCTGGATCTCGACACAGAAGGCTTCCAGCGCCTTGTAAAGCCCGAGATCATCGAGAGCAGTCGGCCGAAGATCGGAGGCGACTTGATGGATGTCGCGGCCGATTCCTCTGGCCAATCCCTGGAGCCAGTTGAGCTTCTCCAGCCCTACCTTGCGCTTGTGACTTGGCCCGAGAAACTGTTCCAAGTTCTTGAGTCCCAGAAGGAGCCCTGTGATCGTTTGGCCGATTTGATCGTGAAGCTCTCGCGCGATGCGACGGCGTTCATTTTCCTCTGCTTCGGAAAGACGCCTAAGTAGCCGCTGCCGTTCCAGCTCGGCCCGTTTCGTTTCGTCGATGTCCAGAATGACACCATAGACGACATCTGGGTTCTTCTGGTCCAGCCGGGAGAGCCGACCACTGGCGCGCAACCATCGACTGTGCGGAGGAGCGGTCCGGAAGTCTGCAATCGCGACGCTTCCTGAACGACATCTTATAAGTGAAGACTCAAACTGCTGCCGGTCGGCGGGTTCGATGCAGTTCAGCATCCGATCGATAGGCAAGCTAGTGTCGCCGTCAGGGGAGCCGCCAATCTGCAACATCTCTCGCGCACGAGGCGACACGAGCGCTTCCCTGGTTGCGAAGTTCCAGCTGAATACGCCTAGGTCTGCGGCATCAATCGTAAGCCTGCGCTGCTCTTCACTGGCGCTGAGCGCCAAGGCCGCCTGAGCCTCCTGCTCGCGCCTGCGAAGAGAGATGTCGCGGATCGTGTACCAGGCCAAGGTAAGTGCCAGGACGAAGCTCAGCACTCCGCCCCCGGCTAGGAAAATGGCTGATCGCTGAACTGGACCATTGAGCTCTTGTGTCGGTATTCCGAAATGGACCGACCAACCACTCGTGCCGGGTATGAGCTTGTAGATCGAGTCGACCTGATCGCCGGTGGATGTCGTCTTGACATAGCTTCCTTCCGGCGCCGAGGCGATCGCCTGACGCACGGTAGCGCTGGCGGACTGACCGAGTTCCGATTGCTCGCCGAACGTGCGAGCGACAATGTTGCCCTTTGCATCAACGACAAAGCCATCCCACCCGGTCGGAGCTCCCGCGCTTTTCAAGATCTGGCTCATCGCGTCCGGGACGAGGGCGATCGTAAGAACAAACTTCAATTGCCCATCGCGTTCGACAGGCGCTCTTACCGCAACGACGCGTTTGCCCGTGACCGGACCGGGTGGTCCGATACCGCCGATCGCCGGCCGGCGCGTCTTCAGGATCTGCTCGAAATTCTCCCGGTCGGCTATCACCCGCATTCCGTCTGCCAGCGGACGGGTGACGTCCAGCACCTGATTGCCCTTGGGATCAACAAGCTGAATCGTTTCCCAAAGCGTCCTGGCCTCGTTCACCCGCGTCGCCTCTCGATAGAATGCATCGAGATCCGGCTTGTCCAGCGTAGCGGAGGCCGCGATCGTCTCCGCGATCTCGAGCTGCAGGCTGATCTCAGAGGCGAGCCTGCTCACTACGCTGTCGAGGGTTTCGACCGCTGCCGCTTGTGAATGATTGCGTTGCTGCTGGGCATTCAGAAAGACGACCCAGCCGGCAAACAGGGCCAGAGGCATCGCTGCTGCGATGAAGACAAGGACCAGCGGGCGCCGCGCTGCGCTCCGTGTAGTCGAGCTTCTCGCTTCCCTGTGAGCAGGAGCCGAATGTGACGACGAAACGCCCACGTCCACAGTTTCCTTCGTGTTCTGGTCGTCAGGGTTTTCCTGACAGCGCGGACGGTCACCCTGACTCCCGAGATCGCCCAATCTGCCCCATGTTACAGACAATCGTAGTTGCGGTCCAGAATTGGCCTTGACATGGAACATCAATCAATGCGGCTGCTTGCTGAGAGCGATGCGCTCGACCTGAAACGGCCGAGCTATGAGAGCAAATCCGTCGAGCTCAGCTGCAACGAACTGATCTCACGTTTATCGGAGCGCTCGCGCCAGTCCTTGCTCGAAAGGTGCGAGAGGGTGCCGCTAAGCAAGCGTCAGGTGCTCTATGACCGAGGCATTCCTCTTCGTTTTGCCTATTTTATCGAGAGCGGCGGATGTTCGGTCACGACGCGCGCCGGCGATTGCCTGCCGGTGGAGATTCACACGCTCGGAAGGAAAGACTTTGTTGGAGTGCCGTTGATTCTCGGCATGCGCGTGTCGCCACATCGGTGCAGCGTGCAGGTCCGAGGCCACGCGCTGCGCATTCACTGCGACGAGTTGATCGCGTTGATAAAGCGAGATGCCGAGCTCGAAAGGCTGCTCTTGGGATACGTGCAGGCGATCCTGATTCACAGCTCCCAGCTGTCCGCTTGCAACTCCCGGCACACATTGCACCAGCGCCTTGCCCGATGGCTGGTGGTAGCCAGCGACAGGCTCGGATCGCGGGAAGTGCCCTTTACGCACAGCTACATTGCGAACGCACTCGCGGTCCGGCGCGCAGGAGTTACCGTAGCTTTGGGAGAGATGGTGCGAGAGGGAGTGATCAGTTGCCGAAGGGCGGGGATCGTCGTTGTGGATGCAACGAGGTTGAGATCGATGTCCTGTGATTGTCACAGCGTCATCCTGTCGGCGCACGAGCGCACTTGTACGGTATCGCCCGTTCGCATGGCTTATTCCTAGCCCGCTGATGCGCCCTGGCTGAGGCGCGCGAACGGCGAACGGATTCGAGGGATGCTGGGAAGAGGAGCGCCAAATGGATGGAGGCCAGGGTGAGCAAGGTGAGAACGGATGCTGAGGTCTTGGTGGCCGCCGTAGAGGAAGCTCAACGCCTGCTTGCCGCCTATGAGAATCCCCACTGCAAATGCTCTAGGGATGACGTCATAGCCATGGTCGAATTCATCTTGTGTGATCCGTCAGTTACGCGGGCGATGCTTCGTCAAAAGATGCGCACGCGCCTCATGTTGGTTGGTTAGATGAAAAACGAGGGGTTCACTTCCGAGCTTTCGAACTTCTAGGCGCGCGGGGAGTTGGTGACGATCCATCAACCTTAGGAGAGCACTACATGAAAAAGCTTCTGTGCGCCGTTTCGACAGCGATGCTTCTGACCGCTCCGGTTGCTGCGCAATCACCTCAAAATAGCGCGAGTCCGGCTGCTCCCAACCTGCAACCGAGCACGGCCTCGCCCGCCTCTATGCAAAAGCAAGGCGAATGGCGGGCATCGAAGCTTGTTGGCGTTGCCGTCTACAACAACAACAACGAGAAGATCGGCGACATCAACGATATCATACTGGACCCGGCCGGCCGAGTCGCCAATGTAGTGATCGGCGTAGGCGGATTCCTTGGAATGGGTGAACGCAACGTCGCGGTCGGTTTCGATCAACTCAAGTTTGTAAGGGAGCCGGTGAAGACAGCGTCCAACGATGCCTCTGGGAAAGCAGGTAATGCCAATCCAGGAAGCACGACAGGAAGCACGACGGGAAGCGCATCGACACCGTCGAGCCGAAATGACAACTGGTACCCGGATCACGTGGTGCTGAACACAAACAAGGATCAGCTGAAGCAAATGCCAGAATTCAAGTACTGAGCCGGTCTCGAGCAGCACCCCGAAGCTGCTCCAGCCTCACGAGGCGGCGTCATGCGGATGACGCCGCCTTCAAGTTGCCTGCGTCATTCATCCCTTGCGCGCCTCCGGCGGACGATCTTGATTATGTGCTTTCTGAATAGCCCGGCTTGCGCAGTGCTGGCTGAGATCGAAGATGTCTGACGAAGAGTTGCCGCATGATGTAAAGGAACTGGTCCGCCGCTACATCCATTCGGTGGCGCAGCTCGAGGCCCTCCTGTTTTTCCATGAGCGGCCCGGTGAGCGCTGGGACGTCGAATCGCTGTCCAAGCGTCTTTACGCGGGCAAGGTAGAGATGGCCGACGCCCTGGCGTCGCTTAGGCGCGATGGCTTCCTGGAGGGTGGCCCGGCACTGTATGAATTCGCTCCACGAGCCGAATTGCGGGCTGTCGTTGAGGCCCTCCGCAAAGCATATTCGCGGCACCTCATTCCGATCACTTACATCATCCACAACAAGCCGCGCCGGATTCAGGCATTCTCCGATGCCTTCAGGATCCGAAAGGATTAGACATGGCGGCGGTCATCTACAGCCTTTGCGCAATAACGAGCGGCTTCTGTGCCTGGCTGCTGGTTCGAGCGTACTCTGCCAGCAGGTCAAGGCTGCTGTTATGGAGCGCGGTCTGCTTCGCAGGGCTTGCGCTGGAGAACGGCGCTCTGTGGATAGACAAGATCGTCTTTCCTCAAGACGATCTTTCCGCACTACGCGTCTCGATCGGCTTGTTCGCCATGACGGTCCTGCTGCTTGGAATGATCTGGGAGGCCGAGTAATGGACCATCTGGCTCCCGTCCTTGAAGGTGCGACGGCATTCGCATCACTCATGGCAAGCATCTATTTCCTGAAGTTCTGGCGCAGAACGACCGATGTTTTTTTCCTGTTCTTTGCCGCAGCATTCGCAATCGATGCCGTTGCGCGCTTCGTGCTGGCGGTCGTGCAAGCGACGAATGCAAGTGAGCCTGTCTACTTCATTCCGCGCCTGATCACATTCAGCCTGATCGCGCTTTCCATTGCTGGAAAGAACGCGATGCCTAACAAGCCGAAGTGAAGCCGTGTTCTAGAGACGCGGATCGTACGCGGCTTGGTGCGGTAACGTACAACTGGCTTCTACGCGCGTTTCTTGCGACCTTTTGCCCGCGCTCGTGCAGCCGATTCTCGGAACGCAGCGCATGCCTCCTCGTTGGCACCTCGTGCAAACAGAAGAGGATATTTCCCATGGCACCCATGAAGCCCATGATCGTCGTGACGGCACTGATGTCAGTCGCATGCACTCCTGCGCTTGCCGCTCCGATCTCGCCAACGTCCATCAAGCAGGACACCCATGTCCAGCAGGTGCAGTATCGAAGCTGGCATGGCCACAGAGGTCATCGACACGGTGGATGGCACAGGGATCGCTATGGCTCCGGGGCCGCAGCGCTGGGTGGGCTGGCTGCTGGCGCGATCATCGGAGGCGCGATCGCCAACAGCCGGGCACAGGCGGATGCGAATGCATACTGCTCGCAGCGATATCGGTCGTATGACCCCGCTTCAGGAACATATCTCGGCTACGACGGAATGCGGCATCCGTGTCCCTGACGACGACCGGCCCCCGGTCGGGTGATCCCCGAGGGGCCGCTGGCCGCTGCGCGCTGCTCTGCCAAGTCTTTGCGTCTTCGCCTCCGGCACATCCGCAAGGCATTTCGTGGCAGGGTTGGCGGCAGCGCTGCCGCGCATGAAATCCGGTACACTTGCGTACCAAACATGGCCGACTCGGCCCGCTGCCGCTTGCTCACGGGGCTCCTGAAAACGATAGTGTCCGCGGGGGCTCTCATGATCAGAAAACCGAATCGAACGGCACTCATCGTGGTTCCGCAAGCATATTGCTTGTCTTGTGAAGAGAAGACGCCGCATCGGCATGAACGATTGGCAATCCGGGGAGCGCAGGTGGCACGCACGACTTGCTTGGCCTGCAACAATGAGCGCGGCGGCGTTACGCCGGAGAGGCTGCCGATCAGTCCCAGCTGACGGCAGTCACTCACGGGTGCCAACATGTACTACCGCAATGCCATTGGCCCAGTTCTGTTCGGAGCGTGAGCTGCGCTGCGGCTTCACCATTCTCTCGTTCGGATCACCATGGTAGCGCCTGAGTGATGCCGATATCATACAAGCAGTTGCTCCGCTATGGCATGTTCGGTTTGGCGGTGGCGGCACTCGTTGCGTTTGGCATCTCACCGTTCACGGGAGGGATCGTACAGCAATGGTCGCGAAGCGATGTTGAGACCAGGTCCAAGTTGGTTTTCAATGCCATCCAGCCGTTGCTCAGCCTTGATGTGGAAGAACGTGCGTGGGACCGGCTCTCCGACCTTTTCAAGAGAGTAGCACTCGACCAGAAGATCCTCGCCGTCGGATTTTGCGATACGGACGGATCGTTGATCGCTCCGACACCCGAAATGCCGGCGGACTTCTCGTGCGAAAAACTCGCCAGATCTGAAAGCGACAGCTTCGCAAGCATAACAAGCGGCGGACGGCGGGTTCTTGTAGCTGCCTTTCCCGTCGCAAGCAGCCGTGGGCGGTCGTACCTCGTTATACTGACCGACCTCAGCTTTGCAGCTGCCAGATCGAGCCAAGTGCTGGCGTATCTCCTCGCGGCGCTTGCCGGAGTCGTACTGGTGTTGACCGTCGGCACCATCATCCTTGCCGTGATCATGATGAGGGGATGGATGAATGCCTTGCGGCGGGCGGTCGACGAGGTGCGTCGCGGTGCTCAGAGGGCCGAGCCCAAGCCAAGTGGTTCGTCAATCGATCGCGAGATTCACAAGCTCCTGCGTGACGCCGAACACATTGCGGTTACAAGTCAAATTGAGTGGACGCCACAATCGTTGCAACAGGTGCTGCATGGGGCGCTGCCTGGGGCCGAAGTGATCGTCGTAGCCAATCGGGAGCCATACATCCACAACGCTTCGGAAGGAGGGACTGTGGTGCAGAGACCGGCGAGCGGCTTGGTCTCGGCGCTGGAGCCGATCATCCGCGCCTGCGGCGGCACGTGGATTGCGCATGGCAGCGGCAGCGCGGATCGTGAGACGGTCGATGAACACGACAGAATTCGTGTGCCCGAGGCAGCTCCGGCCTACACGCTTCGGCGGATCTGGATCTCCGAAGAGGAACAGGACGGGTATTATTACGGCTTCGCCAACGAAGGGCTGTGGCCGCTGTGCCACATTGTTTTCGTGCGTCCCACGTTCAGGCTCGGTGATTGGCGACTGTACCGGCAGATCAACCAGCGCTTTGCCGATGCAGTCGTTGCCGAAGCACGCACCGAGGATCCCGTCGTGCTGGTCCAGGACTATCATTTCGCGCTTGTCCCGAAGATGATCCGTGAGCGCCTGCCGAAGGCAACGATCATAACCTTCTGGCATATTCCATGGCCGAATGCGGAGACTTTCAGCATCTGCCCATGGAAGGAGGAGATCATCGAAGGAATACTCGGCAGCACGATCGTGGGCTTTCACACCCAGTTTCACTGCAACAACTTCATCGAAGGCGTCGACCGCTTTCTGGAAAGCAGGATCGACCGCGAAGTGCAGGCGGTCAGTCTTGGGGGGCATGAGACCAGGATACGCGCCTATCCAATTTCGATCGAATGGCCGCCGAGGGAACTGGAGAAGCTGCCGGCCGCTGCGCAATGCCGATCCGACATCATCGCGCAATTCGGTCTGGCGGAGGGGACGCGGCTGATCGTCGGCGTCGAACGCTTCGACTACACCAAAGGCATTCTCGACCGCATGCGGGCCGTCGATGCGCTCCTGTCGCGAGATCCGACCTGGACGGATCGGCTCGCATTCATCCAGATCGCGGCTCCGACCCGCAACAAGCTGAGCTCATATTCGAGATTGCAGGCGGAAGCAGAGGACTTGGCTTCGGAGATAAACGAACGACACAAAGGTCGCCAACGTGTGGTCCATTTGATCGTTCAGCACTACGAGCCTTCGGACGTGTTCCGGCTGTTCAAAGGAGCGGATGTCTGCGTCGTCAGCAGCCTGCATGACGGAATGAACCTGGTCGCAAAGGAGTTCGTGAGTTCGCGAGAGGACGGCGCTGGGGTGCTTGTCCTGTCGAGCTTTACCGGAGCTTCGCGCGAGCTCTCCGAAGCGCTCATTGTCAATCCATATGATATCGAAGAAATGGCATCAGCGATCGAGCTTGCACTCTCAATGCCGCTGGAGGAACAGGCCGAGCGCATGAACCTGATGCGACAGCAGGTGAAGGAGCACAACGTCTATCGCTGGGCAGGAGCGATGCTGCTCGACGCTTCGAGAAGTCGCACCCGCGAGCGGGTTCTCGGTATGGCCACCAGAGCCCGCTCGCCCTGAACCCCACCTGAAAGCATTCCACTCGAAAGAAGGGTGGTCGAGAAAGTCAGTACCAAAGCGTACGGTCCAATCTTTCCAGGACGAGCGGATAGTCGCACCCTCCAGCTTGGGAGCCTTTGCTCTCTGAGAAAGGAAGGCGTGCGTGAACATCCTAATCGGAGCTGTTATGCTTGCGGCCGCAGCCACCCTGATCTTCATTGGGCGTCCCAATCGTGCTGGCGAACACCCGAAGTTCTTGCGCTTCGAGGCCGCGTTGGTTCTGTATCCTCCAATCGTTCTGTCGTTCACTGCACTCGGCGCCGTAGCGTTGATTTCAGGGCTGCTATCCAGATAGCACATTCCCGAATTCGGCTTGGGGTGCGCGCAAGCGAGGCAGCCAATCCCCGAAGGGCCCGGGCCTGCTTTGCCGCTACAGTCGAATTGTTGCCACTGCCTATCATCATCGGCCATTCAAAGCGGCGGACCGCGCTGGCGAAGGCATGCTCAAGCAGAAGGCATGCTCGAGCACATGTCTGTTGGAGCCGGCAAAGCGGGAGTGCACCGGCGCACCATGTTTGCGCCGCGTCTCACTTGCTTGGGGCAAGGTCGAGCTGATCGCTCCTTAAGCGCATCACCCTAATCCGGGGATCGGCCTTGGCGCGCTGATTCGGCCAACCTGACTCTCGGGCCAGAAGGCTTCCTGTGCACCGGGTCTATCGCTGCCCAGGACGATGAACTCCGCGCAGCAGGGAGAGGAGCCGAGGAACGTACCGACAGCGCCCACGTTGCCGAAGAAATTCGTGTGATCGTGCGGCCCTGTTCTGGCGCCAGCGCATCGTGATTCTTGATGGCGGTGCTGAGCCTTAGCAAGCGCTCTCCCGGCACAAAGGAGGCCATTTATGGTGCTTCGAAACGTCATTCTTATGACGCTGGCTGTTGCGCTTCTCGCTATGGGCGTCGCCTTGATGGTCGGTGGTCTCTGGCTGATTTACCTTGGCGGATCCTGGTACTATGCCCTGTCTGGCCTCGCGTTTCTGGCGACCTCCATCCTCCTGTTTCGCCGAGACGAACGGGCATTGTGGGTCTTCTGCGTCCTGACCGCCGGCACCCTGATCTGGTCGCTGTGGGAGGTCGGCCTTGACTGGTGGCCGCTGGCAGCGCGCGGCAGCGTCATCTTCATCGTGGGTGCAATCCTGTTGACCCCCTGGATTGCCGGTAGCTTGGCCCATGGGGGATCTGCATCATCTCGACTTCGCGGGGGATCGGCATGGCATGGCGGCGGACTGGCGCTGTCCATCGCGCTATGCGCTGCGATCCTGGTTGCTGTCGCGTCCTGGACGACTGATCCACATCGCTTGGCGGCAAAGACGACGTCTGTCTCCAAGGCAACGCCGGAGCCGGCGGCTGTAGAAGCGCAGGATCTGCCGCCGGGCGAGTGGCACGCCTATGGGCGCACTGGACTTGGCCAGCGTTATTCCCCCCTCAGTCAGATCACGCCGCAAAACGCCGCGAAACTCGAGGTAGCTTGGACCTATCACACTGGCGACATGCGAGGGCGACCGGGTGATCCCGAGGAAACGACGTTTGAAGTGACGCCGCTGAAGATTGGCGATCGCCTTTATTTCTGCACGCCACATCAGTCGGTCATTGCCTTGGAGGCGACCACCGGAAGGGAGATCTGGCGCTATGAGCCGAAGATCCTCGACAAGCTTGCCCTTCAGCATTTGACCTGCCGCGGGCTGTCCTACTATCCCGGCGCTTCCAGCGCGAACCAGACTCCCGGCACGGAAGCCGTCGATACCGCAGCCGGCCCGCAGACTGATCCTCCGGACGCGGTCATCAACAAGCCGGTACCTGACATGCCGATTGCCGTGGCGGACGGCGTGCCGACCAAGAGCTGCACGGCGAAGCTGTTCATGCCCACCGCGGATGGCCGATTGATCGCGCTCGATCCGGAAAGCGGAGCGGTGTGCCGCGACTTTGGCAGGGGTACCGGTCAGATCAACCTTTGGGCCAACATGCCGAATGTTCGGCCGGGTGCCTACTATTCCACCTCGCCGGTGGTTGTCGCAGGCGGCCTGGTGATCGTAGGCGGTACGGTGCTTGATAATGTCTCGACCAAGGAGCAATCCGGTGTGATCCGTGGCTTTGACGTCCGGACTGGCGATCTGGTCTGGAATTGGGATTCCGGTAACCCCGACCAGACGGCGCCGCTGCCCCCAGGTCAGACCTACACGGCCAATTCGCCCAACAGCTGGTCTATCATGAGCGTGGATGAAGCGCTCGGACTGGTGTACGTGCCGCTCGGCAATCAGCCTCCCGATCAATGGGGTGGCAACAGAAGCCAAAGCGTCGAGCGGTTCTCATCGTCGGTTGTCGCTCTCGAAGTCTCCACGGGCAAGGTGCGCTGGGCGTTCCAAACTGTGCATCATGACCTCTGGGATTACGACGTCCCCTCTCAGCCCAGTCTGATTGACCTGACCATCAAGGGACAGACCGTTCCGGCCTTGGTCCAGCCGACCAAGCAGGGTGAAATCTTCGTGCTGGATCGACGAAACGGAAGCCCGGTCCTCCCGGTGACGGAGACGCGCGCTCCGGGAGGTGCGGCCAAGGGAGATCACACCGCGCCGACGCAGCCGGTGTCCGCACTGTCATTCAATCCGAGACCGCTCAACGGCGCCAGCATGTGGGGGGCGACGCTGTTCGATCAGCTCGCGTGCCGTATCCAGTTTCGCCGCCTGCGATACGATGGGCGCTTCACGCCTCCGTCAACCGATGGATCGCTCATTCATCCCGGCAACTTTGGCGTATTCAATTGGGGCGGCATTGCCGTCGACCCGCAGCGACAGATTGCATTCGTAACGCCTGCCTCGCTCGCGTTCGTGTCTCAACTCGTGCCGCGTGCGGACGATCGGACCATGTATGTCCAGGGCAACAACAGACCTGACAACAGCCTCCCGGCGCTGAACGAGAATTTCGGAGCGCCGTTCGCAGTGAAGCTGTCGGCCTTCACTTCACCGCTCGGATTGCCCTGTCAGGCTCCGCCTTGGGGCTATGTGGGCGCTGCGGACCTCGCCACCGGAAATGTGCTCTGGCAGCACAAGAACGGTACGGTCAGAGATCTCATGCCGCTGCCGATTCCTTTCAAGATGGGAGTGCCAAACCTCGGAGGGCCCATCCTGACCGCGGGAGGCCTCGCCTTTCTCTCAGGCACTCTCGACTACTATCTGCGCGCTTACGACGTGAACACGGGTGAACAGATCTGGGAGGGCCGGCTACCGGCTGGAGGGCAAGCTACGCCGATGACTTACCTCGGTGCCGATGGACGTCAGTTCGTCCTGGCGGTAGCGGGTGGGCATGGTTCGCTCGGCACCAAGACGGGCGACGCGGTGATCGCATACGCTTTGCCGAAGGAGTGACGCTTGTCATGTCCTCCTCTGGCCGCGGACGATCCAAGAGTCGGACGCGGGCTGAGCCATGCAATTCTCAAGGCCGCCCTCGCCAGGGTCGGAGCGCAGCTCGCCAGATTGAATCCCGAAGATCGCAGCGGCACCAGATCGGAGCTGACGTTCGATGTATGATCAGGGTCCGGCGCCGCGGCACGAGATGCGATTGTTTCGGGCCTATACGCAGGTCTGCGCGCCGCCCTTCAGCTTCACGGGGATCGTGAGGTAGCGCACCCCGTTGGCTTCGGCCGGCGGGAATTTGCCGGCGCGGATATTGACCTGAATGGAAGGCAGCAGCAGCCTGGGCGCCGAAAGCTTGGTGTCACGCGCCTGCCGCAAAGCCACGAATTCGTCTTCCGAAACGCCGTCCCTGACGTGGACGTTGTTCTCGCGCTGCTCGCGTACCGTGGTCTCCCACGCGAACGTATCACGGCCTGGGGCCTTGTAGTCGTGACACATGAACAGCCGCGTCTCCGACGGCAGCGCCAGCAGCCGCTTGATCGAACGGTAGAGCTTGTGAGCATCGCCGCCGGGGAAATCGGCGCGCGCGGTGCCGTAGTCCGGCATGAACAGAGTGTCGCCGACGAATACGGCATCCTCGATCTTGTAGGAGATGTCCGCCGGCGTATGCCCCGGCGTGTAGAGAACCTCGACGTCGAGTTCTCCGATCTTGAAGCGCTCGCCGTCGCGGAACAAATGATCGAAATCGCTGCCGTCGGTTTTCAAGTCGGTGGCGTTGAAGATCGGTCGAAAGATGCGCTGGACGTCCTTGATGTGCTCTCCAATACCGATCTTCGCGCCAGTCCTCGCCTTGATGAACGGCGCGCCCGAGAGATGGTCGGCATGAGCGTGCGTCTCCAGCACCCATTCGATGGTGTTGCCGGCATCTTCAGCAGCTTTCAGCATCGCCTCCACGGATCGCGTATCCACCTCGCCCGAACTGTGGTCATAGTCGAACACCGGGTCGATGATAGCGGCCTTTCTCGTGGCGGGATCACCGACCAGGTAGCTCACCGTGTTGGTCGGCTCGTCGAAGAATGATCGGATGATGGGTCGTGACATGTCTGGAACCTCCTGATGTCATCGTCCGGTTGGTCTTGACGGATATATTAGCATAAACTAAATAAGCAATATCTAAAATAAAAGAGAAGGCCCGATGGCGTCCTCAACATTTGATCCGGAAACCTTCGAGAAGCAGGCCGTCGAGGTCGCCGCCATCTTGCGGGCGCTCGCGAACGAGCGCCGGTTGATGATCCTATGCAGGCTGGTTGAATGCGGCGAGGACAACGTCGGTTCCCTGGCTCAAGCCGTGGGCCTGTCGCAGTCGGCCCTGTCCCAGCACCTGGCGAAAATGCGCGACGAGGGTCTCGTCGCGTTCCGGAGGGAGAGCCAGACGCTCTGGTATCGCATTGCCGATCCGCGGATCGAACAACTCTTCGCAACGTTCTACAGGCTGTTTTGCGCGCCTGTCAGAACTAGGAGCAGATAAGCCAACATAGGAGCCGATAATGTCGCTACCCACTATCAATCCCGCACAAGCTCGCAATCTCCTGGCGAAAGGTGCTATCCTCATCGACATCCGCGAGGCGAATGAGCATGCCCGCGAAAGGATCGTGGGCGCCCGAAACTTGCCTTTGTCCAAGCTCGACGAGGCCGATCTTGCGGCGCATCAGGGCAAGCAGGTCATTTTCCACTGCAAGAGCGGCGCTCGCACGCAGATCAATGCGTCGCGGCTCGCGTCGAAACTGGACGGAAGCTGCGAAGCCTTCATCGTGGAAGGCGGGATCGACGCCTGGCGCAAGGCGGGGCTGCCGGTTGAAAACGACCGAAAGTAATCGAGCGGCCCAACGCCGAACGCAGAACGGTGCCGACTGATCGCCGCAATGATGCCTGCCTTTGGCCGTCTCGACGTCAAGTGCCCTGGAACTGCCGGGGCTGCCACGTGCCGTCAGGAGCTGCGTGACGGCAAATTGAGGAGCTCACAATGCTGTCGCTGACCCAAGGCGCACTCGGCATCGCCTCCGGTTCGTTGGTCGGCTTCTCGCTGGGGCTGGTCGGCGGCGGGGGCTCTATCCTGGCCGTCCCGCTCCTGATCTATCTGGTCGGGGTGAGCGACCCTCATATTGCGATTGGTACGAGCGCCGTCGCCGTCGCGGCCAACGCGGCTGCCAACCTGGCCAACCATGTCCGTGCCGGAAACGTGAAGTGGCGCTGCGCCGCCGTGTTCGCGGTCGCGGGTGTGGCCGGCGCCTTTCTCGGCTCCACTCTCGGCAAGATCATCGATGGCCAGAAGCTGCTCGCCCTTTTCGCCCTGATCATGCTGGTCGTGGGCGCCCTGATGCTGAGGGGGAACTCCGGCGAGGGCGAGCCATCGGTGAGGCTGAGCCGGGAGAATCTGCCGAAGCTTGTTGCCTTCGGCCTCGCCACGGGAGCGTTGTCCGGCTTCTTCGGGATCGGCGGCGGCTTCCTGATCGTCCCCGCCCTGATCGCCGCCACCGGCATGCCCATATTATATGCGGTGGGTTCATCTCTCCTGGCGGTCACCGCGTTCGGGCTGACAACTGCGGCGAACTACGCCGTGTCCGGTCTTGTGGATTGGTCTCTCGCCGGGTTGTTCATCGTCGGCGGCGTTCTCGGCGGGCTTCTCGGCGCCCGCTCCGCAACCTCCCTTGCGGGTCGCAAGGGCGCGCTGAATACGGTCTTTGCGGCGCTCATATTTGCGGTCGCAATCTACATGCTGGTCCGCAGCCTTGGCCTGATGTGACGAGGCTTGCCCCAGCGGTTGCTCCTCGGAGCCGTCTGGCCGAGAATCCTTCCGAGCATCGGTTCCGCAGACTTGCTGCCGCGGCCATTGCTGCGGTCTGACCGGCAAGCTTCCATCACCCCACAAAGTTGGTCCGACAAGCGATCTTCCCTGAGATTGGATCTTGTCCCTAGCCGTAGGGACAGACTTTCGCCGCGGCCGGAGCGACATTGCGTCGGCGAATAGAATATAAGGGAGGACATCATGATCAGGCGCTGCCTCGCAGCCTTGAGCGTTTGCACTGCAATGATTCTCGCCATCCCCGGCGCACACGCCGATATCAAGGTGGGGATCGTGGTGTCTGCTACCGGGCCGGGATCGGCGCTCGGCCAGCCGCAGATGCGGACGGTTGCGGCCCTGCCCAAGGAGATCGGCGGCGAGAAGATCGTCTATATCGCTCTCGATGACGAATCGGATTCGACCAAGGGCATACAGAACGCCCGGCGCCTTGTCATTCAGGACGGCGTCGATGCCATCATCGGTTCCTCGCTGACGCCCGTGACGATGCCGATGCTCGATGTCGCCCGGGAAGCCAGGACACCGATCATCTCGCTGGCCGCGGCGACCGCCATCGTCCAGCCGATGGACGAGCGGCGCAAATGGGCCTTCAAGGTCGTTCCCAACGACGACCTGATGGCGCTCGCGATTCTCAAGCACATCGCCAAGTCCGGGGTGAAAACCCTCGGCTACATCGGCGTCTCCGACGGCTATGGCGAGGGCTATTACAAGGAAGTGAGCAGGCTTGCTCCGACCTTCGGCCTGACCCTGACCACTCACGAAGTCTATGCGCGCGCCGACACCAGCGTGACCGGCCAGGCCCTCAAGGTCATCGCGACGAATCCGGACGCGGTCTTCATTGCCTCGGCGGGCACTCCGGCAGTGCTGCCGCAGCAGGCGCTGCGCGAGCGCGGCTATTCCGGCAAGATCTACCAGACTCACGGTGTGGCCACCGAGGAATTCATCAAGCTCGGCGGAGCCAGCGTCGAAGGCGCCGTCTTCACCGGCGAGGCGTTCACGATCGCCGATGACCTGCCGGCGGACGACCCGTTCCGCAAGGTTCGGGATCAATTCGTGTCCGCCTACGAAAAGGCGAACGGGCAGAAGCCGAACATCTTCGCGGCGCATCTGTGGGATTCGATGGCGCTCCTCAAGACGGCGATACCGAACGCCTTGAAGACGGCGAAACCCGGCACGGCAGAATTTCGCACCGCCCTTCGCGACGAACTCGAGCGCGTCAAGGACGTATACCTGAACAACGGCCTCTCCACGATGACCGCAACCGATCATAACGGCTACGACGAGCGCTCGGCGTTTCTGATCAAGGTGGAAGGAGGCCGCTTCAGGCTGATGAAGTAGCCGCCGGCAGCGGGCGGCTTTTCCTTTGCGCGAGGCGTCGCGTTCGGCAATGACCGCGCGTTTGCGCGAAGCTGCCCCTTGCCGCGCGCCTAGCAGCAAGCCCTTGGCCTTGCGGGAAACAGGCTCGGGGCACCTTCCACGTCGAGGCCGGCGAGGTCGAACCAGCGGGCAACGACGTGGGCGCCATTGTCCTCCTGAAGTCGATCCGCTTCTGATCGTGGAACGCGGCATCGGGAAGCTCGACCTCCGAGATGAACGGATCAATGCGTTGATCTTGGTCAACGTGGCGGCGGCGAAACGGGGCAAGCTCAACGAAAAGGTGCAGACGCGGAGATTGCAGTGCGTGCTTGTCTCTTTGGGTTGCCTCTCGCGATCGCTGTTCTCGGATTCTCGCCGGCGAACGCGGGTTGCTGGCCGAGCGATAACTTTCCGCTCGTCTGTTGGCTCGATACCAAGGGCGAGGGGTGTTCGGAGCATCATGCGCTAACCAGCGCCAAAGCAGTGATGTACCCGCATCCGAACCAATCCATCTATGAGTTCGAGACCACCCATTGGTGGACCGGGCCTCCCATCACGGCCTGTCCGCCGAGCAAGACGCTCAAGTTTACCGGCATTTGGGACCGCGAGACGGGCAAGGCGGAGGAAAACGTGTCCACCGGCTGGTCGTCGTGGTCGCGCTACGTCTATTGCAGCAACAATCCATGGACCGGACAAGGTCCCTCAACGGTCCCGGTCTGCTCAGGGCCTGCCAACGACAAGAATGTAGGGCAGCCCGTGACCTCGGCGATGCTTTCGCAGAGTCAGCGAGTGAATTTGCTTCAAGTTCAGGAGCCACTACACACGAAGTGTTTGCAGGTCGAACCTGACCCGATGGGGTCGGAATGGCTTACGGGAAACTCGATCGTCCGGGTCGTCGTTTCGCACCATGAATTCCAGAAGATCGAGTGGCACGTTTTCTTCCAGGAGTTCTATTCGTTCGACGGTTGGAAGGAAGTCCCCGCGCCGAAGTCGAAGGTCCCGCTGTTCTCGACGAAAAAATACACCGAGCGCCGCGTCGCGACCACGATGAGGCAGTTCTGGCTCAACAAGCAGGGACGTTGGATGATCGTCGCGGTTCCGAAGCCGACCTCGCCCGCCGCCCAGCTCGTGGCAACGACCGTCACCAACGAATGCCCGGGCGCGCGATTCAACATCCAGTGAAGGCAGATCGGCCATAGGGGCCCCTCGAAGTACGTGCTGTGACATCGACAGCAATGAACCAGCATGCGAGGGCGCATCTGCGGCGACGCTTCAGCCGTCCCTGCTGCTCAACTCCGCAACGCCGTTGGTTGAGTGAAGGGCCCGTCTGCGCGACGATGTCGCAGCAGAAGGTCGCGGCACGCCGCCGCCTCTCGCCTGGCGCCACAGGGAAAGCCGCCGGTACTCTGAGCTAGATCAAGCTGCCCCGAACTCGCGTGAATATGCTCAGGCAGCATCAGTTCGGAGAGTCCAAATGGCAATCAGGGACATCTTGCTCACGCTCACCAGCTATCCCGACCCGACCCCGGTCGCGGTGATCGACCGTGCCGTATCGCTGGCCTCTCTCCTCGGCGCCCACATCGCGGCGGTCTCCTGCGAAGTTCATGTGCAGGTGCCTGGCAGTTTCCTGGCGGGGGCCGGCAATGTCGGGGCAATAGTGGCCAGCGAGGCCCACAAGAGCCGGAAGAATGCCCAGGATCTGCTGGCGACCTTCGAATCGACGGCACAAAAATCCGGTGTTGCGCACGAGCTCGTTCTCGATCGTTGTTTGTCGTCCGAGGTGCCGGGCGTTCTGGTGGAATATGCGCGGCTTCGCGACCTTGCCATTGTGCCGGTGCCGGAATCTTACGATCAATGGTATGCTGAATCGATCATCTTCGGTTCAGGGCGGCCGACCGTCGTGCTTCCGGAAGCGTCGGCTTCCAGGGAGTTCGAACTGAACAGGGTTCTTGTCGGGTGGGATTTCAGCCGCGCGGCTGCGCGTGCAATATCTGATGCCATTCCGATCATGGAGAAAGCGCGCGAGGTCTGCATCCTCACCGTGACCAACGAGAAGACGATTTCGAGCCGACGCTCGTCGTCCGAACTCGCCAAGAACCTGTCGAAGCATGGCATCGACGTCGTCGTGGAGGAGGCCGATGCCGCTGGACGGGCGATCGGTAGGGTTTTCGCCGAGCAGGTGGCCTCCCGCAGGGCGGATCTCCTTGTCATGGGGGCTTACGGCCATTCCCGTTTCCGGGAGTTCGTATTGGGAGGCGCGACCCGGAGCATCCTGACGAAGCCGCCAATTCCGGTGCTGTTGTCCCACTGATCACCGGTCAGATAAGGCCCCGAAGGCGGCGAGCGGGTTATGCCCATGGACGCCCAACAGTTCGAACAAGGTAACAAGAGATCCCCGGTGTTTCACGCCAGGGGTCTTTCGAAGACCTATCGAATGGGAGAGATCGAGGTGCATGCGCTGCGCGACGTCGACCTCGACATCTTCGAAGGCGAGTTCGTCGTGCTCCTAGGCCCGTCCGGATCGGGCAAGTCGACCCTGCTGAATATCCTGGGAGGCCTGGACAGTCCGACTTCGGGCGAGGCTCATTGGCGGGATCACAATCTGGTCGGCGCAACTGATGCGGAGTTGACCCGGTATCGACGTGAACACGTGGGCTTCGTTTTTCAGTTCTACAATCTCATTCCCAGCCTGACGGTGCTTGAGAACGTCGCGCTGGTGACCGAGATTGCGGACAAGCCGCTTGAGCCGCGGGAGGTGCTTGCGCTCGTCGGGCTCGAAAAGCGGACCGATCACTTCCCCTCGCAGCTGTCCGGCGGCGAACAGCAGCGCGTCGCGGTCGCCCGTGCCATCGTCAAGTCGCCGGATGTGCTTTTGTGCGACGAGCCGACGGGCGCGCTGGACTATGAGACCGGCAAGGTAGTGCTGGCGGCGATTGCGCGAGCCAATGAGCGCCTCGGCACCACAACGATCATCATCACGCACAATGCTGCAATTGCGGGCATGGCGGATCGCGTACTTCGGCTCGGAGGCGGGCGGATCGTCGGCGAGGAGCGCAATGCGCATCGGCTCTCGGCAGACGAGGTGCACTGGTGAGCCTGCTCGATCGAAAACTGCTGCGTGACATCGGCGCGATGCGAGGGCAGGTGCTGACGATCGCGCTGCTGGTCGGAGCCGGCGTCGCCGTCTTCATCGGGTCGGTCTCCACCTACGAATCGCTCAACATGGCCGTTGAGCGGTTCTACGGGGCTGCGCGGTTCCCGCAGATCTTCGTGACGCTCAAGCGGGCGCCGCTGTCGATTGTCCCGCAACTCGAATCGATTGCCGGCGTTGCGACGGTTGAGCCCCGTATCGTTCGTGAGGTCATCGTCGATTGGCCGGCTGCATCCCAGCCGGTGTCGGCCCGGATCGTGTCGCTCAACCATGCGGGCGACGAAAGGCTCGCCCGACTTCACTTGCGCCGTGGCACGGCGCCCGAGCCAGGCTCTGCGAGAACTGCAGCGATTAACGAAGCGTTCGCGGAAGTCAACGGAGTGAATCCCGGCGACGACGTCCGCGTCCTGCTCAACGGGAAGGTGGAAGCTTTCCACGTCTCCGGCATCGCGCTTTCGCCCGAATATGTCTATGCCGTCAAGCCGGGCCTGCCGATTCCCGACGATCGGCTCTATGCGATCCTTTGGGTCGACCGCAGTGCGGCGGAAGCCGCCTTCGATATGAAGGCAGCCTTCAATGACGCCGTCATTTCGCTGGCGCCGGGCACCGATCCGAAGCCGGTTATCGACGAGCTGGACCGCTTGCTTGAACAGTACGGATCGGTCGGCGCCGTCCAGCGGCGGGATCAGCCTTCTAACCGCTTCCTCGAGGATGAACTGAACCAGCAGAAGGTGATGTCGACCACGATCCCGTTCATCTTCTTCGGGGTTGCGGCGTTCCTGCTCAACAGCGCTCTGGGGAGGATCGTGGCGGTCCAACGCGAGCAGATTGCTGCGTTGAAGGCGCTGGGTTTTCCAACCTCGACGCTAACTATGCACTATCTCAAGCTCATCCTCGTTATCGTGCTGATTGGATCTGCGCTTGGTGTTGGAGCCGGCTGGAGCTTTGGGAAAGCGATGATTGCGAGCTATCAAAGCTTCTTTCGCTTGCCTGATCTGCCGTTTCGGCTGACGCCGTGGTCGTTGGCGCTCGGGATTGCGATCAGCCTGGCTGCGGCATCGCTTGGCGTCCTGACTGCGCTGCGGCAGGTCGTCCGGCTGGCGCCGGCGGTCGCCATGCGGCCGGCGGCGCCGCTGGGCTTTCGCCGCTCGTGGATCGAGACACTTCTGCCAGGCAACGCGACCAGATCTCGCCTCCTGATGATTTTGCGGAATACCGCCGGACGTCCATTTCGTTCGTTGCTGACCGTCGCCGGGGTGGCCTTTGCCGTCCCAATGATGGTGTTGGGAATCTTTTGGCGCGACGCGATCAATGAGATGATCGACCTGCAGTTCAACCTGGTGGAGCGCGGCAACACGACGGTGACGTTCCCGCACCCTATGGACCGGGCCATAATGCGGGATCTGGCTCGCGAGCCCGGTGTCTTGGCCGTGGAAGGGCAGCGCATCCTGCCGGTGCGGCTACGCGCCGGCCAGCAGAGTTATTTGACCTCGGTGATCGGTCTATCCGCGGGAGATGAGCTGCGGCGGCCGCATGACGCGACGCTGCGCCCGATCGCGGTAAGCCCCGACGGAATTACGCTCACACGGCGGCTCGCCGAACGACTCGACGCGAAGGCCGGTGACATCCTCACGGTCGAGGCGATGGAAGGACGACGACGGAAACGCGATCTGCCGGTCAGTGCCATCGTCGACGAGGCGATCGGAATGGCATCTTACATGGAGATCGAGACCCTGAATCGCTTTACCGGGGAGGGTGCGGTGATTTCGGCGGCGAGCCTGTACGTTGAGCCGACTGCGATGATAGCCTTGGGGCAAAGGTTCAAGAGCTTGCCGACCATCGAATCTGTGACGATGAAGGCGTATGCGCTCACTTCGTTCATGGAGAAGATCGCCGGGCTCGTTTTCGTGACCGCCGGAATCCTTGCGGCCTTCGCCACCATCATCACGGTAGGGGTCGTCTACAACAGCGCGCGCATCAGCTTGCAGGAGCGCGCATGGGAACTGGCCAGCCTTAGGGTGCTGGGCTTTACGCGCGGCGAGGTTGCGAGCATCCTGTTCGGCGAGTTCGCTATCGAGATCGCGCTGGGGATTCTGATCGGCCTGCCGCTCTCTCATGCCGTTATCGAGCTGATCGCCAGATTTCACTCCAACGAGAGCTTCCAGATACCTGCCGTGATCGCCCCGCAGACTTATCTCATTGCCGTCGGCGTCGTCCTCGCTGCGGCTGCCGCCAGCGCCCGCATTGTCAAAGGCCGTGTTGATCGGATCGACTTGGTCGCAGCTCTCAAGACCAGGGAGTAAACATGCACGTCACGGGCCGTCATATCGCAATTGCTGCCGGACTCTTGGCCGCCGCCGGCGTTACGGCCTGGCTCCTGGTTCCGGCCTCAGTGCCGGTCGAGACCGCAGCTGTGACAAAGGGGAGGTTCGCCGCCACTGTCGATGAGGATGGCAAGACGCGCGTCCGCGAGCGGTACGCGGTCGCCGCGCCGCTTGCGGGGCGCTTGAGCCGGATCCGGTTCAAGGTTGGCGATCAAGTTCAGGTCGACGACGCCATCGCCACGATCACCCCATCCCCAGCGCCCCTGATGGACCCCCGGACCCGCCGAGAGGTCGAGGAGAGATTGGGAGTGGCCGAAGCCAATCTGGAGCGCGCCAGGGCGGTCGTCGAGCGGGCTAAGGCCCAGAGCGATCACGCCAATACCGATTTGACCAGGGCGCGGACGCTGGCTCAGCAAGGAGCGGCGACGACGCAGGCGCTCGAGCGTGCAGAGCTTGCGGTGCATCTCGCCGACCGGGATCTTCGGGCGGCGGAATTTCAGAATCATGCGGCCGAGCATGAGATCAGCCAAATGCGCGCATTGCTGGCCCGGTACGGCAATGATGGCAACGGCCACCCGGATAGCTGGAACGTTGTGTCGCCTGTCGCCGGCGTGGTGCTGAAGGTCGCGCAGGAAAGCGAAACGATCGTGCAGCCGGGTACGCTCTTGCTTGACGTCGGTGACGCCAGAGATCTCGAAGTCGTGGCCGACGTTCTCAGCACCGATGCGGTGGAGATCCGCCCCGGAGCCGACGTCGACATCGACAATTGGGGTGGGGAGGGAAAACTGAAGGGTCGGGTGCGCCGGGTCGAGCCGGCAGCTTTCACGAAGGTCTCGACGCTCGGAGTCGAGGAGCAAAGGGTCAATGTTCTCGTCGACATCCTCTCGCCCGCGAAGCAGTGGGCACGACTAGGAGATGGCTATCGGGTGGATGTTCAGATCACCGTCCTCGCGCGGGACGAAGCCACGATCGTCCCGTCGGGCGCGCTGTTTCGTCGGGGTGAAGGCTGGAATGTCTATGTTGCGAAGGGCGGGCGGGCCGAACTGCGCCAAATCGAACTCCTGCGCCGGTCCGGCCGCTTCGCGGCCGTCGCTTCCGGCCTTGCGCCTGGTGAAGAGGTGATCGTCTATCCCAGCGACCGAGTTGCACCGGACGTGCGTATCGCACCCAGATCACCGTGAAGAGATCGCCGGAGACGGCGAATGCAGTCGCCCTTATACGCCGACATTGGCCGCAATGACGAACACGTTGAGAGCCTCCACCCCCGACCTAACCGACCAGATACTTCTTCACCGCCGCCTCGTCCCATGCGATCCCGTTGCCGGGCTCCTCGCTCGGCAGTGCGAAGCCGTCCTTGATCTTCAATCGTGTTGCCAGCACCGCATCGGCCCAGTCGACATATTCCAGCCAATGCGCGGTCGGCGTGACGCAGAGCAGATGCGCGCTCACTTCCGAGAACAGATGCGTGGACATCTCGATGCCGGCGGCGTGCGCAAGCGCCGCGGCACGGAGCCAGCCGGTGACGCCGCCGATGCGTTGAACGTCCGGCATCACGTAGTCGCAGGCTTCCGCCGAGAGTGCGGATTGCATCGAAAACGCGCTGTCGAAATTCTCGCCGATCTGCACTGGCGTATGCAGCGCGTCCGCAATGCGGGCGCAGCCGGCATAATCGTCATGGCGGATCGGCTCCTCGATCCAGGTGAGGCCCTCGTCGTCGAGCATCTCGCCGCGGCGGATGGCCTCGGTCACCGTCAGCGCCTGGTTGTAGTCGCACATCAGCGTGACCTGATCTCCGACGGCCTTGCGCACCGCGCGCACGACCGCGAGATCCTCCCGCGCATCGGGCCGGCCGACGCGGATCTTGGCAGCCTGGAAGCCTTCGGCCAGCAACTTGTGGGCTTCCTCGACAGCGGCGCCGGCCGGCATGATGCCAAGCCCCTTCGAATTGTACGCCCTGACCGGCTTCGGTGCGCCGCCGAGCAGGCGCGCCAGCGGCAGGCTGCGTGTGCGCGCAAGCGCATCCCAGGCCGCCATGTCGATGCCGGATTGCGCCAGCCGTTGCAGGCCGGCGAGGCCCAGCAGCGTGAAGCGCTGGGCCAGCTTGCGTTCGATCTCGAACGGCAGCAACTCGTCTCCGGTGAGAAGATCTGACATCTCCGTGACCATCGCCGCCAGCGGCCGCAAGGCCGAGGGTGTGAGCGAGAACAGATAGGCATGGCCTACTGCGCCCTGATCGGTCTCGCAGTCGATCAGCACCAGCGGCGCCTTGGCGACCGCGCCGGTCGCGGTCTGGAGCGGCAGGTTCATCGGCACGATCACGGGACGCGCCTGGAAGCGCTTGATGCGGATGGTTTCGGTCATGGGCTTCTCCCGGCCGGGCGGATGCAGATCGGTGCTGATCTTAAGCATCCGTGATCAAACGAAAAGCCATTTGCTGCGACCCCATAAAATGGGGTTGCGCCGGCCTGGAATTATTGGCTCTGTGCCGCCGCATTCTTTGTCGCAGATTCTGTGCAATTTGCGACAAAACCGTACATAACGGAGCCGCAGGGTGAAACAAGAGATCTCCGAAGAACAGCGCAAGAGCGGCATTCTCACGGGCGCCGTGATCGTCTTCCTCCTGCTTGCCCTGCCCCTGGCAGTGTGGCTGGACCTGACCGAGCTGAGCAGTACGGCGCTGCGCCGCCAGGCGGTCGATCTCAATTCAGTGATCACGAGCGTGCGCAGCTACTACGCATCCAACGTGGTCGGGCGCGTGCTCGCCAACCCGAACGGGACGACCAAGGTCGTGCACAATTATGAATCCGTTCCCGGCGCGATCCCGATCCCGGCGACGCTCTCGCTCGAACTCGGCCGGGTGATCGGTGCGCAGCAGGAGAACATCACCTACCGCTTCGTCTCCGACTTCCCGTTCCAGAACCGGGCGCCCCACCAGCTCGACAAGTTCGAGAAGGACGCGCTGGAGGCGCTTCGAAAGGATCCCGAACAGAAGATCGTCGACACCGAGACCTCCTTGTTCAACGACAAGGTCCGCCTCGTGGCCCCGGTCACCATGGGTCCCGCCTGCGTCAGCTGCCACAACAGCCACCCGGAAAGCCCGAAGAAGGACTGGAAGGTGGGCGACGTCCGCGGCATCCAGGAGGTGATCATTGCCCAGCCGATCGCCGCCAACATCTTCTCGTTCAAGTTTCTCCTGGCCTATTTCGTGATTGCCGCCGGCAGCGGTCTGGCGTTCCTGTCGCTGCAGCGCCGCCAGGCGCTTCGCATCAAGGGTATGAACAAGGAGCTTGAATCCGCCAACGACTTCCTGGCCTCTCTGTCGATGAAAATCTCGCGCTACATTCCGCCTCAGGTCTACAAGAGCATCTTCTCGGGCCAGAAGGACGTCACCATCCACACCGAGCGCAAGAAGCTCACCATCTTCTTCTCCGACATCCAGAACTTCACCGCGACCGCCGAGCGGCTCCAGCCGGAGCAGCTGACGCAGCTGCTCAACGAATATTTCACGGAGATGTCGGCGATCGCCCACGAATATGGCGGCACGATCGACAAGTTCATCGGCGACGCCATGCTGATCTTCTTCGGCGATCCCGAGACCCGGGGGGACCGCGCCGATGCGCAGGCCTGCCTTCAGATGGCCTGGCGCATGCAGCAGCGCCTTGCCGAGCTCAATGCGAAATGGCGCGCGTCCGGCATCGAGCAGCCGTTCCGCTCCCGCATGGGCATCAATTCGGGCTATTGCAATGTCGGCAATTTCGGCAGCGCCGACCGCATGGACTACACCATCATCGGCGCGGAAGCGAACCTCGCCGCGCGCCTGCAATCCATCGCCGAGCCCGGCGGTATCGTCTTGAGCTACGAGACCTTCGCGCTGGTCAGCGACGTCGTGCGCGCCCATGCGCTGCCGGCGATCACCATGAAGGGCATCAGCCGAGAGGTGATTCCCTATTCGGTGGATGCGCTGAACGACGCTGCGGCGGCGAACAGCGGCATCATCACCGAGCGCGCGCCCGGGCTCGAGCTCTATCTCGACCCCGCGGTGGTGAGATCAGGCGATGCCGCGCGTGTCCGCTCGCTGCTGGAGAACGCGCTCGCCACGCTGAAGCCGGCATGAGGCCCGGCCTCGGTCTGTCCAGCCCAACGCCTTGCGCCGGTTACGGCAGTCCCCGCGCCTCCAGCTGCCGCACCAGCAGGAGCGTGGGTTCGGCGAGGCTGTCGCCGGAGCCGTCGAGGCCGAAGGCGCTCGCAATGCCGTCGCGGCTGCGCAGCAATGCGCTGCGCGGGCAGTGGCCGGCGCCGCAGAGCGTCTTCTTCAGGGTTTCGCCCTGCGCCACGAGGCCGGCGGAATCATCCGCGGCCCAGGCCAGCACGATCGGCACATCGACATTGAGGATGCCGGGGAAGACCGAGCGCTTGTCGTACTGGGCGGCATCGGTGCCGAGATAGGCCTTCTCGCTGTCGCTCGCGTCCTTGCCGACGCGGTAGATCCCGGACACCAGCACGACGCCGGCGACGTCGGCGCCGTCGGTCTGCAGCTCGGGATGCGCCAGCAGCGTTGCGAGATGGAACGCGCCGGCACCGTATCCGACCGCGACGATCTCGCGGTGGTCGCCGTTGAACAGGTCGATATTGCCGTGGACCCACGATAGCGCGGACGCCACGTCGGAGGCGCCGGCCGGCCAGGTCGCCGCGGGCGCCAGGCGGTAGTTGACGCGGACCCCGACCATGCCGTTGCGTGCGGCAAAGCACATGACCTGATCCTGGATCTGACGGGCCAGCTCCGGCGCCGCGCGGTCGCCGGTGAAGGTGTCGCCCGCGACGAACAGCAGCACAGGCCGTGGCGTGTCGGCCTTGGTCGCGTTGGTCGCGACATCCAGCACGTTGGCCTCGCTCTCGCCGTAGCGCAGACCGCGCGAGAAGGTGACCTGCTCGCACAGCCGCGCGGTGCCGCCGGCCGTGGTGTCGGAATCGGTGAGGCCCGCCCGGACGAGATCGGACGGCGCAGCCAGCCGGTGCGGCAAAGGCCCGTGCGCCGAGGCCGTGGTCATGGTCAGAAGGAGGAAAAATGCCAGATAATTCTTCATCGTGATGCGGGCCCTGTGGGGCATATTGGCTCGCCGATTTGGCCTGTCTTTTCAGTTCGCCTCATTAGTTGGCTGCCCTTGAGGCGGATTCACGGCACCCTTGGCGAGGCGTTGCCGGCTTCGACCCGGTACGGGCCTTCTACTGTGCATGGGGTTGTTTTCGCGGTTTTGTTTTGGACCGCCCATCAGGTCCGTTTCATCGTGCGGAAGGTGATGGAATAGCGCCGCGCCTCGACGGGCGGGATGCTGTGTTCCCACACGGAGCGCGCCTCGCCGTCCATCATGTAAAGCGAGCGCGGCAGGGCCTCGAGCGTGTGGCGTTCCCACCGGTCGCCGCTGCGGCGGCGGAAGCGGAACTTGCAGGGCGAGCCCAGCGACAATCCGAAGACCTTGTCGAAATGCGGCTTGTCACGGTGCCAGCCGATGCCGACACTGACCTCGTACTCGGTACACAGCACCTGCCGGACGCTGGCCTCCGGCAGCCCCGCCCATGCCTCGACCCGGCGGGCGACGGGCGTCACCCAATCCGGGATCGGCTCCGCCTCGGCCAGCCGCTGCAGCGCATAATCGTAGCGATAGCCGAACGAGGCGACCCGGCGGTTGCCTTCGAAGGCCCCGAACTGGAAGCGCCGCAGCGGCAATGCTGCGATGCGATCGATCAGGTCCTGCTCGATGGCGGCGTTGATGAAGTCGTCCGTGTAGCGGAGCCCCGCAGGGCCGTCTTCGCCGCCGCCGAACAAGGCCAACTGGGTCATTCTCGCACGTCCGTGATGGAACCTCTTGGCGGCTGATACGACTTACATATGACGCGGGGAGTCATGTGCGAGGCTGTCATGGCAGAGAAGCATTCCGCCGATCCGGCAGAGATCATGCGAGCGACCGGCCATCCCGAGTTGGAATATGCCGCAGGCTGGACCATCGCTGGTCTCGTGACCATCGCCACCATCGTCGCCGCCTGGGTGTTCGCCATCTAGGCTGCCGGGAATTGGAGTTCGAAGGCCGCGCCCTTGTCGGTGGGCTTGAGCCTGATCGAGCCGCCATGGCTCGCCATCACCGCGCGCGCGATCGCCAGTCCCATCCCGGTGCCGCCCTGGTCGCGGCGGGTGGTGAAGAACGCGTCGAAGATCCTGTCGCGATTCGGCGGCGAGATCGGTTCGCCGTCGTTGCTCACGGTCAGCAGCAGGGTCGTGCGCTCGAAGGCCGCCTCCAGCCGGATTGACCTCGCCTCGTGCCGCATCGCGTTGTCGGCGAGGTGCGACAGAACGATCAGCGCCTTCTCGCTGGACATCGCGACCGGGCGGTCGAGGTCGCCGCTGGCCGAGATGTCGCCTGCCGGGAACCGGCTCCTGAGATCGGCAATGACGGGGGCAAGCTCGGTGCGCTCGTTTTGCGGCAGGCTTTCGGCGCGGGCGAGCTCGCGCAGCCGCTGTGCCATTGCTTCCAGCCGTTGGGTGTCCGACAGGATGTTGGCGATGAACATCTTCTGCTCGGCCGGCGTCAGGCCGCCCGATTTGCCCTGAACGGAGTCCTGCAACAACTCGGCCGCCCCCTTGATCGAGGTCAGCGGCGATTTCAGTTCATGGGTGAGGTGGGCCGAAAATGTCGCGATGTAGTCGGAGCGCCGCGCCAGTTGCTCGGCCATGCCGAGAAAGCTGTGCGAGAGCTGGGCGAACTCGCGCGTGCCGTAGTGCCGGAGCGGCTGGAACGCCTCGCGGTCACCGCGGCCGATTCGGGCGGCACGGTCGATCAGTTCGCGCATCGGCAGCGTGATGGTGCGCGAGAAGACGATGCCGATTGCGATCGTGCCGAGGATGACGGCAAGGCCGGCCAGCACGAACTTGGCCCGCTCCTGGTAGAGATGGTCGAAGATGTTACTCGGCGTACGCGTGGTGTAGATCACGCCGGCGACGCGGTTGTTGACGATGACCGGCATCGCCGAGAACACATGCACGCCAAGGCCGCGGCTGAAGGAGTAGATCGGCGGCGGCGGCTTGTCCGGCACACGATTGCGCAAGGTGGCGCGGTACTGCCCGTGCAGTGCATCGGCGACCTCCTCGATATGCGCAAGGGATTGCCCGATCTCCTGCCGCCCGGCGATCACAACGCCTTGCGGATCGAGGATGCGAAAACCTGCCAGGGTCACCTTCTGGGTCTCGCGGATGATCGGCGTCAATCTTGCGCCGATCTCGACAAAGGCAGGCTGCGCCGGCCGGATTGCTGCTTGGGCACCGGGCCGACGCCGCAGCAGGTCGTTGGCGGTGAGATCGAGCGCGGGGCGAATCGGCGTGACCTGGTCGCCGGGATCGGGCAGCACGCCCGGGGGCACCTCGGTACCGAGCGTCAGGCCGCTGTCGAGTCTTGCCGCGACCTCCTGCGCATAGATCGTCGCGAGCACGCGGCTCTGCGCGATCAGTTCGGCCTGGGTCTGGCGGATCAGCTGGTTGTCATAGAGGCGGAAGAAGAACAGACCGACCAGCGGCAGGATGGCGACCGTGGCCAGCACCGTGAAGATGACGAGCCCAAGCGACGGCCGCCATTTGTCGGGCGCCGCGCTCATGCCTCTTTCTCGCAGCGTCCGAGCTTGAAGCCGACGCCGTGGATGGTCTCGATGACGTTCTCGCAGGCGAGCGCCGCGAGCTTGGCGCGGATGTTGCGGATATGGCTGTCGATGGTGCGGTCGGAGACCTGGATATTGAGCTGATATGCCGCCCGCATCAGCTGTTCGCGGTTGAACACAGACGTTGGCCGGGTCAGGAAGGCGCGCAAAATGCCGAACTCTATCGCGGTCAGCTTCAGCGGCGTCCCTGCAAACGAAGCCACGTGCTGCTCGGGATCGATCAGGAGCCCACCTTGCACGAGCGCGGCCGGACCGGACTTGGCCTCGCCATTGCGCGGACTGAGGCGGCGCAGGATGACATTGATCCGCGCCACTAGCTCGCGGGGGCTGAACGGCTTCGTCACGTAGTCGTCGCCGCCGATCTCGAGACCGAGTATGCGGTCGATCTCCTCGTCGCGCGCCGACAGAAACAGGATCGGCACGTCGGACGTCTTGCGGATCTCGCGGCAGACGTCGAGGCCGTCGAATTCGGGCAGGCCGATGTCGAGCACGATCACATCCGGCCTGTCGGCGGCAAAGCGGGCGAGTGCCTCCTTGCCGTCGCGCGCTTCGATCACGTCCATGCCCGCCTTCTTGAGGGCGACACGGATGACCTCGCGGATATGGATCTCGTCGTCGACGATGAGAATGCGATGCGCCAAGAAACTCTCCGTTAACTCGTCAGCCCGCCGGACCGCTGCCGGACTGAGCTCTCGCCTGCGCGTCCAGCCTGCGCTGGAGCCGCCAGCTCCGAAATCCCCAGCTTCGCCAGGCCAGGTCCCGACGTTGCTGTTCTACAAGTCGGTCGCGGCGTGACACAAGGCTGCCCTGGCCGGCGCCGGGCCGCAGCGCCATCGCATTGTCGATGGCAGGCAGCGCTTGCGGCCCGAGTGTCAGCAGATAATCGATGTCCAACTGCACGCCTTTGCCCGATGCTTCCCGGCTGTGGGCGACATTGTAGTCGGCGATCAACGCATCGAAGTTCACGAGGGAGCAGCCATAAAGCACGATCGACAACGCGATGAGGTTGGCGCCGACGAGCCATAGGTTGGACCTGTCGAGCACGATGCGCGCGACGATCAGGATCAGGCCGAGCGCCACCAGCCCCATCCAGATGAAGGCGGCGATGCGCCAGTAGGTCAGCATGTAGATGTCGACGTAGAGATCGAGCCGAAGGATGGACGAGGCGACCAGAAGCACGTTCTGCCCTACCCAGAGATAGACCAGCGGCCGGATCACCCTCGATTTCTCTGCCAGGCCGCCCGGGCGCATTGCCACCAGCACGAAGGCGGCGGCCAGCAATGCCGTCGCGATCAGGGGATAGGCGCCGCGATGGGCATAGCCGGCATAGGTCAAATTGTCGGGCAGCGCCACATGGCCCCAGAGATAGATGCCATCGAGGACGGTCTGGGCCGCGAACAGCAGGTTGAACAGGATGAGCGATCGCAGAATGGTCGAGGGGCCCAAGAAATCTGGCGAGACGAGGGGCGCAACAGGCTCCGGCTCGGCGACATTGGCTGCCGCGTCGACAGCGATCTTCCGGCTTCGCCAGCGCACATTGATGAATGGCCAGACCAGTGTCAGCATCAAGGCCCAGAACAGCACGCGCGGAACGCTGACATGCTCGAGGACAACCTTCGGATTGAGCAGGGATACCCACTGCTCGATCACCGGGTTGGCCGCGGCGAACAGTGTGACGAATACGGTGCTCAGGGCCATCGGCATCAGCCACAGCGCGATGCCTTTAGCGAAAGCTGCCTTGTCGAAGACCTTGAGCACATCCGGCAAGAAGCGAAAGAAGCCGAGCAGGATGAAATCTCGAAGGGCGCGGGCGCGGTCTACAAGTCCTGCCGTGTCTGGATTCGTCGTGAGCAGCAGGGCGACGAGCAGCGCTGCGGCGAGGATCGGAAATGAGAGAGCGTTGATCTCTTCCATCGCGGGCACGAGGCCGAGCGCGAGAATCGCACCTCCAATCGCCGCGCGCCGAAGATTCAGCATCGCGTGGTTTGTGAACATCGAGGCACAGGCGATTGCGATCACAAAGATGGCCAGCGAAAACCCGAGCCGCTGGCCGTAGAAGAGCCAATCGGCGAGTGCTGCGAGCAGCAAGGCCATTGTGAGTTGGACCGGCAGCGCGGAAGGCCCGATCGGTTGGATGTCCGTCGTCGATGTCGAAGGCAGGCTGGTCATGTCCAGAAGATCCTCCGTGAATGGTGGCATCACAGAGTCTGAATGGCTCCTGTGCAGAAGCCTGGATCGTCGTCTGCACGGTTTCAGGAGTCTTTTGCAGATTTCGTGCAGGTGCGTTCTTGCCTCTCGCGCAATGCCGATCGCGCTGATTAGGTGTGAAGCATTCGCCACTCACGAGTGTGACGCATCATGCAGTTACTCCGACGTATCGGTCTCATCCTGCTTCGGCTGGCCGCGCCTGTAGCTGCATTCGCGGCCGCGAACAAGAACGATCCCTATCTGGTTCTGCTGCGCGGCGCCGGAAACATCGCGCTTGTCTTTGCAAGCATCGCGATTGTCATCGTCCTGTGGCGCAGGGGGCGATGGCGAAGCATTGCAGGAAAGCTGCTCGTCATGCTTTGGTGCTTGCCGCCACTGCTGATGTCGGCGGCGCATGTCAGGTTCGAGCTGCGCAAGCACGCTGTCCTCGCCTCGAGTGACCCCGAGGCGCGACAGCTCGGACCTCACTTCATGGTCGGCTATTCATCGTTCCCGGAAGTCGCGCGCCTTGCCGAGAAGGGATTGATCGGCGGCGTCTACATCACCCGGCACAACATCCGGGCGCGGACGGTCGGGGCGCTACGCGCCGAGATCGCGACGCTCCAGGATATCAGGCGCACCGCCGGCCTGCCGCCACTGTTCGTCGCCGCGGATCAGGAGGGCGGCATCGTCGGCCATCTTTCACCGCCGCTGACGAAAGTTCCGGCGCTGGCAACACTCGCCGGGCTCGCGCCAGACGAGCAGCAGGCCAAAGCCGAAGAGTTCGGCCGCATTCATGGCCGCGAACTCGCGGATCTCGGAGTCAACCTCAACCTCGCGCCGGTGCTCGACCTGAAGCCGCCGCCCAGGCGCAATCGCCTCGATTTCCATACGCTGATCGGGCAACGTGCGATCGCGACCGATCCCGTCGTCGTGGGCACGATCGCGACCGCCTATGTGCGTGGGCTGGAGGAATCCGGCGTCGGTGCCACGCTGAAGCATTTTCCTGGCATCGGCCGCGTGGACGGCGACACCCACCACTTCAGCGCAAACCTTGATACGCCCGTGACGGAGCTGGAGGCAACGGACTGGCGCCCGTTCCGGGAGGTGCTGTCGCGTTCGCGCAGCGCGCTCATGGTCGGTCATGTCACGCTCACCGCCGTTGATCCCGATCGCGCCGCCTCGCATTCGAAACGCGTCGTCCAGGGCATCATTCGCGACAAGTGGAACTACCACGGCGTGGTGATGACCGACGATCTCGTCATGGGCGCGATCTACCAGAACGACGTCTGCAAGGCTGTGGTGGAGGCGATCAATGGCGGGGTCGATTTGCTGCTGGTCGCCTATGACGGCGTGCAGTTCTACCGTGTCTTTGCCTGCGCGCTCGAGGGATCGCGGCAGGACAAGCTCGATGCCGCGATGCTGCGCGCCAGCGCGGGGCGGCTGGACAGTGGCCGTCCGGTCGTGCAGGCCCGGACTGTTTCGCGAGCGATCAGCGCCGATCGTCAGGAATAGTTACATACCGGCTCGATCGCGCAGCACCGCCTCGCGCAACGGCGCGAGGCAGTCCGGTTCCGGTCGTCCGTGCGTCGGGTCGTCGTGCGCTCCTTATTCGGCCTGCTCCAGCGCGGCGGGCATCTTCGCGACCGACATCAGCGACCGCGCCACCTGATTGAGCAGGAGGTCGGCATTTTCTTCCTCGGCAAGCGACCTGGAGAGCAGGGCGACAATCGCGCTGTGCCGAAGCTGCTGCGCCAGGTTGCGGGCCGTGGTGTAGCCGGACATCTCATAATGTTCGACGCGCTGGGCCGCTGAGATCAGCGCAAGGTCGGCGGCCGCGTCCTCCTTATCTTCGCCTTCCTTCATGACCTCCTGGCCCTCCTCGATCAGGCCCATCATGCCCTTGCATGGCTTGGCCCGGGCGTTCTCGCCGAGCAGTTCGAAGCACTCGTTGATGCGCTCGACCTGGTTCTCGGTCTCCACCAGGTGCTGCTCGAACAGCTCGCGCAATTGGTCGAAGCGCGCGGCCTGCGCCATCTTGGGAAGCGCCTTCGTCAGCTGCTTCTCGGCATGCAGAATGTCGCGGAGTTCGTGGAGCAGGAGATCCGTCAGGCCCGCCTCGTCGACGGGCGGTGAACTCTCGGTGACGATCGGGGTCGCAGCGCCGGGATCCGAGGATTGCAGCGCAGGCGATTCCGTGAACACCCAGTCCTCTCCTTCGTTCCAGGGACCGCGGGTGTCGATCTCGCCATGGTCGCCGCTGCCCGTGGAGTCGTTGAAGTACTGGTTCACCAGGCCGGGCGTCGGCGCAATCCTGCCCACACTGAAGGCCGGCTTCGACAGGCTTTCGAGCGCGCGCGCAAATGCCTTCATATGCGTGATCTCGCGCGTCATCAGGAATTGCAGCGCATCCTTGCTGCCGGCATCGTCGCAGAAATTGATCAGTCGCTCGTAGACGATCTTCGCGCGCGCTTCGGCCGCGATGTTGCTGCGGAGGTCCACGTCGAGTTCGCCGGTGATCTTGAGATAGTCGGCGGTCCAGGGATTGCCCTGCGAATTGAACAGATTGACGCCTCCCCCGCCGGCAATCGCAATCAGCGGATCGGCCTCGGCGGCCTGACGGTCGTTCTTCGAAGGCGCGAGATGCATGCGGGCAAGGCAGCCGACGACTTCCAGATGGCTGAGCTCTTCGGTGCCGATGTCCATCAGCAGGTCCTTGCGATCAGGATCCTCGCAATTCAGCCCCTGAATCGAGTATTGCATCGCAGCCGCAAGTTCCCCGTTGGCGCCGCCGAACTGCTCGAGGAGCATATTGCCGAAGCGCGGATCGGGTTCATCGACGCGCACAGTGAACATCAGCTTTTTGACGTGGTGATACATGGAAGGGCTCGCGCTGAGAGGGAACTACGCCGACAACGAACGCTTGGAATGTTCGTTCCTAGCCATCCCAAAGTTGGGATTCGCGGGGGTGACGGGGGACGAGGAGGCGCCATGCCACCGCAAATGTGGACCACTTCGCATGAGGTTATGTGACCCGCGATCCTCGTCAGCATTGTGCTTCGAACGCAGGTGCGATATGGCTCGCGCGCCTTTCAGAAGCGGAGACCAGCCTTGTCGAAACAATCCCTGCGCGAGGAGGCCGAACGCCTGATCCGCGAGTCGATGGAAAAGAAGACCATCGTCGTCAAGCAGGGCACGACCCGCATCGAGGCGATCTGCGGCAAATGCGGCGCACCGAACCGGGTACAGGCGGAGAAGGGCCAAAGCCGCGTCAAGTTCGCCTGCAAGAATTGCGGGCACAAGCAGGAGACGCTGTAGTGCTTGCGTGCAGCGAACACTCCGCCCGTCCTCCTGCGGAGCCCGCTGTAAGCGGTCGGGCCGGGCTGCCCCAGCCGGGCCTGCATGGTTCGTGACGCGCACAAGGCGCGCTCCTCACGGCGAGGGGGCGGCAGTCACTTCCCCTCCACGAACGTCTTGAACGCGTCCGCGTAGTCCGGATGCCAGCGTGACAATGGCGGGCGGTTCTCGACGATGTCGCCGGCGGCCCAGAGCATGCGTTTCTCGTCGAGGGCGCGCGGTACGTCGTTGTCCGGACACAAGATATAGAAGTCGCCCGCCTCCAGCCGCATCAGCATGAAATCCACGGTCTGTTCCGGCGTCCAGGCGCCGGCCGGCTTCTCGCTGCGTCCCTTCGCCGTCAGGCCGGTGAAGACGAAGCCCGGGATCAATAGATGTGCCGAGACCTGGCAATCTTTCGTGTTGCGCAGCTCGTGTTGGAGCGCCTCAGTGAACGCCTTCACGCCGGCCTTCGAGACGTTGTAGGCGGGGTCGCCCGGCGGCGTGGTGATGCCCTGCTTGGAACCGGTGTTGATGATCAGGCCGCACCGGCCGCGTGCGATCATGTTCGGCGCGAAGATCCGCGAGCCGTTGATGATGCCCCACATGTTGACGCCGATGATGCGCTGCCAATTGTCGGGATCGCCGAACAATGTGCTGCCCGGCTGGATGCCGGCATTGTTCATGAGGACATCGGTGCCGCCGAACCGCCCGCGTACCGTGCGCTCCAGTTCCAATACGCTCTCGGCCTCGCTGACATCGACGACTGAACTCATCACGTTTGTGGCAACCGTGATGGATGACAGTTTTGTTGCAGCTTCTGCTAACCGTGTCTCGTCGACGTCCGCGATACACACCTTCATTCCAGCGCGCGCAAACGCGGTGGCAGCGGCAAATCCGATGCCGGACGCGCCGCCTGTGATAACGGCAACGTTGTCTCTGACGATGGCGGGATGTGGCATGGATCGTCTCCGTGGATGGCTCTCGGTCGAGCTATAGCATGGCAGCAATCCGACCCTGCACAAGTCGGCATGGGAGGTCTTCCTTCTTCGCTGCCTTTACGCCTATCCAGCAGGGCTGTATCCTCGATCGAACGATCCCGCCCAGATCGAACCAATCAATCACCTGATAGGGAGCGCAGCCATGGCTGTATCGCAGGCTATTCCGATCACGCGTCATCCGTTCGCCAACGGATCGTACAAGCAGATGCTGATCGACGGAAAATGGGTCGATGCAGCCTCGGGCAAGCGCTTCGAGACCCGCAATCCCGCCACCGGCGAGCTGCTCGCAACCGTCGCCGAAGGCGACAAAGAAGATATCGACCGCGCGGTGGCCGCGGCACGCCGCGCCTTCGAAGGGTCCTGGAGCAAGGTCAAGCCCTTCGAGCGGCAGAACCTGCTCTTGAAGCTCGCCGATCTCGTCGAGAGAAATTTCGACGAATTGTCACAGCTTGATACGCTCGACATGGGTGCGCCCCTCAGCCGCACCCGCGCCTATCGTCTCCGCGCCGTAGGCATGCTGCGTTACTACGCCGGCCAGACGACCGCGATCCATGGCGAGACCATCGAGAACTCGCTGCCGGGTGAGATCTTCTCCTACACGCTGAAGGAGCCGGTCGGCGTCGTCGGCGCTATCATCCCCTGGAACGGACCGCTGACGGCGACGATCTGGAAGATCGGTCCGGCGATCGCGACCGGCTGCACCGTCGTGCTCAAACCTGCCGAAGAAGCGCCGCTGACTTCGCTGCGTATCGCCGAACTCGCGATGGAAGCCGGCGTGCCGCCCGGCGTCATCAATGTCGTACCCGGCTATGGCGAGACCGCGGGCGCTGCGCTCGCATCGCACCACGATGTCGACAAGGTCGCCTTCACCGGCTCGCATGTTACGGGCCAGTCGATCATCCGTGCCTCGGCCGGCAACCTCAAGCGCGTCTCGCTCGAGCTCGGAGGCAAGTCGCCTGACATCGTCTTCGCGGATGCCGATCTCGACGCAGCCGTCCCGGGCGCCGCGATGGCGGTGTTCGCCAATTCCGGGCAGATCTGCAGCGCCGGCACGCGCCTGTTCGTCGAACAGTCGATCTATGACGAATTCGTCGGTCGCGTCGCCGAGTTCGGCAAGAAGCTGCAGGTCGGCAACGGCCTCGATCCCAACGTGCAGATCGGCCCGCTCGTCTCCGAGCAGCAGCTCGAACGCGTCACCGGCTATCTGGACATCGGCCAGAAGGAAGGCGCCAGGGCGCTCGCCGGCGGCGGCCGCGTCACCGAAGGAGCTTTGTCAAAGGGCTTCTTTGTCTCCCCCACGGTGTTCGCGGGTGTTGAAGACAACATGCGCATCGCGCAGGAGGAGATTTTCGGACCTGTGATCTCCGCGATCGCCTTCAAGGACATGGACGAGCTGGTCAAGCGCGCCAACAACACCACGTTCGGCCTCGGCTCCGGCTTGTGGACGCGCGACGTCAGCAAGGCTCACGCTGTGGCGAAGAGTCTGCGTGCCGGTTCGGTCTGGGTGAACTGCTACCAGGCGATGGACCCAGCCGTGCCGTTCGGCGGCTACAAGATGAGCGGCTATGGCCGCGAGTCCGGCAAGCAGCATGTCGAGGAATATCTCAACGTGAAAGCCGTCTGGATCAAGACCGCCTAACATCAACATCCCTTCCATCTTCCACGGGAGGGAATATCTGCCTTTGCGGGGGCGGCACCTTTGCCGGTGGCCGCCCTTCGCTATATGATCCGCATCCTTCCATAGACATCTGGGGCCCATATGAAATTCGAGGCGTTGTTTCAACCGTTGCAGGTTGGTCCGTATAAGCTTGCGCACCGCGTCGCGATGGCACCGCTGACCCGTATGCGAGCCGAGCGCGAGAGCTTTTCGCCGCGCCCGCTCAACGCCGAGTATTACGGCCAGCGTGCGACGAAAGGCGGCCTGATCATTGCCGAGGCCTCGCCGGTGCTCTCGCATGGCCGCGGCAATCCGGCCACGCCAGGCATCTATTCGGAGGCGCAAGTAGCCGGTTGGCGTAAGGTGGTCGATGCGGTGCACGCCAAGGGCGGCATCATCTTCCTGCAGCTCTGGCATGTCGGCCGCGTCTCGCACTCATCGTTCCATGGCGGCGCGCTGCCGGTCTCTGCTTCGGCGATCCCGATCAAGGCCGAGGGCATGAAGGCCATGACCGCAGACGGCAAGATCGCCGATTACGAGACGCCGCGTGCGCTGGAGACCGAGGAAGTGAAGGGCATCGTCGAAGCCTTCAGACAGGGCGCGAAGAACGCGCTTGCCGCGGGCTTCGACGGCGTCGAGATCCACGGCGCCAACGGCTATCTGCTCGAGCAGTTCCTGCAATCGCGCAGCAACCAGCGCACCGATCAATATGGCGGCTCGATCGAGAATCGCGCGCGGCTGCTGCTCGAGGTAACGCAAGCTGCGATCGACGTCTGGGGTGCAAACCGCGTCGGGGTACGGCTGTCGCCCTACGGCATCGCCAACGATTCCGGTGAGCCCGATCCGATGCCGCTCTATACCTATGTTGTGAAGGAGCTCGACAAGCTCGGTCTGGCGTATCTGCATTTCATCGAACCACGCTCCAGCGGCTCGGGCCGCGCCGAGGTCAACTGGCAGAACGTGCCATCGGCGATGGTGCTGTTCCGTCCGCTCTACAGCGGCGTGTTGATGACCGCCGGCGGCTTCACCGGGGAGACCGCGAACGCGGCGATCGCCGATGGACATGCGGACATCATCGCGTTCGGCCGCATTTTCATCTCCAATCCCGATCTGCCACGCCGCCTTGAGCACGGCTATCCGATCACGCCGTACAACCGTGCGACATTCTACGGCGGTGAGGAGAAGGGATATACCGATTATCCTGTGTATGACGAACTGACGCCGGCTTGACCTCTGCTGTCATTCCGGGGCGATGCGCAGCATCGAACCCGGAATATGAACGAGCCGCCTGATGGATTCCGGGCCCGCGCCTTCGGCGCGTCCCGGAATGACAATCGTGTATTGTTGCGGTCGCTATGACGACGGGGAGAATTCCATGGCCAAAGCCGCAGCAGCCGCGGGCATAGCCACCGGCCAGTGCCTCTGTGGCAAGGTCACCTTCGAAATCCACGTTCCCGCGCGGTGGGCCTGGCATGATCATTCCGCCGCCAGCCGTCGCGCACATGGCGCGGCCTACGCAACCTATGTCGGAAGCTGGAAGAAGCGCTTTCGCATTACCGCCGGCAAGACCGCGCTCACGCGCTACGAGGACAAGGCGACGAAGACCGCGCGCAGCTTCTGCTCGCATTGCGGCACGCCGATCGCCTATGAGCGACCGCGCGGCCCGCACATGGTCAACATCCCCCGTGCGCTGTTCAACGAGCGCACCGGCCGCCAGCCGCTCTATCACATCGCCATCGAAGAGCTGCAGGAATGGGCCTACACTGGCGAGCCGCTGGTGCCGCTCAAGGGGTTTCCGGGCGTGGTGTGGCAGCGATCGAAAAAGAGGATGCGTGCGCGCGGCGGTGATCCGTTCGAACTGGGACCGGGAGAGATGTAGCGCGCCTCTCCCGCGCAACGCAGCCATGACCGCGTTTCCTTGCGCCCATCCCGCAATCTCGGCCATCATGCGTTCCGTCCTTGCGGCAACGCCCGCTCCTGGAGGAAACATGAAGAACAAGATCACCGGCCGTTCCGCCTTTCTCGCGCTGCTCGAGGACGAGGGCATCGCGCACCTTTTCGGCAATCCGGGCACCACCGAGCTGCCGATCATGCATGCGCTGAAGGATCATCCTGACCTCACCTATGTAATGGCGATGCAGGAGAGCCTGGTGGTCGCGATCGCCGACGGATACAGCCGCGCCTCCGGAAAGCTCGTGGCCTGCAACGTCCACGTCGCGCCCGGCCTCGGCAATGCCATGGGCTCGCTCTACAACGCGCAGTTCACGGGCACGCCGATGATTCTCACGGCCGGCCAGCAGGAGCAGGGCCACGGCCTGATGGAGCCGGTGCTTTACGGCCCCTTGGTGCGCATGGCCGAGCCGCTGGTGAAATGGGCGGTCGAGGTGACGCGGTTGGAAGATCTGCCGCGCATCGTGCGCCGTGCCGCCAAGGTCGCAACGACGCCGCCGACCGGGCCGGTGTTCATTTCGCTGCCGGGCGATATCCTAAACAGTGAAGCCGGCATCGATCTCGGCCGGTCCACCCGGATCGATGCCCGCACGAAGCCATCGGACGAGGCGCTGAAGGCCTTTGCCGCGCGGCTGCTGAAGGCGGAGCGCCCCGTCATCGTCACCATGGACGAAGTCGTCAAGAGCGATGCGTTGAAGGAGGCTGCCGCACTCGCCGAATTGCTCGGCGCGGCAGCTTACCAGTCGTCGACGCCATACGGGGCGCACTTCCTGTCGGAGAGCCCGAGCTTCGTCGGCACTCTGGCACGCGTGCAGAAGGTCGCGCGCGATACGCTTGCGCCTTACGATCTGCTGATCGCGCTTGGCGGCGATCCCTTGCGGATGTCGGTCTATAGCGAGGTCGATGCGCTGCCCGATGGCCTCGGCATCGTGCAGATCGGTCTGCTCGATTGGGAAATCGCCAAGAACTACGGCGCTGAGATCGCATTGAAGGCGGATCTGAAGGAAACATTGCGCGCGCTCATCCCGGTGCTGAAGGAGATGGGCGGCGCAACACTGGCGAGCAAGGCGAAGCAGCGCCTCGCCGAGCTCGCGCCGACCAACTGGGCCGCGCGGCGTGCCGCTCTTGTCCAGGAGATCAGCAAGAGCGCGGACCGTACTCCGATCGATCCCGATTTTCTGGTGCTGCAGATGGTCGAGGCGATGCCTGACAATGCCATCCTCGTCGACGAAGGCCTCACCTCCAGCCGCCAGATCACGGCGCTGCGCCCGCACCGCGACCGCTACGGCTATCACGGCCTTGCCTCCGGCGGCATCGGCTGGGGTCTGCCGGCGTCCGTCGGCGCCAGCATCGCCAACCCGGATCGTCCGGTGGTGTGCTTCTCGGGCGATGGCAGCGCGATGTACTCGATCCAGTCGCTGTGGACCGCGGCGCACCACAAGCTGCCGCTCAACGTCGTCATCGTCAACAATGGCGGCTACCGCATCATCAAGCAGCGGCTGCTCGCCTTCCATGGCGACGACAATTACGTCGGCATGGACTTCGTCGATCCTCCCGTGGATTTCGTAGGCGTCGCCAAGGCACTGGGCTGCGAGGCGATCAAGGTCAGCGACCCCCGCGAGCTGAAGGCGACGCTGGCGTCGGCGTTCGGCCGGCCTGGGACGAAGCTGATCGAGGTGATGGTGGACGGCAAGGTGTAGGGGCGGGATGTCGCATCGTTATTGCGAGGAGCGTAGCGACGAAGCAATCCAGACAGTCTCTGCGGATGCATCTCCGGACCGCTTCGCTACCCTCGCGATGCGAGGAGGTGGCAACTATCCCTTCTTCCCCACCCGATACTCCGCCGCCGGATGGTTCGCATCGAGTCTTGCCCGGCCCGCGCCAAACAGCTTCTCACGCAGCGTGCCTTTCGCGTATTCCGGCTTGTACCGCCCGCGCCGGGTCAGCTCCGGCACCAGCATGTCGGCGATATCCTCGAAATCACCGGGCGAGACTGCGAACGCGACGTTGAGCCCGTCGACGTCGGTCGCCTCGAACCACTCTTCGATCTTGTCCGCGACCATCTCGGGCGTGCCGACCACGACCGGGCCGGCGCCGCCGATGCCGACATGCTCGATGACGTCGCGCACGGTCCAGACCCGGTCGGGATCGGCCCGGGTGACATTGTCCATCGCACTGCGGCCGGCGTCGTTCTGGACGTGGCGGACCTGCTGGTCGAGGTCGTAGCCGGAGAAGTCGACGCCGGTCCATCCCGACATCAGCGCCAGCGCGCCCTCGGGGCTGATGTAGCGGCGGTAATCGGCGTATTTTTCCTTTGCCTCAGCCTCGGTCCGCCCGAGGATGATCGTCATCATCGAGAACATCAGGATTTCGGCCGGATTTCGCCCCCGCGCAGCGGCCTCCTGCCGGATCGCCGACACGCGTGGCGCGATCACCTTGGCCGACGGTCCCGACATGAACACGCATTCGGCGTGACGTGCGGCGAACTGCCGGCCGCGCGGCGAGGTGCCGGCCTGGTACAGCACCGGCGTGCGTTGCGGCGACGGCTCGCTGAGATGAATCGTGTTGTTGATACGGAAGTTCGCGCCCTCATGATTGACGCGATGAACTTTCGCGGGATCGGTGAAGATGCCGCGCGTCCGATCGCGCAGCACGGCGTCATCCTCCCAGCTGCCTTCCCAGAGCTTGTAGACGACCTCCATATACTCGTCGGCGATGTCGTAGCGGTCGTCATGCCCGGTCTGCTTGTCCTTGCCGGCGCCGCGTGCGGCGCTGTCGAGATAGCCGGTGACGACGTTCCAGCCGACCCGCCCTTCGGTGAGGTGGTCGAGCGTCGACATCCGCCGTGCGAACGGGTAGGGTGGCTCGAAGGATAGATTGCTGGTGACGCCGAAACCGAGATTTTGCGTCACGGCGGCCATCGCCGAGAGCAGCAACAGCGGCTCGTTCGACGGCGTCTGTGCTGCATTGCGCAAGGCTGCGTCAGGGCTGTTGTCATAGACATCGTAGACCCCGAGCACGTCCGCCAGGAAAAGCCCGTCGAAGCGGCCTCGCTCGAGCGTCCTGGCGAGATCGATCCAGTAGGGCAGGCGGTTGTAGTCGGCGGTGCGGTCGCGCGGATGGGTCCACAGGCCGGGTGATTGGTGTGCGACGCAATTCATCGCAAATGCGTTGAGCCTGATCTCTTTGGCCATGCTGATCTCCGGGCGCTCTGTACTGGGCGCTCATCGAATGATAGATGTGCGCGCCAACCTGGCGAAGTTCTTGCATATGGTTGGCCCTTGGCAAGGGCCAACCAAGGTTTGGGTGTTGGCAAGATCAATTCGGCGGTGCCGCTGCGCTTGGCAAGCCAATCTCAAACGAGCAGGACGAAATCCCGAGACAACTGCAAGAGAACTACAACGGAAACTCCAGAACTGTCCAAGCGCGCCGCTGTGGACGGCCTTTGTAGCCCGCTGCGTTCGCCCGCGCCGAAACCTTGAAACCGAAAGCAATGACCAGAGCCGACGCCATCGCCCGCGCCCGGGACGACTTCAAATCCGGTGCGTTTCTCGCTGAACTCGACCGTCGCGTCGCGTATCGCACCGAAAGCCAGAATCCATCGCGCGGCGCCGAGTTGCGCGCCTATCTGAATCAGGAGATGCAGCCGGCCTTCGCCGCGCTGGGCTTCTCCAGCCGCATCGTGGAATCGCCGAGCGGTAAGGCGCCCTTCCTGCTCGCCGAGCATCACGAGAGCGCGTCCGCGCCGACTGTGCTGATTTACGGCCATGGTGATGTCGTCGATGGCATGGAGGGCGAGTGGCGCGAGGGCCGTGATCCCTGGCGCACCACCGTTTCAGGCGCGCGGCTCTACGGCCGCGGCACCGCCGACAACAAGGGCCAGCACAGCATCAACATGGCGGCGCTCCGCGCGGTGCGCGAGGCTCGCGGCGGCCAGCTCGGCTTCAACGCCAAGTTCATCATCGAGATGGGTGAGGAGATCGGCTCGCCCGATCTCGGCAAGGTCTGCGATCTCCATCGCGATGCGCTCAAGGCCGACCTGTTCATGGCTTCCGACGGGCCACGCCTGTCCGCCGACCGCCCCACGCTCTTTCTCGGCTGCCGCGGCGGCATCCGCATCCATCTCGACGTGAACCTGCGCGATGGCGGCCACCATTCCGGGAATTGGGGCGGCGTGCTCGCCAACCCCGCGACCATCCTGGCCAATGCGATCTCGACGCTGGTTGATGGGCAGGGCCGTCTCCTGCTCGATGCCTTGAAGCCGCCGCGGCTCACCAATCAGATCCGCAGCTATCTCGCCGACGTGCAGGTGGTGCCCTCGGCGGACGAGCCGGCACTGGCGGAGAATTGGGGCGAGGAGGGGCTGTCTGCCGCCGAACGGCTCTATGCCTGGAACACGCTGGAAGTGCTCGCGATGTCCTCGGGCAACATCGAGAAGCCGGCGAACGCTATCCCCGGTCAGGCCAATGCCGTGCTGCAACTGCGTTTTGTGGTCGGGACCAAGATCGAGGGCCTGATCGAGGCGATCCAGGCACATCTGACCGCGAAAGGTTTTCCGATGGTCGAGGTGCGGGCGGCCCAGAGTTTTGCTGCATCGCGCACGGATTTTGACAGCCCCTGGATCAAATGGGCGGCGGAATCGGTGCAGGCGACCACGGGCAAGGCCCCGGCGGTGCTGCCGAACTTTGGCGGATCGCTGCCCAACGACGTATTCTCCGAAATCCTGGGCCTGCCGACGATCTGGGTGCCCCACTCCTATCCCGGCTGCTCCCAGCATGCGCCCAATGAGCACATCCTGCTGCCATTGACCGAAGAGGCCTTGACGGTGATGGCCGGGCTGTTCTGGGATCTCGGCGAATTGCCAAAACCACTAGCAGGACCGCAAACAGGCCCGTTAACCTGAGCCGTCGATCCCGCCAAAAGTTACATTCTAATCCGGCCCGATTTGTGCTTGCATCCGGGCCGCATCATCCGAAAGGGGAAGAGAAAAGTGAAACATTTCCGTAGCATCGGGCTCGCGCTCGCCGCGACCTTCGTCGTCAGCCAGGCCGGGGCCCAGCAGCTGACCGGCACGCTGAAGAACATCAAGGACACCGGCGCCATCACGCTGGGCTTCCGCGACTCCTCGATCCCGTTCTCCTACCTCGACGACAACCAGAAGCCCGTCGGGTTCGCGATGGACATCTGCTACAAGATCGTCGATGCCGTGAAGAAGGAGCTCAAGCTCGACAAGCTTGAGGTCAAGCTCAACCCGGTGACGTCGGCAACGCGTATCCCGCTGATGGCCAACGGCACCATCGACCTCGAATGCGGCTCGACCACCAACAACGCCGAGCGCCAGAAGCAGGTCGCCTTCACCAACACCCACTTCCTGACGGCGAGCCGCTACGTCTTCAAGAAATCGAGCGGCCTGAAGTCCATTGACGACCTCAAGGGCAAGACGGTGGTCTCGACTGCCGGCACCACCAACATCAAGCAGCTCACCGAAGCCAACGCTGCGAAGGGCCTCGGCGCCAACATCATCCCGGCCAAGGACCACGCCGAAGCCTTCCTGATGGTCGAGACCGATCGCGCGGTCGCCTTCGTCATGGACGACATCCTGCTCGCAAGCCTCGTCGCCGGCTCGAAGTCGCCCGGCGACTATGAGATATCCAAGGACGCGTTCTCCAAGCCCGAGCCCTACGGAATCATGCTGCGCAAGGACGACCCCGCCTTCAAGAAGGTGGTGGATGCGGCAACGGCGGCGCTCTACACCTCCGGTGAAGCCCAGAAGATCTACGACAAGTGGTTCATGCAGAAGATCCCGCCGAAGGGCCTGAACCTCAACACGCCGATCTCGGCCCAGCTGAAGAACGAGTTCGCCAAGCCGACGGACTCGCCGAATCCGGACGACTACAAGTAAGACAAAACCTCGATCTTTCGACCGGGATCATGTCCGGCCACTCTTGACACCAGAGTGGCCGGACATTTGCATAGGCGCCCAGGACATCCATGGCGCGTTCGCGCGGGGGACACGTGAACTACAACTGGAACTGGGGAATCTTTTTCCAGCCGAATCCGATGGGGACCGGCACCTATCTCGATATGCTGCTGTCGGGCCTTGCGCTGACCCTCAAGACCGCGGCGCTGGCCTGGGTCATTGCGCTGATCACCGGCTCGATCGTCGGCGTCATGCGTACGCTGCCGTCGAAAGGCGCGAACTGGTTCGGCTTCGCCTATGTCGAATTTTTTCGCAACATGCCGCTGCTCGTGCAGTTGTTCCTGTGGTTTTTCGTGCTGCCGGAATTGCTCCCCAAAGGCGCCGGCACGTGGCTGAAGCAACTGCCGAATGCGCCGTTCTGGACGGCCGCGATCGGCGTCGGCTTCTTCATGTCGGCCCGCGTCGCCGTGCAATTGCAGGCCGGCATCGGTTCGCTGCCGCGCGGACAGAAGATGGCGGCGACCGCGCTGGGTCTGACCACGGTGCAGACCTATCGCTACGTGCTGCTGCCCATGGCATTCCGCATCATCCTGCCGCCGCTGACCTCCGAATTCCTCAACACCATCAAGAATACCGCGGTTGCGATCACCATTGGCTTGCTCGAGCTGACCGGACAGGCGCGCTCGATGCAGGAATTCTCGTTCCAGGTGTTTGAGGCCTTCACGGCCGCGACCCTCCTTTACCTCCTCGTCAACGCGGTGGTCGTGACCGCGATGCGCTTCCTCGAGCGCTGGGTCGCGATCCCCGGCTACATCACGGGGAAATAGCGCGATGTTCGCCAATCTCGATTTCGACGTCATCCGCCGCGCGCTGCCCTACCTGTTCTATGAAGGCATGACGTTCACGCTGACGCTGACGGGGCTCGCTGCACTCGGCGGCCTCATCTTCGGCACGGCGCTCGCCCTCATGCGTCTCTCCGGCTTCAAGATCCTCGGTCGGATCGCCGGCATCTATGTCGACTTCATGCGGTCGCTGCCGCTGGTGCTGGTGATCTTCTGGTTCTACTTCCTGGTGCCCTATATCGGGCAGTGGGTGACCGGCGCCTCACGGCCGATCAGCGTCGGCGCCTTCGCGTCCTCTCTCATCACCTTCATCATGTTTGAGGCCGCTTACTTCTCCGAGATCATGCGCGCCGGCATCCAGTCGATCTCGCGCGGACAGCCGGCCGCCGCGAGCGCGCTGGGGCTGACCTACGCGCAGTCCATGCGCTACGTCGTGCTGCCGCAGGCCTTCCGCAACATGCTGCCGGTCCTGATCACGCAGACCATCGTGCTGTTCCAGGACACCTCGCTGGTCTACGTCCTGTCGATCACGGACTTTCTCGGAGCGGCCAGCAAGGTGGCCCAGCGCGATGGACGCCTCGTTGAAATGTACCTGTTCGCTGCGATCGTCTACTTCACCATTTCCTGTGTCGCGTCATACGGCGTCCGCCGCCTGCAGGCGCGCATCGCCATCATTCGCTGAGGCTAGGCGCTCATGATCGAAATCAGCCACGTCAACAAATGGTACACGCCGAGTTTCCAGGTGCTGACCGACTGCACCACCAGCGTCACCAAGGGTGAGGTCGTCGTGGTCTGCGGCCCCTCCGGCTCGGGCAAGTCGACGCTGATCAAATGCGTCAATGCGCTGGAGCCGTTCCAGAGCGGCGACATCCTGGTCGACGGCACCAAGGTCAACGATCCCAAGACCAACCTGCCGAAGCTGCGCTCGCGCGTCGGCATGGTGTTCCAGCACTTCGAGTTGTTTCCGCACCTCAAGATCATCGACAATCTCTGTCTGGCGCAGGAGAAGGTGCTGGGCCGCCCGCGCGACAAGGCGCAGACCAAGGGCATGCAGTTGCTGGAGCGCGTCGGGTTGAAGGAGCAGGCGCAGAAATTTCCGGCTCAGCTCTCCGGCGGTCAGCAGCAGCGCGTCGCCATCGCCCGCGCGCTCGCCATGGACCCGATCGTGATGCTGTTCGACGAGCCGACCTCGGCGCTCGATCCTGAAATGGTCAGCGAAGTTCTCGATGTGATGGTCGATCTCGCCCGTGAAGGTATGACTATGATGGTGGTTACTCACGAGATGGGCTTCGCCCGCAAGGTCGCCAACCGCGTCATCTTCATGGACCGAGGCGAGATCGTCGAGGACGCGTCGAAGGACGATTTCTTCGGCAAGCCCCGCAGCGACCGCGCGCAGAAGTTCTTGTCGAAGATCCTCTCCCACTAACCGATGGTCGTCCCGGGGGCGCCCGTAGCGCGAGCCCGGGATCCATCAGGCGGCGTAACGCGGGGCGAAATGGTTTCCGGGCTCGTCGCTTCGCGCTGCCCCGGAATGCGAATAGAGGGGTGATCCGTCCCCCTAACTGGCGTATAAGCGCGCCAAATTTCCCATCCCCCCAGGAGACCCGCGCCTTGGACCCGATCGCCTACGTCAACGGCTCATTCGTCCCGCTCTCGGAAGCCAAGATCTCGGTGCTCGATCGCGGCTTTCTGTTCGCGGACGGCATCTACGAAGTCTCGGCCGTGCTCGACGGCAAGCTGGTCGACAACGCCTCGCATCTGGCGCGGCTTGAGCGTTCCGTTGGCGAAATCAAGCTGAAGCTGCCGGAGACGATCGAGCGCATCACCGAGCTTCAGAAGGAACTGATCGCGCGCAACAAGCTCGACAATGGCCTCGTCTACCTCCAGGTCACCCGCGGCGCCGACAAGGGGCGCGACTTCCCGTTCCCCAAGGGTGACGTCAAGTCGAGCCTGGTGATGTTCACGTCCGAGAAGGACATCGTCAACGCCGCCTCGGCGAAGACCGGCATCAATGTCATCACTGTGCCCGACATCCGCTGGGAGCGACGCGACATCAAGAGCGTGGCGCTGCTGGCGCAGGTCTTGGCGAAGCAGGCCGCCGCGGAGGCCGGCGCGGGCGAGGCCTGGATGCTGGAAGACGGATACGTCACCGAGGGCGGCTCGTCGTCGGCGTTCATCCTGACCAAGGACGACGTCATCGTCACGCGCAGGAATTCCAACGCGATCCTGCCGGGCTGCACCCGCAAAGCGGTGATCGCACTCGCCGAGGAACGCCAGCTCCGTGTCGAGGAACGTTCGTTCACGGTCGCAGAGGCGCTCGCCGCCAAGGAGGCGTTCATCACCAGCGCATCCTCCTTCGTGCAGCCGGTGGTCGCCATTGACGGCAAGACGATCGGCGACGGTAAGCCCGGCCCGGTGGCAACGCGCCTTCGCGAGATTTACGTGGAGTTCGCCAAGGCGACGGCGGTTTGATCGTCATTGCCGGGCCTCACCCAGTAATCCATCAGGAGTCAGAGGTTCATTTTGATGGATGCGCGGGTCAAGCCCGCGCATGACGATCTATATTTGTGTCGACGTGGTTGCCTGCGCCATCGACGCCTTCACCTTCACCGGATGGACGGCGCGGAACGCGATCGCGATCCTATTCCAGGCGTTGATCGTCGCGATCAGCATGGTCAGGTTCACCGCCTCCTCCGCGGAGAATTGCGCGCGGGCCTGCTCGTAGGCGTCGTCGGGCGCATGCGTCTCGGAGATCAGCGTCACCGCCTCGGTCCAGGCCAGCGCGGCGCGTTCGCGCTCGGTATAGAGCGAGGATTCGCGCCAGGCATCGAGGAGATAGATGCGCTGCTCGGTCTCGCCGCGCTTGCGCGCGTCTTCGGTGTGCATGTTGATGCAGAACGCGCAGCCGTTGATCTGCGACGCCCGGATCTTGACGAGTTCGATCAGTGATTTCTCCAGACCCGTCGACTGGATCTGCGCCTCCAGCGCCATCAGCGCTTTGATGGTATCGGGTGCGGCCTGGTAGTAGTTCATGCGAGGCTTCATCGTCGTTCTCCTCTGTTGGACTTGAGTCAGTGGGCGCCGCCAGCGGAAGTCTGGCCGGGCTTCTTCAGGAAGAGGACGGCGAGCAGCGCCACGATCAGCGCCATGCCGAGCAGATAGAAAGTGTCGCTGAACGCGAGGATATAGGCCTGCTTCTGCACGATGCGGCCGATTGCGACATAGGCGCGATGCACGGCATCTGCATGGTCGAGGATGCCGTGATTGACGAAGTACTGGGTGAGCTGCTCCAGCCGCGTGCGCGTCGCCTGATCGAATGCCGACACCGACTGCATCAGCACGTTGGAATGATACTGCTCGCGCTTGGTCAGGGCAGTCTGAAGTAGGGCGATGCCGACGGCCCCGCCGAGATTGCGCATCATGTTGAACAGGCCGGAGGCCGAGCCTGCATTCTCCGGTTCGATGCCTGCGGTTGCCACGGCCGACAGCGGCGCCATCACCAGCGCCTGACCGAGCGCTCGCACCACATTGGGCCAGAGCAGCTGGTCGGCGGCATAGTCATTGGTCATATGGATGTTCATGAAGTTTGAAGCCGCGAACAGCACGAAGCCGATGCCGATGATGATCCGCGCGTCGAAGCGCTGCATCAGGCGCGGCACCAGCGGAATCAGCAGGAGTTGGGGCAGCCCGGTCCAGGCCAGCACCATGCCGATCTGCTCGGCATTGTAGCCCTGGATGCGGGCCAGATATTGCGGCAGGATGAACACCGAGCCGTACAGCGCGATGCCCAGCAGAAAGTTCGCGAGCATGCCGAATCCGAAATTGCGGCGGACGAGCAGGCGCAGATTGAGCAGCGGCTTCTTTACCGTGAGCTCGATGACCAGGAACGAGACCAGTGCGATGGCCGCGATCACGCTGAGCTTGACGATGAAGGGCGAGCCGAACCAGTCGTCCTTGTTGCCTTCCTCCAGCACGGTCTGGAGTGCGGATAGGCCGATTGCCATGGTGACAATGCCGGCCCAATCGCCTCCCCGCAGGAGCGACAGCTTCATCGGCTTGGCCTCGAGCGCGTACCAGAGCATGCCGACCATGATCGCGCCGGGCACGAGGTTGACGTAGAAGATGTACTGCCAGCCAAAATTCTCGGTGAGATAGCCGCCGATGGTCGGGCCGATCGCCGGCGCGAACGTCGCCGAGAGTGCGAACAGCGCGAGGCCCACCGGCTGCTTGCCGCGCGGCAGCAAGGTGATGATCAACGTGAAGGCCAGCGGAATCAGCACGCCGCCGGTGAAACCCTGGATGGCGCGCAGCACGATCATCTGCGACAGGTCCTGCGCCAGCGCGCAGGCCGCGGAGAGAGCCAGGAACAGGATCGCGTTGGTGAGCAGATAGATGCGGATCGAGAACACCTGTGCCAGCCAGCCGGACAGCGGGATCACCACGATTTCGGCGACCAGATAGGAGGTCGAGATCCAGCCGCCGTCGTCGATGCCGGCGCCGATCGCGCCCTGGATGTCGGCGAGCGAGGCGTTGACGATTTGGATGTTCAGCACCGCCATGAAGGCGCCAAGCGTCGCGCCGATCACCGCGATCCAGGTCTTCGCGGATACTGAGGGTGCGGTTGGCTCGCTGCGGGCGGGGCGGCCGGCAGCGGCGTCGAAGGTCGGTTGGAGGGTGCTCATGTCAACCCCCGCTCGAACGAGCCGTCTTGCCGGCGATCTGCTTGGCAGTCCCCCGCTCGGCGAGCACCGTCTGTTTGGTGTCGACAACCGGCACCGCGGACATGCCCGGCCGCAGGAGGCCGGTCAGGCTGTGGTCATCGAGCACGATCTTCACCGGCACGCGCTGCACGATCTTCGTGAAGTTGCCGGTGGCATTGTCGGGGGGCAGCAGCGCGAATTCGAGTCCGCTGGCGGGCGACAGGCTGTCAACATGGCCGCGGAGGGTGGTGTTGCGGAAGCTGTCGACGTGCAGCTCGACCGGCTGGCCGGGGCGCATATGCGTGAGTTGCGTCTCCTTGAAATTGGCGACGACATAGACGGCGTCGAGTGGCACCACCGCCATCAGCTGTGTGCCGGCTTGCACGTACTGGCCGACGCGCAAGCTGCGGGCACCGACCGTGCCTTCGACCGGAGCGGTGATCGTGGTATAGGACAGATTGAGCGCGGCCTGCTCCGCGACGGCGCGGGCGCGTTCGAGCTGCGCTGCGGCCTGGGCGCGCTGCGTGGTGAGAACGTCGATTTTTCGCTGCGCGGCCAGCAGGCCGAACTTGGCGTGCTGCAATTGGGCGCTGCTGGCGCGCAGCGCCGCATCGGTCTGCTGTGCGCGCTGGACCGTACCCGACCCCGTCTTCATGAGATCGTCGTACCGGGCGCGCTCCTCCTGCGCGAATTTCAGGTTGGCCTCCGCAGCAGCAATATCAGCCGTGCCTTGCTCGATGATCGGCTGTTGCAGCTTTAACTGGGCATCGATGTTGCGCACCGACGCTTCGGCAGCGGCGACATCGGCGCGGGCCTGATCGAGCGCCGCCTTGAAGTCGCGGTCGTCGATCTTGGCAAGCACCTGGCCCGCCTTCACCTTCTCGTTGTCTCCGACCAGCACCTTCGCGATGTAGCCGGAGACCTTAGGCGCGACGATCGTCGAGTCCGCCTTCACATAGGCGTCATCGGTGGATTCCAGGTAGCGGCCGGTGGTGATGTAGTCGTAACCGAAGCGCCCGGCCGCGGCGATCCCGAGCGTCAACGCCAGGCCCAAGGCCACCCGCTGGATCGCTTGGCGGGATGGACGGAGGCTGATTTTCTTATTGGTTTCAGCAACATAAGCGATCGACATGGTGTCCTCGGAATTCCCGCACGTCCCGGTGCGTCGGGACGTGTTGTTGATGCGGGTAAGATGCGTCGTCCCTCCCATTGTGATAATCCGTCAAAAACTGGAATGATTATCCAGCGAAGATTGATAATCGGGGCGTTCGACATGGACCGCTTTACGAGCCTCACTGCTTTCGTCCGCGTGGTCGACGCTGGCGGCTTCTCAGCCGCGGCCCGCCGGCTCAACATGTCCACCACGATGGTGAGCAACCACGTCCAGGCGCTGGAGGACCGGCTTGGGGTGCGGCTGCTCAACCGCACCACGCGGAAGGTCAGCCTTACGGAGATCGGCAAAGCCTATTACGAGCGCTCAACGCAGATCCTCGCCGATCTCGAACAGGCCGACGACATCGCGAGCGAATTGCAGTCGGTGCCTCGTGGAACGCTGCGCGTTCACGTCGCTACCCATATGGTGCCACTGGTGGCGCCGGTCGTGGCGCGACTTCTGTCCACCTGTCCGGAGCTCAAGATCGACCTGCGCATGGGGGAGGCCGAAGTCGACCTGATCGAGGAAGGCTACGATGTTGCCCTGCGCATGACGCAACCGCGGGATTCGAGCCTTGTCGTGCGAAGCCTCGCCACTTGGCGCCACGTGCTGTGCTGCTCGCACGATTATATCGACAAGCACGGCCGCGTGCAGAAGCTCGACGAGCTCACCGGGCACAATTGTGGGCGGCACTTGAACTATCCGTTCGGCGACGAATGGCGCTTCCTTGACCGCAAGGGCACGCCGGCCTCCGTGCGGATCTCAGGCAGCTTCGTCACCAACAGCGGGGAGGCGCTGCGCGAGGTCGCGCTCGATGGCGCCGCCGTGTGCCTGATGGCCGGGTTTCTCATTCAGGACGATCTCGAAGCCGGCCGCCTCGTGCGTCTCTTGCCGGAATATCGTACGGTCGAGCTGTCCATGAATGCGGTCTATCCGCACCGCCATCATCTGTCGGCTAAAGTCAGGACCTTCATCGACCTGCTCGTGCACCACAGCGCCGAGCAGCAGAAGCTGATCAACCCCTACTCATGATCGGCGCGGGGGCGGCAATCGTCCGAATAGTGTCTCCAGCGCGATTCCGATAGCAAGCAGGTGACGGTCGCTTCCTGCGGGGCCATCCAGCTCGAGCCCGATCGGCAGTTGGCTGGTGTCGCCCAGCGCAATCGGGATCTGAATTCCGGGAATACCGGCATTGCTCCCGGGATCGGTGTTCTGGATGAAGAGCCCGAAATTTTCGAGGCTGCTGGAATCGGGATTGGAGGCAATCGCGACGCGCGGCGTTGTCGGGAAAGCGATGGCGTCGAGCCTGTTTCCCGAAAACGTTTCGCTGTACAGCGCCTGAAGCGCGGGGCGCGCGATCTTGATCGCGGCATCGTAGATCGGCCTGGCATCGATCAGCGTGTCGTTGGGGCCCGGCAGTTTGCGCGGGATAACGAGCCCATCATAGGTGCCCTTCACGTCGGGGCTCGAGATCTCCTTCGCCAGCGCTTCGACGCTGAGATCAGTACCGGTGTGCTTCAGATACGCAACCATGTCGTCGTATGCTTCATACAGCGCGACCGGAAACCCGACCTGACCGTTGAGCTCGGCCAGTCGTGGCATTTCGATCTCCAGGATCGTGATATGCCGGGCTTTCATCTTCCCGATCGCCGTGTCGAATGCGGCCGCGGTGTCGGAATCGAGATTGGCCAGCATAGACGTCACGATGCCGATGCGCACCTGCTTCAAATCAGCCGGTGCAATCTCGTCTCCGCCCGCGATGATGCGGTCGAGCAGCGCGACATCGGCCATGGTTGCGGCCATGGGCCCCGCGGTATCGCGGGTATGTGAGATGGGCGCGATGCCGTTCTGCGGGTAGCGTCCGATCGTCGGCCGCAGCGAGGCGCACCCATTCAGGGCGGCGGGCACGCGCACTGATCCGCCGGTGTCGGTGCCGAGCCCGCCCGCGACGATCCGTGCGCCGATCGCGGCGCCCGTGCCGGACGAGGAGCCACCGGCGATCCGCGCGCGATCATAGGCATTGCGCACGCCGAACTCGGCGCCGGTCTTGAACGCGGTGTTGTAGCCGGAGATGCCGAAGGCCAATTCGTGCATGCTGGTCTTGCCGATGATGATTGCTCCCGCGGCGCGCAGCTTTGCCACGACGGGCGCGTCCATCGCTGGAATGTAATCCTTCAGCGCCGGGGTACCGGCGCTGCAGGGCAGCCCGGCCACCTCGATGTTGTCCTTGATCACGACCGGCACGCCGCCGAGCGGCTTGCTTCTGTCGCCTGCCGCGTCGAACGCGGTGGCGGCCTCCAAGGCACCGGTCTCGTCCAGCGTGACGAAGACATTGAGGCCAGCGTTGGCTTTGGCGCGAGCCAGGGCTTCCCGCGTCAGCGCGGTGCTCGTAACCTTCCCGGCGCGGAGGCCGTCCGCGGCCTCGGTCAGTGTGAGCTGGTCGAAATCCATGATGCAATTGCCCGATCGCGGGAGCGCCATCAGGGCGTCCCTCCAGGGTCAGAGGCTGAAGCCTCGCTGGCGCCACGTCAACCGTTTGCGCGCATCCTGGCCGGCAACGGCGCGGGAAGTTCGGCGAGCAGTCGCTCGATTTCGGACTTCACCTTCCCGATGGCGGCATCCTTGACCGGGCCATAGCCGCGGATCTCCATGGGAGCCGCTGCAATCGCGACGAGGTCCGTAAGAGGCGCCGTGTCGAGCCGGCCGAGCATCCGCTCGATCAGCGCCTCATACCAGCCGATCAGTTCGCGCTCGGCGCGCCGTTCCGGGGTGTAGCCGAACGGATCGAACAGCGTTCCGCGCAGCGCCTTCAGGCGTGCAAGCATCGCCAGCGGCATTTGGATCCATTGGCCGAAGGCGCGTTTGCGCGGACGTCCACGGGCATCGCGCCGCGACGGCAGGAACGGCGGCGCGAGGTGATACTGGATCCTGAAGCCATCTTCGAATTCGTTCTTCAGTTCGTCCATGAAGCCGCTTTGCATGTGCAGCCGCGCCACCTCGTATTCGTCCTTGTAGGCCATCAGCTTGAACAGCGCGCGCGCCACTGTCTCGGTCAGCGCCTCGCTGTTCACGTTGGCTTCGGCATTGCGGACTCTTGCGACGAACGCCCGGTAGCGGGTTGCATAGGCGGCATTCTGATAGGCCGTGAGGAACTCGGCGCGCCGGGCGATGAGATGGTCGAGCGTCTCGGCTTTCGGCGCATCATCCGTGCTCGGCAAAAGACCCGGATCGGCCGCTGCAATCCGTCCCCAGGCGAACGCCTGCTTGTTGCGTTCGACGGTGACGCCATTGAGCTCGATCGCGCGCAGCAGCGCCTGCAGCGAGACAGGAACGAGGCCGCGCTGCCAGGCAAAGCCAAGCATGATGATATTGGCATAGACGGAATCGCCGAGCAGCCGTTCGGCCAGCGCATTCGCATTGATCGTATCGAGATTGCCTTCGCCGATGACGCGGCCGATCGCGCGCAAGCGGGCATGGGAGGCGAGATCGGCGTCGCGGAAGCGGACCACGTCGCCGGTCGGCATCTCCGCGGTATTGACCGCGGCGCGCGTGCCGCGACGATAGGTGCCTGATGCCTTCGGCGAGGAGCTGACGACAAGGTCGCAGCCGATCAGCGCATCGGCCGCGCCCTGGTCGATGCGGACCTGGTGCAGCGCTTCGGGCGAAGCGGTAAGCCGGATGTAGCTCAGCACGGGACCGAACTTTTGCGCAAAGCCGGTAAAATCCAGGACCGAGACGCCACGGCGTTCGAGATGAGCGGCGATGCCGATCAGCGCACCCACCGTGATCACGCCGGTGCCTCCGACGCCCGTCACCAGCAGATCGTAGGGCCGATCGAGAGTTGCGGTCGCAGGAAGGGTGAGAGCGGCCGCGCGGCCGATCGCATCGATCTGGCTTGCGGACTTCTTCCGGCGCGTGGCGCCTTCGACCGTGACGAAACTTGGGCAGAAGCCGTTAAGACAAGAAAAGTCCTTGTTGCATGCGGATAGGTTGATCTGCCGCTTGCGGCCAAACGGCGTCTCCTTCGGCTCGACGCTGAGGCAGTTGGACTCGACCGAGCAGTCGCCGCAACCCTCGCAGACGAGGTCGTTGATGTAGGCGAAGCGTCTGGGATCGGCCATCTGCCCGCGCTTGCGCCGCCGCCGCTTCTCGGTAGCGCAGGTCTGCTGATAGATCAGCACCGAGACGCCGGAAACCTCGCGCAGCTCACGCTGAACGACATTCATCTCCTCTCGCGGATGGATGGTGACGCCGGCCGGAAGCTCGGCCGGGCTGAAGTGCGCGGGATCATCCGATACCAGTGCGATGCGCTCAACGCCTTCGGCGCGGACGCTATGCGCGATGGCTTGTACGCTGACGGGGCCGTCGACCGGCTGGCCGCCGGTCATCGCGACGGCATCGTTGAACAGGATCTTGTAGGTGATGTTGGCGCCTGCTGCGATCGCCTGCCGGATCGCCATCGAGCCGGAATGGTAGTAGGTGCCTTCGCCGAGATTCTGGAACACATGCTTGCGGCCGGTGAAGCGCGACGAGGCCGCCCAGTTCACGCCCTCGCCGCCCATCTGGATCAGCGAAGAGGTCTCGCGGTCCATCCAGCTCGCCATGAAGTGGCAGCCGATGCCGGCGAGCGCCTTCGATCCCTCCGGGACCTTCGTAGACGTGTTGTGCGGGCAGCCCGAGCAGAAATAGGGCGTGCGGGTCGCGCCGCCGACATTGATCGTGCGCGCCGCTTCCGGCATCAGGGCGGCGGCGCGTGCCGCGAGATTGAGGCCCGGGAACATCGGGTCAAGCCGGCGCGCCAGCACAGACGCCAGCGCCCGCGGCGACAATTCGCCGATCCAGGAGATGAGACGTGCTCCTTGCTCGTCGTGCTTGCCGACCATGCGCTCGGGCTTGCTGCCCGGATAGTCGTAGAAGTATTCCTTGAACTGGCTCTCGATGATGCCGCGCTTCTCCTCCACGACCAGGATCTCGCGCTTGCCCTTCACGAAATCCATCGCATCATGGAGTGCCAGCGGCCAGACCATGCCGACTTTGTAGATGTCGATTCCGATGTTGCGGCAAGCCGCTTCATCGAGGCCCATCAGGCGCAGCGCTTCCATCAAGTCGAGATGCGCCTTGCCCGTCGTGACGATGCCATAGGTCGCACCCGGAATGTCGTAGATGTGGCGGTCGATCGGATTGGCCTTGGCGAAGGCGTAGACCGCATGCTTCTTCGCCTCCAGCCGTTCCTCGATCTGTGGGCCCGGCAGGTCGGGCCAGCGATAGTGCAGGCCGCCGGGCGGTGGCGTGAAGTCGGGCACGAGAAAAGCGCGCGGGGGGCGCAGGGCGACGGAAGCGCCGGACTCCACGATCTCCGAGATCGCCTTGAAGCCGACCCACATGCCGGAAAAGCGGCTCAGCGCGTAGCCATATTCGCCGAAAGCGAGATATTCGCCGACGCTTGCGGGGTGCAGCGTCGGCATGAGCCAGCTCATGAAGGCGACGTCGGACTGGTGCGGCATCGAGGAGGACACGCAACCATGGTCGTCACCGGCGACCACCAGCACGCCGCCCTGCGGCGAGGAGCCGTAGGCGTTGCCGTGCTTGAGCGCATCGCCCGAGCGGTCGACCCCTGGGCCCTTGCCGTACCAGAGGCCGAACACGCCATCGACCTCGCGGTCGGCTTGCGTTTCGACCTGCTGCGAGCCGAGCACTGCGGTTGCCGCGAGGTCTTCGTTGACGGCCGGAAGAAATTCGATGCGGTCCCGCTTGAGCCGTTCCTGGATGCGCCAGAGCTCTTGATCGATGCCGCCGAGCGGCGAACCGCGATAGCCGGAGATGAATCCGGCCGTGTTGAGGCGGGCCGCACGGTCTCTGAGTGCCTGATCGAGCGCGATGCGGACGATGGCCTGCGTGCCGGTGAGAAAGACGCGGCCCTCCTCACGGTCGTAGCGGTCGGAGAGCTCGTAGGTGTCGAGTGATGAAATTGCGTCCATGACGGACCTCGCGCGGCATCCTGCCCGATGGTGGAAGGTTACGCCCGCGCAGCCGGTAGATCTTACCTATCTCACCGATTTGATCTGTCATTTCGGTAGAGTTTTGCGTCAACGGCCTAATTGTGGTAGGTTCTTCCAGGTCGGTTGGGGGCTTTCATGATCGAAGAGCAGGACACGCGGATTCTCGCGCATCTCCAGAAGGACGGCCGTGCCACAAACCAGCAGCTGGCTGATGAAGTCGGCATGTCCACCTCGGCCTGCTGGCGCCGGGTGCGAGCGCTTGAGGACAGCGGCGTCATCCAGGGCTATGCGGCGCTGGTCGCTCGCGAGCAGGCGGGCTTTGCAATGTCCGCCATCCTCCACGTGTCATTGGAGCGGCACGATGCGAAGTTCGTCGATGAGTTCGTGGCCAGGGTCACCAAGCGCCGCGAGGTGCTGGAGTGCTTTGCGACGACGGGCGATGCCGATTATCATCTGCGTGTCGTCGTGCAGGACATGGCCGCCTACAACAGGTTTCTTGACGAGTTCATGTTCCGCATCCCCGGCATCCGCTACGTCCGCAGCAACGTGGTCCTGAAGGAGATCAAGACGAGTGTGGAGCTGCCGTTTTGAACCTGACTGATGTCGGCGTCTAACGCGCGTCCCTTGTGTCTCTGGTGGGCAGCATGCGCGTCGCACGTTCCGGCCTGTCGCATTGCTGTTCGGCTTCGCCGAGAACCACGGCGAGCGCTTCGTCGAAATCCCGAACGAGCCCGAGCTTGACCAGAACTCTCCCGAGCGCGCTGAATGCGTCGGGCGCATCAGGCTTCAGCCTGATGACTTCCCGGTAATTGCGGGCGGCTTCCATATGCTCGTTGAGAGCCTCGCAGGACTGCGCGAGACAGAACCAGGACTTGTGCGTCTCGGGCTTGATCGCCGTCAGCAGCTTGAACAATCGCCTTGCCGCAACGTGATTTCCGCGCGTGGCATAGAGCTGGCCGAGGCGGTGGATCGCGTCCGGATTTCCTGGCTCGACGTCGAGGATTTGCCGGTAGCCGCGCTCCGCATCGGCGAGCTTGACGGCCTGGTGTAGCCTGGTCGCCTCTTCGAGGGCATCACCGAGGGTTCTCCGGTCGAGCCGGCCACCGAGATTGAGGCCGTTTCTCGTGCTGATGGTGACACTGCGAATGCGCCGTTCCTTGACCCCGAACGAATACTTGTAGGGTTCATTTCCACGCAGAAAGTCATACTCCGCGAAACCGTCGGCGATGGCCCGGCGAATGCTGTAGGCATGCAGGATCACTCCGGCCGGCGGTCCGTCATGGCTTTCGTCACGGCCCGTCATGTAGAACAGGAAGCTGCGTTTTCTCCGGTCGATCAGGGTGGCAAGGGCCGCAAGTGGGCGATCATTCTGCCACAATGTCGGCAAGAACAGCAGGCCGGACCTGAAGCTCGTGGTCAGCATGGCGCGGTTTGAACGAACGAGCTTGTCGACGAGACCACCCTTGCGCGGCCGCCATTTTGTTTCCCAGAGCTGGAGAAGCGTATTGAGATCGCGATCGATCGTCTCGGCCGTTGCCTCGGTGATGCGAAACTCTCCCGGAGCGTCCACCAGCTTGAGCAGGCGCCTGATCTTTTGCCTCGTATTGGCGCTCAGGCCGGCGAGGTAAGCGTCCCAGTCGGCCGGAAGCGAAGCGAACGGGCATACGTTGTTGTCGATGCCGTCGACCTTGTTGATCCGGTTGACCTCGTCGTGCTGAAACTTCGCCTTCGGGAAATGCGCCATGAGCAGGCGATAACGTGTCCCGGACAGGCGAATATTGTCGAGGTTCACGCGCGCCCAATTCATGCGCTTGAGCTGTCTTGCGAAAGCCGGGATCGCCTGGCTTTCGAAGCGAGACGCGCACAGGATGCCGGTATAATCAGCAGAGAAATTGCCGGCCATGTTGAGCTCGTTGCGGAACTTCCCATCGGTTGACTTGAAGTAGGTCCGCAACGGCCAAAAAGCGACATACGGAGCGCCGTCGTCGTCGCTCTCGCGGGCGGCCAGGATCAGCCAAGGCCCCGCAATCTGCCGAAGCCATCCAGCCAACCATTTCCAGGACAGAAAGAGCTGCGCGTCAGGGTCCGCATCATACACCGCGTTCCAGTTGTCCTCGATACGCTCGAAGTCATCGAACGTCTCTATCAGATCGATGTGCACAGTGCCCTCACTCTATCAGTTGGCTACGAATTGACCTGGGACTCCCGTCGTTACCGCTCCCGGAATGCCCGCATCATGCTGTCGTGGATCGGCTTCGCGATGTATTGGAAGAAAGTCCGCTCGTGGGTCTTGATGTAGACCTCGACCGGCATACCCGGTGTCGGGCTGAAATCGGGGATTGCCATCGCTTCGTTCCTGTTGAGCTTCACCCGCACGATGTAGATGTCGGTTGGTCCGACCTGCTGCGATTTGCGCTCGTCGGCGAGCGTGTCCGCGGACAAGTAGATCACGTCGCCTGAGATCATCGGCGTAATCCGCTGGTTGAGCGCGGTCAGGCGGACCATCGCGTGCTGTCCGTTCTTCATGGTGTCAATGTCCTGCGGCCGAACCCGAGCCTCGATGATCAGCTCTTCCTGAAGAGGCAGGATTTCCATGATGGTCTTGCTGGGCTCGACCACGCCACCCTGGGTGTGATAGCGCAGCTTGACCACGACTCCCTTGACGGGGGCGGTGATCCGAATGCGGTCCAATACGCCTTGGGCGGCGAGCATGCGCTCGCGTACATCCGCAAGCTCTCCCCGCACCTCGTGCATCTGCTCCACGGCGACCTTGATCGCGGTTTTGCGCACGCCGTTGATTTGCTCCTTGGAACGCGCGATGCGCTCCTTGGCGTCGCCGATTTCGCCGAGGATGCGACCGATCTCGCCCTCGAGATTGGCCTTTGTGCGCTGCAGAACCAGCAGTTCAGGCTTGCGAACGAGGCCCGTCTGCAGCAGGTACCGCTTGGTCTCGATCTCGTCGTCCAGCAGAGCGATTTGACGCCGCACGCCATCGAGCTGCACATTTGAGCCCTGAATACGCTCGCTGAGGGCGTTGATGCCCTCCTCGATGCCGGCAATGTCGCTATTCAGATTGTTCCTGCGTGCGATGAAGGTGAGTTTCTGACTTTCGATGATCTGCGAAATTTCCGGATCGCTTGTGGCCGAGAGAACCGAATCCGGAAATTGAATCTCTGCATCCTCGCGCATCTCCGCCTGGAGCCTGGCATCGATCGCGCTCAGGCGCAGGCTGCGCAGGTACAAACGCCGCAGCTCCGCGCGAGGGACGGTGTCATCGAGTTCGACGAGGAGTTGCTTCTGCTCGACCAGATCGCCCTCCCGCACATGGATGGTGCGGATCACCCCACCCTCGAGATGCTGAATGATCTTGTTCTGGCCCGTGGCGACGAACACGCCGGAGGCGACCACGGCGCCGGCAATGGGAGCGACATTGCCCCAGACGCCAAAGCCGCATAGCATCACTGTCATCACGATGATGCCCGCGATGGTAGGAAGCCGCGTCGAACGGGGCAAATTCGCGTACCAGGCAGCTTCGGGCGGTTGTTGACGGAGAACAAGGTCCTTCGACATTGGACAGTCCGATCATGCTCTAGGAATTCAGCAAGGGTGGACCGTCGCCGCCGTTCGGCTTCCGTCCGGTGATGAGTGGAATGATCTCGTCCCTCGTGCCGAAGGCCTGAACGGCTCCGCTGCTCAGGATCATGATCTTGTCGACGCTTCTCAGGAGGGCGGCCCGTTGCGTCACGGTGACCACCGTGATCCCGCGATCCTTGGCGCGCAGGAGAGCCTTGGCCAGAGCGCGTTCACCACTGGCGTCGAGATTTGAGTTCGGCTCGTCGAGCACCATGAGGCGGGGATTGCCGTAGAACGCGCGGGCGAGCCCGATGCGCTGCCTCTGACCGCCGGACAGGGGACTTCCGTCCATCCCGACGATGGTCTCGTACCCCTGTGCAAAGCTGGAGATCATTTCGTGGACGTCGGCGAGCTCGGCTGCATCGAAGATGTCGGCGTCGATCGCATCCTCGCGCATCCGCGCGATGTTGGCCTTGATCGAGGCCGGAAAGAGCTGAACGTCCTGCGGGAGATATCCGCAACTCTCGCCGAATTGCCTCGGATCCCAGTTGCGCAGGTCCATCATGTCCAGTCGCACATTGCCTGCGGTCGGGATGATCGAGCCGACGAGCATGCGGGCCAGCATGGTCTTTCCGGCGCCGGAGTCGCCGACGATGGCCAGCGACTCGCCCGGCTCGAGCTGGAAGCTGATGCCATTCAGGATGACCTTCTTCGTTGGCGGCGGAACGTAGAGAATTCGCTCGACGCTGAGGTGCCCCTGTGGGCGCGGCAGGCGCAGCCGGTCGAGATTGAGCGGAGAGCTCTGGAGCAGAGCTTTCACCCGGCTGTAAGCGGATCGCGCCTGAACGAAGTTGCGCCAACCCTCGATCGTGCCTTCGAGCGGAGCGAGGGCGCGACTGGCGACGATCGAGCCTGCGATGATCATGCCGCCGGTCAGCTGGCCTTCGAGGGCAAGCCAGGCGCCCCAGCCAAGAATCGCGATCTGCGTGCAAAGTCGCAGGAACTTGGAGATCCCGGTCATCAGGATGTTGAGATCCTGTGCAATGACCTGTTCCTTCAGTGACTCGACGGTCTCGCGTCCCCAGACGAGAACGCCCTCCGGGATCATCCCCATCGCGTTGATGACCTGGGCGTTGCGCGCCATGGCCTCGGCCTGCAGATTTGCCCGCGTTCCGTAGGCGTTGGCCCGCGTGAATGGCATCGCCGTGATTCTCTGATTGAGCAAGGCGACACCCATCAACAGCACGCCCGAGGACAGCACGATCAGCCCGAGATGGGGGTGAACAAGAAAGACGACGGCGAAGTAGATCGGGGTCACGGGAGCATCGAACATGGTGAGCAACACCGGACCGGTGATGAACGAACGCAGGTGCTGGAGATCGGCAAGGGTCTGGAACTCACGGCTTGATCCGGTTTGCGCCGCCTTTGCTGCGGCACTCAGCACCGGGCCGCCGAGCCGCGCTTCCGTGTCCACGGCGACGCGCATCAGGATGATGCGGCGAAGCACGTCCATCAGCACGTGAGCGGCGATCGCGGCGACGACGATCATGGTCAGCATCACAAGAGTGTCTGTGCTGCGGCTGGTCAGCACCCGGTCCGACATGTTGAAGAGATAGACGGGGATCGCGAGTACGAGCAGATTGACCATTACCGAGAAGATTCCGACGGTGACGAGATTGCGCCGCGCGCCGGAGAGCCCCTTGCCGAGCACGTCACGGAACTCGTTGTCCCCGGATCGTTTGTGTAAGGGCTGTGAGCCGCCGCCATTGCCGCGTCCGCCGCCGCTTGCGGCTCCGCCGCCGCCTCCGCCGGGCGGAGCTGGGCTGGCCGAGCCGTTGCCGATCGACGCCTTATCGGTCGTCCCGCGCGCGTCGCTGCGCGCAGGCGTTCCTCGGGGTTGTTGAACGGCTGGCTGCTCCAGTCTTGCGGCGGAGGCGGGCGTGGGTGTCGCAGCGGACACGGTTCCGGACGTGGGGGTAGGGGGCATTGCGTCCGGGCTTGGGGGCTGCGGTCGCTCTCCGGGCAACGGAGAAACGATCGATGCGTCGCTGCGGCTTTCTCGGCCGTGGGGACGGCCGGGAAACGTGAGAACTCTGGCGGTATCTCCGTCGGCAGAGGTGCTGTCTTCGATGTCGCGCGCGAGATCGCGCTTCTCCTCGCTGCCCCAACCCATTGACCGCCCTCCTGTATCCGCCATTCAACCGATGCTTCTGGTTCGCCTGCGTTCTAGTGCATGACGTTGGAGATGGCGTCGTCGCAGGGCGGTGGGGGCGGCGCTGGTGGCGCCTGCTGCTCCTCGTCCTGCGCGTCGGTCACGAATGCCACGAGCTCGGACACCAATGTTTGGGTATCCCTGGCGAGAGCGGGGTCGGCGTCGGTCGGCAGCAGGTTTGCCTGGACCAGAATCGTGTCGCCATAGACCTGGCCGCCGACATAGGCGTCTGTCGGTCCGACATCGACGATGGCTGCGTCGTTGGTCAGCATGTTCGCGCCCGTGCTGGCGACCTGAGCGCCATCGTCGCCGGGATGAAGTTGTTGCGCGGCGTCCGACGGACGCTCGAGAAGCTGAAGCAGCACATCGACGTCCGAGACCACGTTGGTCTGCCAGACCGCATTGATGTCGTAGTAGTCGCCGGTAATGTAGAGGACCTCGAAGGTCCCACCCGTCCCCGGGAGCAACGTTCCGGTTTCCGGATCCAGTCCGGGTATGCCGTTTGCGAGTGCGGCAACGAGGCTCTCCAAGCCCGGGGTGAGCGGCAGGAAATTGTCGTTACCGAACGTCTCGATGGTGGCCGCGTTCAGGAGCTCGTTCTGGCCCGCAGCGAGTGATTGCGTCTGCTCGTCGCCTTTGGCGAGCTGGGTGACGGCGTCATTGTCCAGGAGAATGTTGTTCTGGAAGATCACGTTCATGCCGTGATAGGCGCCGGCAACGATGATCAGATCGTAATGGAAGCTGCCATTGAAGATCTGTGCGAGATTCCCCTGTTCGTTCTCTCCAGAGATCAGGTCATAGTGATTGCTGCCGCCCGTCTGGACGATTACGTCATTGTCGAGCAGATAGTTCATCTGCACGAGGGTCTGAACGTTGTAGTAGTCGCCGTTGACGACATCGACATGCCAGTTCGGTCCCGCATAGGTCGCCGGCATCAGGCTGTAGACGCCGGGGTGCTGGATGAAGTCGGCAATGTTGTCGGTGATGTCGTCTCCCGCGGTCATCGATCCGTCTTCGGCTTGCGAAGCTGCGATTTGGTCCTCGTCCATCAACGAGTTGGTCTGGAAGATCGCGTTGGTATGGAAATAGTCCCCCTTCACGATCATGGATCGGCCGGACTCGCTGAGATCAACGATCATGGCGCCGTTGAAGCTGACGTTGCCGCCTGCCTCGGCCCAAAGGCCAAGGCCGTTTCCTGTGTCTGGATCGGCGGGCCTGCCGAGCTCTGGAGAGGGGGGCTCTGGGGCGGGCGTCTGAAGTTCGCCATTGAGATAGTATCCGGGCACAACGGAATTGGCGTTGACGGTGCCATCGTGCGCGACTTGGCCGTTGTCGAAATCCTGGACGAAGGCGGTCACTCCTGCACCGTTCTGGGGAATCCACCATTGGCTCGGGATCTGCCCATTGGCGTCATCCGCCATATGTTGCAGGAGTGAAGCCGCCTGCGCGCTGATTTGCGCGGCCTGGGCAGAGAGCACTCCCGTGTCGCCGCTCCCGAAGCTGCCTTGGAGGGATATGTCATTGTCCAGCATTCCGTTGAGCTGACGTATCTGGATTTGGCCCTGTTCGCCGCCGGGCTCGTGGATCACCTTGATCTCATGGTCCGAGCCGCCGCCGCCACCGCCGGCGCCGGGGCGGAATATCGGCGTTGCAGGCAGCCTCGTCGGCAGATCGAGATCATCGTCGATTGGGATACCCTGCGATCTCACCTGCGGCAGCTTGGAAAGGATGTGATCGTCAAGGAGTCGGATGACGGGAGGACCGATCGGCGTCGTATCGAATGCATCGAGATCGTGGTCGCGATCGAAATCCGGCCGCGGCGTCTTGTAGTCGTCCAGCGGCTTCGGAAGGGCAGGCCCTTCGTAGGCCGTGCGATCGCGTGCAATATCGTCGGTGATGCGCAGGTGGGCGATGAAATGCCAAACCAGTTCGGTGATTCCGCCAGGAACCATGAGAGCCTCCCGTCACAGGCCCACGAGCCAAAAAATCTCGCGCAAGGGAAGCGCGGAGCTTAAATGAATCACGGTCGTTGCAAATATGCCGGCCAAAAAGTCCCGCGCGGCAGGCGCCGCGCGGGTCGCGTCACGTGTCAGCCGAGATCGTGGCTGTCCTGGAGGTCGTTGCCTGCCACACTCATCGTGATGCTGTTGAACTGGATGTTCGCACCCTGCGTGATGGTCTGGTTGAAGGCTTCCTGGCTGATGGCAGCGTCGGCAGACGCAGTGACGCCACTTGCCGAATCGCCGATCACGTCCTCGATGTCGGAATGCATCTTGACGTCGCCGCCCTCGGCCTTGGCGTCCATCCTGAACTCGCCGCCCTTGCCGTCGTAGTCGACCGACGAGCGGTTCCAGTCGTTGTCGATCAGGTTGTTGACCTGGTCGATATTGAACTGGTTGCCATTGCCGTCCAGCTTCTGGTCAACCACGTCGGGCATGATGACCGAGCCCTTGACGTCGCTCAGGCACGACAGGTCGATCACGGGGCTGCTCAGGCCGTCGGCCTTGAGATCGAGATCGATATCGACGTCAACCTCGACGTTGACCTTGGTGTCGACGGTATTCTCGACCTTGTTCTCGATCTCGTTGTCGACGTCATTGTCGACACTGTTGGCCAGCTTGTTGTCGACCTTGTTGTCGATCGAGTTCTCGTTCTCGTTCTTGTTCTCGTTGCTGTTGTCGTTGTCGTTCTCGTTCTCGTTCTCACTCTTGGAGTCGAGCGACTGAACGGCAAGCTGGGCTTGACCTTGCGCCTGCCCCTGACCTTGGCCCTGAAGCTGACCTTGCAGCTGGCCTTGCAGGTTGGCTTGCTTCTGGTCCTGCTCTTGATCCTGGTCCTGATCCGGATCGTACTTCTTCTTGGGATAGCTCATGACGAACTCCTGCTGGATTAAGGAGCATCGTCGTTCTGGAGATCGCTGATCTTCTGCGTCTGCGACGACCAAGACTACGATGCGATTGAAGCCGGATGTTCCGGCTGCGACCCTCCCGCGATCATTCACGAGACTTCGCAGGCTCAACGTTGCTCGGGTCGGATTGATTGGCTAGTTGCACATTCGTGCTATCGCACGGCCGCGAAGAAGGCGTCGCAACAAGCTGTTCGTATGCGTCTGCCCTGTCTATTGATGTAGGTCGTCACACGCGTGTCGCTAACCCTTTTGGGGGAGGGGCATGACCCAAAGGAGTAGAGAGCCCGTTACTGCATCACTCGATCGGTCGAGTGGGGCCGCACGTAAGCGTTGCAGCAGCAACGTCGGCGCGGTCTGCGGCAGAGGTCGGCATAGTCGTGAAAGGCGACCGGTTCAGCTGGGGCGGCCGGAAGATCAACGCGCGGCATCCGTCGAACGGATATGGCTTTCAAGCCGGGGCAGCAGATCCCAGATCTCCCGGTTAATGCGGGTCATGTCCTTCGTGGCGTTGACCATGCTCTTGAGCCGAGCGTCATCCATCGGCTTTCTTTCTCCGAACTGCAGGCCATTCTTGCTCTGCGAGATGCGCATCGACTGAGTAGAGGTGATCTGTCCGGTAGAATCCACGATGTACATACAATGGTTGAATTCGTTGCGGATTTGAGTAGTTTCATTGAACCGCTCGATCACCTTCGTGAGGGCGACGTTGAGCTGCTTGTCCTTTATCGTGATCTTCGCAAGCCTCTGTATGAGGTCGAGCCGGGCTCGCGTGGTGTTGAGAGTTGCGAAGGTCAGTGCAGCGGAGGCCTGATCGGTCCGCAGCAGGATCATGAGCACATAGATGAACAGGCTCTCATTGTTCGACCAGCTGGAGACCAGGTTTCCGATCAGCGCCAGGATCAGCGTGCGCCGATCGGCCGAGGCGGGAGCTGCGGCTGCGATCGCGTCGAAATCGGGTTTGGATGGAAGTCGACCGGACGGCATGGTTCAGGGCTCGCTCCTACGCAACACGTACAGCGCGCTCAGAATGAATGCGATCGAAATATACGAGAGGGTCTGCGAACGGGCAAGACGCTGGCGAGATCGGTAGAGGTCTTCGCGCTGCAACAAGCAGCGGGGTTGAAGATGTGGCATTGGGTGCGGGACACGGTTCGGGTCCGAAGAGCCCGCAAGGCTGCGGCCGATATGCTCGTGCCGATCGTCGAGCAAAGCCGCGCGCGTCTTGGCGGGATCAGCGAGGCCGTCTGGTCGGATCCCTACATCACTGGTCTTGTCGTTATGCTTATTAGCGTCGTCGCAAGGGTCGAGGGTGGAGAGTTCTCTGAACGTGCGCTCTTCCGTATTCAACACGGAGCTTGGCACGATATTACGTCCGTTCGAGATAGCGGGATTGCGGAGCGTTTCATGCTGTTGAACAAGGGCCGCGATCGTGACTTCGAGCTAGGCTGTCACAATGCGGCGGCGTTCGCTCTCGTTTTGTTCAGTACGAAAGAAATGCTGGAAGGAGCGGGTGTGCCGCTCGTCGATACTTTGCTTGATAGTCCGGTGGCGCAACGGGAGGATGTTCGAGAGGCATGGTCGCAATGCTTCGATGCCTATATTTGTGCGCGCGCGAATGACCCGGTCGGCTGTCGCGATCAGCTGTGACGTCGGGCCGCTGCTGACTTTGAATAACTGTGAGTTGTGCATGGTGGGCAGATATGATAAATGCAAACATTATTTCATTCAAAGCTACCAAGAAAATTTTAGATCAGGCGGGGTAATCATTACAAGAGGGTAGCATCGTGCGTAATTTGTTGCATTTGAGTTCGCAGCCTTCCCTGCGGTCACTTTCAGAAAGCCATTTGATTGCGCCACCGTCAGGCGATGGCGGAGCCGATGATGATGATGCCGTCGGTCACTTTGCGGAGGAGGTATGCTTCTCTGCGCCGATTGAGATTCCGCTCTCTCCTGCGTCGAGCTCGCGGCAGCTCATTCGGGGCTCGAAAAGGGTGCGTGGTGGCGATCCGTTCTCGGACGAGTCGCCGGAAGCGGTTGAGCGCGGCGCTCCCAATGGATTCGACTTCGAGCAGCCGGAAGCCACGATTGCCTCGAAGCTGAAGCCTACGATCGTGGTGATTCATCCACGTGCCGTATTTCGAGATTGTTTCGCCCGCTGCCTCGAGGTTTCATACCAGGATCATCACGTCTATTCGTTTGCGAGCGTAGAGGACTGGCGTGGTTCTACGGAGCCGCTGGCTTCGGCGCCGGCAGTCGTCATCATCGTGGTTGAGTCCGGAGACGCATCGAGCTTGAATGATCTCCAGAGTCTGGATAGCGCGACCGGCAAAACGTCCTTTGTTGTCGTGTCGGACGTAGATGATGTCGATCACATTGTTCGAACCTTGAAGCGTGGAGCGCGTGGATACATCCCCAGCAATCTCCCGTTCAATGTCGCCGTGGAAGCGGTGCGGCTGGTCGAGGCCGGAGGGATCTTCGTTCCCGCGAGCAGCTTCGTTGATCGTGAGCCACCGCCTGCCCCGGTCAAGCCGCAAGTAACGCTTACAGAACGACAGACCGCCGTTCTCGAGGCAATCCGTCATGGCAAAGCCAATAAGCAGATTGCCTATGAGCTCAACATGAGCGAGCATACGGTCAAGGTCCACCTCCGCCATATCATGCGGAAGCTGAAGGTCCGTAACCGGACCGAGGCAGCCATCTTGCCCAAGAGCCTCATTTCGTCGAAGGACTAGCGCCTACCGCCCCTCCCGCACGAACCTGTTCCGCAGCGTGCCAACGCCTGTGATCTCGACCTCCACGACGTCGCCGTGCTTGATATCCGGCGAGGCGCCGTCGGTACCCATCCAGATCACATCGCCGGGCCAGAGCGTAAAGTACTTGGTCAGCTCGACCAGGAAGGGCACCACGCCGAAGATCATGTCGTTGGTGTGGAAGCGGTTGGTCTCGCGGCCGTTGACCCGGACGATGGTCTCCATCTTGTCGAGATCGGCGTCCGTCTCGATCCACGGGCCCATCGGCTTGAACGTATCGGCGTTCTTCGAGCGCCACAGGCCGCGATCCGCCTTCTGCCAGTTGCGTTCGCTGACGTCGTTGCCGATGGTGTAGCCGAACACGCAATCCATCGCATTCGCTTCGGTGAGATGCTTGACCTTCTTGCCGATCACCACGACAAGCTCGCCTTCATAGTGGATCTTGTCCGTCGCGAAGGAGGGGATCACGACGTCCTCGCCATGGGCGATCAGCGCGTTCTGTGCGCGATAGCCGATCTCGGGACGGTCGGGGACTGCCGGCACCTCGCCGCGCTTGTCCGCGGCCTCCTTCAGGTGCCTGAGGTAATTCAGCCCGACGCAATAGAAGGTTCGCGGGATCAGTGGCAGCTCGATCTTCACCTGGGACAGCGGAAGGATGCGCGACGTGCGCCGCCATTCGCCGAAGGGATCACCGTCAACAGCGACGACCTGCTCGCCTTCGATAATTCCCCAGGAGGTCCTGCCCGAGGCGGTGAACTTCAACCAGCGCATGCTCTGTACTCCCGGTCATTCCGCCGCTTCGGGCGGCTGCACCTTCCAGGCGCCGGCGGCCGGGCGCCTGAGCCCGAGATTCTCGCGCAGCGTCCTGCCGCGATAGTCCTCTTGGAACAGCCCGCGCCGTTGCAGTTCCGGCACGACGTGTCGCACGAAGTCCGCGTAGGAGCCGGGCACATGGGTTGCGGCAATGACAAAGCCATCGCAGCCGCGCTCGACGAACATCTCCTCCAGCCTGTCCGCGATCTCCCTTGGGCCGCCGACCATGGCGTCCTGGACCTGGCCGCGGCCGGAGAAGGTGACGAAGTCGCGTGCGCTCGGATTGCTCTTGCCCGAACTCTTCAGCACGCCGTCGCGGATACCCAGAATGCCCTGCATGCTCTTCAGTTCTTCCGTCGTCAGCGGCTCGTCGAGACCCTTGGAGGCGAAGTCATAGTTGAGCGCTTCGGCGAGCAGCGACAGCGCGTCGATCTCGAGCGGCAGCTTGTTGATCAACGCCATCTTGTCCTCGGCTTCAGCCTTTGTCGCGGCGCAGACCGGCGTCGTCAAGTTGCAGAGGAACATCTGGTCGGGATCGCGTCCGGCCTTTGCGGCTTCGTTGCGCACGGACGCATAGCCTTCCTTGGCGGCGGTGAGATTACGCGCGGCCGTGAAGATCACCTCGCCCCATCGCCCGGCGAAGCGCTGACCGCGGCCGGAAGCGCCGGCCTGGATGATTACAGGATGGCCCTGCTGCGAACGCGGGACGGTGAACGGTCCGCGCGACTTGAAGGCCTGTCCCCTGTGGTCGAGCCGCTTCACCTTGGCGGGATCGGCGAAGCGGCCGCTTGTCTTGTCCATGATCAGCGCGCCGTCTTCCCAGGTGTCCCAATGGCCGAGCACGACTTCCATGAACTCATCGGCGCGGTCGTAGCGGGAATCATGTTCGGGATGGGAATCCCGGCCCATGTTGAGGGCTTCGCCGTCGTTCAGCGAAGTGACGACATTCCATCCGGCGCGTCCACCCGACATCAGGTCGAGCGTTGCAAAGCGCCGGGCCACGTCGAAGGGCTCGTAATAGGTGGTCGAGCAGGTGGCACCCAAGCCGAGCTTCTCGGTGACCATGCCCATCGTGGTCAGCACGATCAGCGGGTCCATCTTCACGCAGCGGATGCCGTATTCGACGGTGTGGGCGTGGTCGTTGCCGTAGCGGTCCGGCATCGCCAGGCGATCGTCGAAGAAGGCCATGTGGAACTTGCCGGCTTCGAGAATTCTGGCGATCTCCTGATAATAGTCCGCCGACATCGAGTCGTTGCGGGAGTCGGGATGTCGCCAGGAACTCGGCAGGTTCGTGCAGTTCTGCGCCTGAAGGAAGCCGACGAGGACCATCTGCCGATTCATGCTGCTGCTCTCCTGATGACGTCAGGCCAGATCGAGGACGGTGTCGAGCCTGTATTCGCACGCCAGCGCGCGCAGCCTTTCCCAGGTGGCATCCTCGATCTCAATGCCGTCGCGCAGGCGCTGCTGCTGGCGCAGCCCTTCGATCTCACCGGGGTAGAACACGCCGTTGCTGTCTTCGGACGGCGGCGTCGATTTCAGATAACGTGCGAATTCCGCGACCTCGCGCTTGAACTCCTTCAGCGGTCTGAATGCTGCGACATTGAAGACCGCCATGAAGCATCCGTCGTTGTGTCGCCCCGTCGGCTCGACCCCGAAGCCGAGACCGGTGAGCAGGCCGCAGAGCACCTCGACCATGGCTGCAAGCCCGCTGCCCTTGTAGCCCTCGGTACCGCCGAGCGGCAGCAGCGCGCCGCCCTTGCGGTATTGCGTGGGATCGGTGGTGTGCCGCCCCTCGGCGTCGATGATCCATCCGGTGGGGATTTCCTGGCCACGGGCGACCGCGAGCTGGATCTTGCCGGCAGCCACCGCCGAGGTCGCCATGTCCAGACAGAACGGCGTATCGAGATCGGACGGCACCGCGATCGAAATCGGATTGGTGCCGAGCCGCGCCTCCTTGCCGCCGAACGGCGCCACGTGCTTCGGCGAACGGCCGGAGTCCGCCGTCGCAATCCCGATCATGCCCTCGCGCATCGCCATCAGCGGGTAGGCCGCCAGGCGCCCGACATGGCTCTGTCGGAACACGGTGCAAGCGGCGACGTTGGCCGTCTTCGCCTTCTCGATCGTCAGCGCCATCGCCCTGGCGTTGACATGGAAGCCAAAACCCCAATGGCCGTCGATCACGGTCGTGGTCGGGGATTCCTGAACGATGGTCCACTTGGCGCCGGGAACGATGTGGCCGGCCTTGATGCGGTCGATATAGGTGGGAACGGCGATCACCCCGTGGGAATCATGGCCGGCGAGATTGGCGTTGACGCAGCCGATGGCGACGGCGTCGGCTTCCTCCTCCGAAGCGCCGGCGGCGCGGAGCAGCGCGGCGCTGATGCGCCTCAGGCGATCGGCTTTGACGATCGGCATGGCGTTCCCTCGGATTTGGCCCCTAACAGGCTGCTCGTTGGTCGCATCGTCTCAAAGCGCCGCCGCGATATCAATCTCCCGTAAACCAATACAGGGCTGCAATTTCGTGGAGAGGACGCACCCTTTGTCGAAGATTCGTCCCGCATGGCGGCATTTTCGACAGTTTGGCGCCCCTCATTCGTAGCTCATTCACTTTGATGGATGGTTTGCAGCGCGCAATAACGACCACTTAGGCGATCACCGTTGATAAAGGCACCGGGAGAAATAGGCAGAATGCCCGGGAGCTGAGATCGTGCCGACGACACTCGCGCGCACCTTTGCGGCGTTGAGCGCCATTAACGAAGCGATCCTCTATGCGAAATCGCCCGACGAGCTGTACCAGAAGGTCTGCGACGCCGGGTTTTCGAGTGGGGACTTCTTGGGCGTCGCCGTGTTCCTGGTGGGACCGGACGGCCGCCGGCTGCATTTTGCGGCGGGCTGCGGCGACGACGTTGAACGGCTGCGCTCCATCGGGATCACGACGGAAGCCGGTACCCCTGAAGGCTCGGGCGTCGGCGGTGAGGCCTTTCGCGAGCAGAAGCTATGCGTCTCCAACGACTATCTGAGCGATCCGCGCTCGCTGGCGTGGCGCGAGAGCGCCGCCAAGGCCCACATCGGTGCGGCTGCGGCGCTGCCGCTGCTTTGCGACGGCAAGAGCGTCGGCGTATTGTACGTGACGAGCGGAGAGGCCAATTCGCTGAACGAGCAGATGGTGTCGCTGTTCGAGCGCATGTCGGCGAACATTTCCTATGCGCTGGACAATTTTGCGCGCGAGACCGCGCGGCAGGTCAGCGAGCAGGCGACACGGCGGCTCAACCGCATGTTCGGCGCCATCAGCGCCACCAACGAGGCCATCCTCCGCGCGAAGACCGAGCAGGAGCTGTATCAGCTCGTGTGCGACGCCTCCGTCCACAGCGGCAAGTCGCTGGCGACCATCGTGCTGCTACGTGAGCCGGATTCACACTGGATGGTTCCGGTCGCGGCCACGGGGCAGAACCTCGAGCTGGTCACCCAGGCGCGCTATTCGGTCGACCCGGACAATCCCTACGGCAAGGGCATCTCCGGCGAGGTGTTTCGGACCCAGAAGGCCATCGTCGAGGAGGATCTCGCAAGCCGCACCAGGGGCACGCCGTGGGAGCAGGCCAAGGTCAACACCGGCGTTGCCGCCTGCGTGATTGCGCCGCTGATCAAACGCGGCGCAAGCGTCGGCGTCCTGCAGTTCTTCGTCAGCCGCTCCTGGGTCAAGGACGAGGAGATCGTCGCGCTATTGCTGCGCATGGCGGAGAACGTCTCTTTCGCGATCGAGAATTTCGGCCGCGAGGCCGAGAAAGCCAGCATCGCTGCGGGAGAAGAACGCCTGGCGCGAATGTATGCGGCACTCAGCGCCACCAACGAGGCGATCCTGCGCGCTGGGTCGCGGACCGAGCTGTTCGATCTCGTGTGCGAGGCGACGGCCAAGGGAGCCAAGTTCACCTCCGCCACCATCGCGCTCGCCGACCATCACGCTGAGCTGCTTCGCGTCGTTGCTTCCTACGGGCCGAATGCGGATCAGGTCCGCAACTTCACGTTCTCCACCTCCGACCGGGTTCCCGAAGGGCGCGGGCTGACGGGCACCGCGTTCCGCAGCCGGCAGCCCGCCGTCAGCAACGACGTGCTCGCCGATGACCGCATGGCGCCGTGGCAGGCCAGCGCCCACCGCAACGGCATCGCGTCCTCCGCGGCACTGCCGCTGCTCAACGGCGACCGCGTGGAGGGCGTCTTCCTGTTCAACTCTCCGGAGCGCGGCACCTTCACGCCCGAGCTCGTCGAGCTGCTGCGCAAGCTCCAGGCCAATGTCGCCTTCGCGCTCGAGAGTTTCGACCGCGCCGACGAGAAGGCGCGAGCGGACAAGCAGCGCAATCGTCTGAGCGGCATGTTCGAGGCGCTGAGCGCAACCAATGAAGCCATCATGCGCGCCAAGACGCGCGAGGAATTGTTCGAGGCCGCCTGCCAGGCGGCTGTGCTCGGCGACCTCTTCGCCTCGGCGACGATCGGCATCATCGATGACGAACTTCAGGTCGTTCGCGTCGTCGCCGTCAAGGGGCGCCTGCAGGAGCGCATGATCGGACGTACCTGCAGCATTTCCGCCGGCCATCCCGAGGGCGAAGGCATCATCGGCACCTCGCTGCGGACGCGCCAACCCAGTGTCATGAACGACTATCTGAACGAGCCGAGCTCCGCGCACTGGCGCACAAAGGCCGTCGAGGATGGAACGCGGGCTGCGGCGAGCTTCCCGCTGCTCAGGGGAGGACAGGAACCGGTCGGCATTCTGCTCTTCCTCGCGCTGGAAGAGAACACGTTCACGCCCGATCTGGTCGCGCTGCTCGGGCGATTGGCGGAAAACGTCTCCTTCGCACTCGACAACTTCGAGCGCGCCGAGGAGAAGGCCCGCACCGAAGCGCAGAAGGAACGCCTGACGCGCATGTTCGCGTCTTTGAGTGCGACCAACGAGGCGATCATGCGGGCGAAGTCGCGCGCCGAGCTGTTCGACCTCGTCTGCCTTGCAGCATCCAACGGCGCCAAGTTCACCTCGACCACGATTGCGCTGGCCAGGGCCGGCACGGATCAGCTCGAGATCGTCGCCACCGCCGGTCCGTCCGCCGACACCACGCGCAACGTCCGTCTCTCCATCGATCCCGAGCGGCCGGAAGGGCGCGGGATGAGCGGAACGGCGTTCCGCACGCGGCAGCCCTGCATCAGCAACGATTATCTCAACGACGACCGCGTCCGTGTCTTCCATGCCATCGTCCGTGGAGACGGAGCGCGGTCGGGCGCCGCCTTCCCGCTCATCGTGCACGATCAGGCCGTCGGCGTGATGATCTACATGTCGACCGAACCGGCCACCTTCACGCCTGAGTTCGTCGAGCTGTTGCAGCGCCTTGCGGAAAACGTCTCCTTCGCCATGGAGAATTTCGACCGCGCCGACGCGAAGAAGGATGCCGACGAGCGGATCGAGTACCTCGCATCGCATGACAGCCTGACCGACCTGCCGAACCGCGAGACCTTCAACGGGCTGTTGCGTGACGCGATCGATGCGGCGCAGCGCCGCGATCACCGCTTCGCGGTGCTCTTCATCGATCTCGACCGGTTCAAGGTCATCAACGATTCCCTGGGTCACGAGGCCGGCGACCTGCTCCTGCTCGAAGTGGCGAACCGCTTGCGTGGTGCGCTGCGGACCAGTGACGTGGTGGCGCGGCTCGGCGGCGATGAGTTCGTCGTGATTCTCGACCAGTGCGGGGAGATCGACGCCGTTCAGCGCATCGCGACCGAGCTGCTCGCCGTGCTTGCCGAGCCCATGGAACTGGCGGGTCACGAGTGCCACACCACGGCCTCGATCGGCATCGCCATGTATCCGGCGAACGGCTCCGACGCGCAGACGCTGACCAAGAATGCCGACATGGCGATGTACCTCGCCAAGGAGGACGGCAAGAACGGCTATCGATTCTTCTCCAATGAAGTGAAGACGCAGTCGATCGAGCGGCTGTCGCTCGAGAGCGCGCTGCGGCGCGCGCTCGAGCGCGAGCAGTTCTCGCTGAATTACCAGCCCAAGGTGGACATGGAGACGGGTCAGATCACCGGCGTCGAAGCGCTGCTGCGCTGGACCCATCCGGATCTCGGCAGCATCTCGCCCGCCCAGTTCATTCCGCTTGCGGAGGAAACCGGGCTGATCGTGCCGATCGGCCGCTGGGTGCTGAATGAGGCCTGCGCGCAGGCCATGGCCTGGCAGCGCCGCGGCCTGCTGCCGCTGTCCATGGCCGTCAACCTGTCGCCGCGGCAGTTCGCGGACGAGCATCTGTTGCAGGACGTCGATGAGGCGCTGGCCGCCTCCGGGATGTCGCCGGTCCTGCTCCAGCTGGAGGTCACCGAGAGCATGATGATGCGCAATGTCGGGCGCGCGCTCAAGGTGCTCGACTCCATCCAGAGCCGCGGCATCCGTCTTGCCATTGACGATTTCGGCACCGGCTATTCGTCGATGTCGCTGATGAAGCACTTTCCGATCGACACCATCAAGATCGACCGCTCCTTCGTGCGCGATCTGCCGCAGGATTCGGAGGACCAGGCGATCGCGCAGGCGATCATCAGCATGGGTAAGGCACTTGGCATGACCGTCGTCGCCGAAGGCGTCGAGAATGCCGAGCAGGAGACGTTCCTGCGGACCCATGGCTGCGACGAGATGCAGGGCTTCCTCGTCTCCAAGCCGCTGCCGGCGCGGCAGATGGCCGAGCTGCTCCGGCCGATGGTGCTGCCGGTCGCGCCCCCGCTCCAGCCGGAGTCTGCCGACGAAGGCGCAGCGTCACGGCTGAAACGCGCTGTCGTCTGACGGCTGCGGGTGCAGCTCACGAGACTCTGCAGCCTCGCTCTCCACCTTGCGCGGAAAGTCGTCCGGCCACGGTAGCGAGGTCTGTTTCTCGAACAGCGCAAGAAGTAGGGACGCCCCGCCTGCAAAGGTCGATCCGTCGTCGAGGCCGAGCGTGCGCGACCATGCCCTTGGCATCGGCTGGTGCGCGTCGCGTACTGCGATCGCGGGTCCCCACCACCAGGCCGGTGCCGGCGACCGTTCGTTGTCGGGCACGGCGAGCCAGCGGGCGAACTCGTTCACCACGCGCTCGAATTGCAGGCTTGCGGCCTGGTGCATTCGCTCCGTGCTCCTTGTCGCGCCTGAAAGCAGGCCGATGCGCGCACTCGGTCGTGATCTCGAAGCTCTGAAGAACGGCGCGTCGCGCAGCCACGTATGCCGCTCCATCGGCGGCCATATCACCATCACCCGGTGGCCGGACAAGCGGCGACGCGGGTTTCTATCGTCTCTTCGTTCTCTTTAGCGGCTTAACGTCTCCGCCGGCAAGGTCCAATGCGGTTGCCTAACGCGATCTGAACGGATGCGCCTTCTGGTGCCAGGCCCAGGCGGTCCGGATGATCGTCGGCAGGTCGGAGTGGCGCGGCACGAAGTTCAGCACCTTTCTGGCGGCGGAGGGATCTGCGACCAGATAGGTGGGATCGCCCGCGCGTCGGGGCTTGACGGTGTGCGGCACCTCGCGCCCGGTCTCCTGCCTGATGGCGTCGAGGATCTCGCGTACCGAAAAGCCGGAACCGGTGCCGAGATTGAAGCTGGCGCCGGCATGTCCTTGCTCCAGAAGCTTCAGCGCCGCGACATGTGCCGCCGCGAGGTCGGTGACGTGGATGTAGTCGCGGATCGCGGTGCCGTCGGGCGTGTCGTAGTCGTCGCCGAACACGGCGAAGTCGACATGCCCCTGAAGCGCCATCATCGCCCGCGGAATGAGGTGGGTTTCATTGTCGCGCAATTCGCCGATGCCGCCGCCCGGATCGGCGCCGCTGGCATTGAAATAGCGCAGGCAGAACGCGCCGAAGCCATAAGCCGTGCGGTAGTCGGCGAGCATGCGCTCGATCATCAGCTTCGATGCGCCATACGGATTGATCGGCGTGCAGGGGAAGTCCTCCGGCAGTTCCTTGGAATCGGCATTGCCGTAGACGGCGCCGGTCGAGGAGAACACGATGCGATGGCAACCGGCGTTGCGCATCGCCTGCAACAGCGAGAGTGTGCCCTGGACGTTGTTGATGTAGTACTTCTGCGGGTCGGTCATGGACTCCCCGACGAGACTCGCCGCCGCGAAATGCATGACCGCCGTGATCCTGTGGTCGGCGAAGGCGCGCGCCAGCATCGCGCCGTCGAGCAGGTCGCCCGCCACAAGCGGGCCGTCTACGAAGCTGCGATGACCTGTCGAAAGATTGTCGTAAACGACGGGCTGATAGCCGGCGGCGGTCAATGCGCGGCACGCATGCGAGCCAATGTAGCCTGCGCCCCCGGTGACGAGGACGGTCGGTCGGTCGGTCATGTCGTCTTCTGCTCTTCTCTTAGCGGAGGGGGCGGTTGCGGCTGAAGAGAAGATAGAGCGCGCGGGGGTTGGTGGTCAAATAGCGCCAGAACAGGCGGCGCGGCTCGAGCAAGGTGCGCCAGGCCCATTCGAGTCCGATCTTCTGCATCCATTGCGGCGCGCGGGAACGGCTTCCGGACAAGAAGTTGAACAGACCGCCGGATGTCTTGATGACGCCAACATTGCTCAGGTGCGGCGTGAACTCCTTCACGAATGCCTGCTCGTTGGGCACGCCGAGCGCGACCCACAGATAGTCCGGCGCCAGGGCGTTGATCTCCTCGATCTTCGCACGCAACGCTTCGCCTCGCAGATAGCCGTGGCTGCGCCCGACGATCTTGAGGCGCGGATACATTTTCTGGACGTTCTCGACCGCCGCGGCGTTCTCGGCCTCGCTTGCACCGAACATATAGAATGTGCGGCCGACCGCTTCTGCCTTGCGCGCGACGACGTGGAACAGGTCGGTGGTCGCAACGCGCTCCGGCAGCGGGAACCAGGATTGCAGCTTCGAGGCCGCGACCAGTGGCTGACCGTCGGCGTTGATCAGGTCGGCGGCGCGGAACAGGTACTCGGTCTGCGGCTCGGTCGAACAGCGCGCCAGCACCTCCCCGTTGGCTGAGGTCAGAAACAGCGGACGGCCGATGCGATTTTCAGGGTCGGTTGCCTCGATCATGAAATCGGCGGTGGCTTCCAGGTCGAGCGCTGCCAAGCGAAGCCCGCCGAGGGTGATCCTCGGCACGTCGGCAGTTGCTGCCCGTCCGTCGAGGTTGACGCGGCGCTCAAGCATATTGTTTGCCTCGCTGGCGCGTTTGGATTTCAGGGGCGAGCTCGTCGAGCACGACCCCAACGAGCTTGCGCTCGGCGGGACCGAGCGCGGCGAGGATCTCCTCGAGGCTGTCGTTGATGTCGAGATCGGTCGGCAGCACGGCCACCAGCGAGTCCGTGTCGTCGAGGAGCTTGCGGCCGCCGGCCGAGAGCGGCATCGCCGGGCCGTCGAGGATCACGAGATCATACCCGGCCGCAGAGCGAGCCTGCGTGATCGCCTTGCGGATCGCCGCAGCCGCCTTTCCGGCGTCGGCTTCCGCGGCCGGCAGCACCGAGACACCGTTGACCGTTTTGATCTCGCGTGCGGCCTTGCTGCCGATCGAGAGCCAGCCGAGCTTGCTCGGTTCGGTCCTGCCCAAACGGATCACCTTGTTCGAGAGGGATCGGGCCTGATGGTCGGCATCGATCATCAGCACGCGGGCACCGTCGCGAGCAGCTGCCAGGGCGAAATTCAGTGCGATCACGCTCCGCCCGCTGCTCTCGCCGGGACTGACGAGCGCGATCACCGGCATCGCCTTGCCGCCGGCGCGCCGGGACGCAGCTTCGCGCATGTCCCGCCAGGCGTTGAGCAGCGCGGTCAGGGCAAAGCCGGGACGGAGCGTCGGCCAACCCAAGCGCGTGAGATCGACGGACTGGCCCGTTGCGAGTATTGCGCCGAGCGTGTGGATGACGTCGGCCTCCTGGAAGCGTGCGATCAGCGGTTTTTCGATCACGGGCCTCTCGAACATCGAAGGCTGCAGCGGAGGCGCGGCAAGTTCCGGCGGAGCCTGCGCAACTTCCGGGGCGCGCGAAATCGGCTGCGGCTGGGTGAGCTCGGCGGTCCGTGGAGGCTCTGCAGCCGTCGGGGGCTGCGGGGCGGGCGTGCGCTCGCGGCGGGCCGGTGAGGGCGCCGGTGTGGTGGCGCCGACGAGCAGGAGCTCGGCTGCAGCGAACCAGCCTGACGCTGCGATCGCGCCGAAGATGAAGCCGATCATGGCGAACAAGCTCATTGCCGGCGGGAACGAGCGCCGCTGCGGCACCGTCGCCTCGCCGATGACGCGGGCTGCCGAAGTGTTCAGGCTCTCCTGCTCCTCCGTCTCGCGGGAGCGCTTGAGAAAGGATTGATAGACGTCGCGGCTGGCATCGACCTCGCGTTCGAGCTCGCGCAGGCGCACGGCGGCCTGGCTGAGCTGGACGCTCTGCCGCTTCTGCGCTTCCAGCGCCCGATTGAGCGAGGCTTCGAAATCGCGGGCGCGCGTCAAATCGTTCTTGGCGGCCTGGGTGAAGCGGTCGATCTCTTCGTTGATGGTGCGCTTGAGGTCTTCGACCTGCTTCTCGGTCTGGCGCAGCGCCGGATGGCGCGGCCCGAGCTCGCTGGCCTGCTCCGCATATTTCTTGCGCGCATCGGCATATTGCGCGCGCAGATTCGCTATCGTCGGCGATTGCAGCGCCTCGGGGATCGCACCTGCATCGGCGGCCGTGCGCCGGCTCGCCTCGATCTGGTCGAGCCGTGCTTGCGCATCCATGGTTGCCGCACGGGCCGCGGAGAGCCGCTGGTTGCTGGCGGAGAGCTGCTGATCGCTGATCAGCGCATCCTGGGTGCCGACGAAATTGTTCTGGGCCTTGTAGGTGGCGAGCGCAGTCTCTGCGTTGCGCAGCCGGTCGCGCAGCTCCTTCAGGCGGCTGGAGAGATCGTTGGTGGCGCGCCGTGCGGCCGAAGCCTGCGAGTTGCGGGATTCCGCGAGGTAGGCGCTGGTCAGCGTGTTGGCGAGCATCGCCGCTTTGGCGGGGTCCGTCGACCAGACCTCGACATCGACGATGAAGCTCTTCTCGGTCTTGCGGACCGTGATGTGCTTGTTCAACGCGTCGAGTGCGGCGAGCTGCACCTCCTTCTTCTGCGCGGCGGAAGGTGCGCGAGGGTGCAGGCCGATCAGGCCGAGCAGCGACGACGTCAGGCTCGTGCCCTCGCCGCCGCCGAATTCCGGATCCTTCTCGAGGCCGGCCTGCTGGATCACCTGGAGCAACACGCTGTTGGAGGTGATCAGGCGGGCCTGGCTCTCCACCACCATGGACATGCCGGAGACGTCCTGGGCGCGAGGCGTAAGCTCGCGATCGACCAGCTGAAGCTCGCGCGGATCGACATAGAGCTGGGCGGTGGCAGTGTAGCGGGGCGTTATGCTCTTGCCGATGGTGACTGCAAGTGTCGCTCCGAGCAGGGCGGCCGCTGTGATCGCCACCTTTCGCCGCCACAGCAGATTGGCAAGCTCCAGCACGTTGAAGCCGGCCTGAGGCTTCCGCTGCGTGGCCTCCGGTGCGGCCCGATCGATCGGCTGGCTATAGTCAAGCATGATCCCCAGCTTTCATTCCAATTGCCGCGGGCTGAGGGGTTATTCTTCGCTTTACGCCACGCACCCGGGATATGGGTGCCCAATCAACGCAACAGGGAAAATTAACCATACTCATCTGGGGACTATTCACCGAAATGGCAAACAAAGCGTTTAAGCGCATGCCGCTGTTCGAAGCGTCGCCGAGACGCCGAGTTCCCCGGGAGATTAACGGTTCGTTGCTGCCCGCAGCGTGCCCGCGAAGCGTCGCGGGTCGGGCGATCGGCCGCGCGTGCATCGCTTTCAGCTCTTCCGCAGGATGACGTGATAGTCACCGCGTCGGACGTCGGTGCCGCTCGGGAGCACGGCGTTCAGCACCGCGGCGCCGGCGTCGACGAGGGCCGCGAACAGCGGCTTGCGCCGGCGCATCTCGGGATAGCGCGGGCTTTCGACCTCGCGGCGATAGATCATCTCCAGGCCGTTGGCGGCCGCGAATGCTTCGAGCCGGGGCAGCGTCACCAGCGGATGAAAGAACGTCGGGAACGGCGGTTCGCCGGGCAGGCCGGCATCCTTGATGCCGCGGATGTGCCGGTAGAACCAGACGTGAAACCAGTGCGGCGAATATTTGGTGACGACACCGGAAAGCGAACGCGGATTGGGTGCGCCGATCAGGATCATCCCGCCGCGCTTGAGCGCGTCGCGGAAGTTCAGGAGCGCCGTGTCGACGTTCGGCAGATGCTCGATCACGTTGTAGCAGATCACGAGATCGAAGGTCTCGCGCCCGAAGCGGTAGGTCTGGATGTCGCCCAGGATCGCCTCGTCGGCGTAGGTGTTGTTGCGGACCTGATCCTCGTCGATGTCCACGACGGTGACTTTGCTGCGGTTCAGCAATTCGGGGGGCAGAACGCTGCACGAGCCGCCGCCCGCTTCATAGATGGCGAGCTGGTCACGCGGCAGCTCGCGGCGCAGAACGTCATGGACAGCGAGCAGGCTGTCGCGGGCTTCGCCGGGGACCAGATCGTGCAACGCCTGGGTGGGTGGAGCCGCGGTGGGGACGTTGATGGCCGTGGCCGTCGCAAAATCGATCGTCGCTGGCTTGTTCATGATTTTCTGACCGCGCTTGTTCTATTCAAATTACAGGAAAAAACTCGATCGCCCGAAGAGCAAATCCGATGCCGCGCCGCCTCACTGCTCGCAGTGCTTACAACCGGGTTAATGCGCATGGCCGTTAACTACGGCATTGTCCATGTTGGGTGTCGTCGGCGCGCTGGACCGTGAATTGCACTAGCACGCGTGCAGCGTTCTGCGGCAGAAACGCGCGAAAACGGTTAAGTGCATGGTGTTGCGCGGAGATGGCTCAGTTCGCCGGCGTGTGCTGTTCATTTTTGGAACGAATCCGTTCTGCGGCGATGTGCCGTTGCGGGACGTACCGGCTTGCGCGATCGAAGCAGGGCTTTCTCAACATATCTCGGACATCTAGAACGTCATGACATTGATCCCGACAGACCTGTCCGCCGCGCGCCTCTCGGATGCCGTGTGCGATTCCAACCGAGAAATCGCGGCGAGCTCCCGCATCATTGATCTGTCGGTCGGCATCGTCGTCTGCATCCCGTGCTTCCGCCGCCCGCAGCACCTGCGGCTGACGCTGGAATCGCTTGCGAACCAGCGTACGCCGCGTTCCTTTGCCGTTGTCATGGTCGAGAACGACGCCGCGCGGCGCGAGAGCGCGCCGGTCGCCGCAGAGTTTCTGGCTGACGGCAGGCTCCAGGGTGTCTGCCTCGTCGAGAAGCGGCAGGGCAATTGTCACGCGATCAACGCAGCGTTCGAAACGGCGCAGACGCTGTTTCCCGCCGCGACCCGCTTCCTGATGATCGATGACGACGAGATTGCTTCGCCCGACTGGCTCGAGCTGATGGTCCGCACCGCGGAGGCGACCGGCGCCGATGTGGTCGGCGGGCCGGTGTTGCCGGTCTTCGACGACGACAGCAAGCCCTGGCTTGCGCGCCATCCCGCCTTCTGTCCGACCTACGACTACAGCGGCGCGGTGCCGCTGATCTATGGTTGCGGCAATTGCCTGATCACGCGTGCCGCCTTCGAGCGGTTCGACCGTCCCGCGTTCGATCTTCGCTTCAATTTCCTCGGCGGCGGCGATTGCGATTTCTTCGTGCGGTGCCGTGATGCCGGCCTGCTGTTCCACTGGACGGCGGAGGCGGTCATCACCGAGACGGTGCCGCGGAACCGCACCAGTCTGGGCTGGATCGCAAAGCGCGGCCTGCGCATCGGTGCGATCAATTATCGCGTGCAGTACAAGGCTGCCCGAAGCAGGGCGGCGCGGGCCAGGGTGTTTGTGCAGATGCTCGGACGGGTGCCGCTGTCGCTGGCTCGCGCCGCAGCCTTGCTGACGTCGTCGAAAGCCGTCGTTGCGATGCATCCCGTGATGGTTGCGCTTGGCGCCGCCTTGGCGGCCGTCGGCTTGGAGCAGAAGCCTTATGAGGCCTCGAAGATCGTTTCTTGACGCGACGGCGGACTAGATGCCGAAGCGGGCGAGTGCGACGCGGATCGCCGCGCGTGGCAGGGATCTTGGCGACCGACGGCCGATCATCGCGAGATAGGCAAAGGCGTCGCGATATCTGCCGAAGCGGACTGCCTGCATCGCCGAATAGGTGACGAGGTGAATCTCGGCGGCTCGGCGCAATCCGCTCGCCGCGTCCTCGGGAAGTCTCGCCAGGATCAACCCGTCATCGAAAATCCGCGCAACCGCCGGCAAGAAATCCTGCGGGGTTCGCACCGCTGCGTTCATCGTGTTGGCCGTGTGCAGGCGATAATCGAGCAGAAGCTTCGGCACGAATTCGAACTCGCCGATCGACGCGAGGCGGCACCAGCAATGCCAGTCCTCGCAATATCTGAGCGATACGTCGAAACCGCCGATGGCGCGGAAAGCGTCCGCACGGGTGAGAACGATGCCGCCATTGACGATGAAATTGCCGGCGGCCAGCCGCGACAGCACGTCGCCGGACGGTTTGCGGCGTCCCTTCAGCAACTCGCGCCGGCCGATCTGCCGTCCTTCGGCATCGATCGTGTTGTAGTCGCCGTAGATCAGAACCGCGCGCGGTGCACCGCGCGCTGCCGACAGGAGCGCTGCCACCGCGCCGGGGCGCAGGCGGTCGTCGGCATCGAGGAACAGCAGCCACGCGCCGCTCGCATGCCGGGCGCCGAAATTGCGCGCCGCCGAGACACCGGCCGAGTCGTTGTGGATCAAGCGCAGCCGCGAGTCGCGCACGGCCCGGACGATCGCAACCGTCTCGTCGGTGGAGCCGTCGTCCACGACGATCACCTCGGTCACCTCGCGCTGCGCCAGAGCACTCACGAGGGTTTCGCCGATATAGGCGGCCACGTTCTTGGCGGGAATGACGACCGACACTGATGTGGCCGAGTCGACCTGAAGCGGGAGGCGCGCCGGCGCCGTCGCACGGGGGGCGGCTGGCAGTTCGAGAACGTCTTCGGCGGTGATCAAGCTGCGGCTCGTCTTTAATGATCCGTTAACCAGGACTTGTCCGTCGCGCCGGCAACGCTGGCGACCACAAGTTCGGATCGATCATACTCGCACTGCGCTCAAAGCGGCGCTGCGAAGGCCGGTGCGTCGCCGGTTTCGTAAAATAGCGTTAAGCCGCTGGCATTAAGCCTGTGGCAAATTCGGACGAGTGCGACGGTCGGTGCCATGCGAGAATGCGCATCAGACTGTCGCGGATGGATCCAGTGCCCGCAAAGACCTTCGAACACGACCCCGACGCGATGATCCTGAACCTCTTCTATGAGGACAAGGACGATCGCTGGTTTCCCGGCGACCGGCATCTGCGGCGCATGGCGCGGCGGTTGCTGCTGGGCGAGCCGCGCATGAGCGGCCAGCTTCGCGTGTTCCTCAACCTCTGTGCCGGGCTCGACCGGCTCGGCATTCGCTACCGCGTCAACGATTACGGTCATGTCGCCCGGCATCCCGAGGAACTCGCCTGTATCATCGGCCGTACCTTCCTGCTCGACAAGTTCGCGTGGAAGAACCCGATCCTGCTCGGCGTTGCCGCCCACAATCATCCGCTGGATGACCCCGATCTGTTCAGGCGTCTGCCCGTGAAGAAGGTGGTGGTGCCCGGCCGCTGGTACGTCGACATGTACCGGCCGTATTGGCCCGAGACGGAGGCTTGGCCGGTCGGCATCGACACGGATTTCTGGGCGCCGTCGGAGTCATCGCAGAAGACGATCGATGTCCTGATCTACGACAAGGTTTATTGGGACCGTGAGCGCTACGTGCCGGCGTTGATCGAGCCCCTTCGCGCCCGGCTGCTGAAGGAGGGGCGCTCGTTCACGGAGCTGCGCTATGGCAGCTACAAGGAGGCAGATTATCGGGCCGCGCTGGCGCGTTCGCGCGCGATGATCTTTCTGTGCCAGAGCGAGAGCCAGGGCATCGCCTACCAGCAGGCCTTGTCCTGCGGCGTGCCGGTGTTTGCCTGGGATCCGGGCGGGCCTTGGCGCGACCCCGATTACTATCCGCACCGTGTGAGGTTTGAGCCGGTGTCGTCGGTGCCATACTGGGACGAACGCTGCGGTGCAAAGTTCACCGACATCACGGGCTTCGAGGCGGGTTGGGACAATTTCTGGGCCGGGTGCGCTGCCGGCACCTTCGATCCGCGCGGCTACATCCTGGACAACCTGACCCTGGAGCAACGCGCGCTCCAATACTACGAGATCGCGTGCGGCATCATGCGGCGGCCCGCGGTGGCGAAGGCCTCGGGCGGCGCCGTCGACGGGTGCTCGGCAGGGGCGAGCCAGGGCCTGGAGCTTCTCCGGCATCACCAGATGTCCTGAGCCATGGACCGCAGCGCCGCCGACATGACTGCCGCCCAGACTCGATCATCCGGCCATATGCTGCGTGAGGCGCTTGCAGGGCTCGATGCCGTGCAGGCCGCGCGCTGCCTTGTCGCCGCCGCAGCTCTGCTGCTGGTGCTGGTGACGCTCGATCCGTTTCCGGACCTGCGCAATCCAGACGTCACCACCATCGTCGGCGGACGAATGGCTCTGACCTATGTCTCCTGGGGCCTCCTGGCCGGGGTCGCGGTCCTGCTTGTCGCCGCCACCGACGCGCCCGCGCTGAAGACCCTGGCGACACCGCTTCATCTCTGCCTCCTGGGCTGGCTGGTGATCAACATCGTCTTCTCCGAGAGCCGCGGCGTCTCGATGCAGCGGTTCGTGCTCGCGGCCAGCGTGACGTCGATCGCCGTCCTGTTGCCATTGCTGCCGCCGACGCAGCGCAGTTTCAATCTTTGTCTGGGTGCTACAGCGTTGGTGCTGCTCGCGCTCTGCTATCTCGGCGTCCTCCTCGCGCCGCAATATTCGATGCATACCGCGCTCGACGTCACCGAGCCGCAGCTTGCCGGCGACTGGCGGGGCAGTTTTGGCCACAAGAACGTCGCCTCGCCCGTGATGACCATCCTGGTCTATGTCGGCATTTATTTGTCCGCCGTGGGCTCATTCGTGATGGGACCGGCGATCGCCGCTCTGGCCGGCATCTTCCTGATCTTCACCGGCGGAAAGACGTCGTCGGTGCTGTGCCTTGCGATCTACGTTCTCGCCTCCCTGGTCTATGTCACGCCAAGCCTTTGGATGAAGCGGATCATCTGCTTCGTGCCTCTGGTCGCGATGAACCTGTTGACCGTCGGCAGCGCCCTCAGCCCGGCACTCGCGGCGATGACGCGGCTGCTTCCGCTCGATCCCACCTTCACCGGCCGCTCCGCGATCTGGGAGTTCGCTCTGGCAGCCGTCGCCGAGAAGCCGATCATCGGTCACGGCTATGCGGCATTCTGGGACGACGTGACTTCGCGGCAGACCGCTCAGGGTGCAGAATGGGCAACGTCCGCAGCGCACAGCCACAACAGCTACCTCGACCTCGCGGTCACGATTGGTCTGCCCGGGCTGATGCTCGTGATCCTGGTCTTCGTGCTCGCCCCGCTCGGTAACTTCCAGACGGCCCAGGCGCACAGCCGCAGTGGTGCGCTGGCCAAGTTGTTCCTGACCGTGTGGTTGTTCGGCCTGTACTATGGGGCTACCGAGACCTTCCTGCTCGACCGGCAGAATCCCGTCTGGTTCTTGTTCGCTCTTGCCGTCGCTGGCCTGCACTTTCTGGCGAGGTTCCAATGTGTCGAGCAGGCGGAAATGGAGCGCTGAGACACGGTTGGTGTCACACGCTTAACGATATGCAGCGACGCTGCTTGTGGTCTGCCACGAAACATAATCTATGCGGACACACTCAGCAGTCGCATGTCGCGTGGATGACGTTCCCTAGTATCGAGCAGTCAGAAGGCCGGATCTCCAGCGCGTCCGGGGTCGCGGTCGATTTCATGCGTGACTGGCGGCAGGCCGCATCGCGCCTGAACGCCGGGCACCGCACCGCGTTCCAGCATGGCGACTGGCTCGGTGCGTGGTACGAAGCGTTCCAGGATGTAGCCCCGCTGATCGCGGTGATCTCCGATGTCGCCACCGGCAAGGACATCGCGATCCTGCCGATGATCAGCCATGTCAGGCGCGGCATTCGCATTGTCGAATTCGCGGACCTCGGCGTCTCCGACAACAACGCACCGATCCTGGCGTGCGATGCCGCCTTGGATGCAGGGGCGACGGATGCGATCAACGCGGCGCTGATCGATGCGTTGCGCGCGCTGCCTGACCGTCTCGATCTGCTCCGCATGAGGAAGATGCCGGCCTGGATCGAGGGCGAGCCGAACCCGTTCGTGGCGCTCGGCCGGCTCGGATCCTCCTCGCTCAACGGCAATCTCGTGCTGATGGGCGATGACTACGGCGCCTACCAGGCTTCGATCAAGCGCATGCAAATGCCGCGTTGCTGGCGCGTCTTCAGCCGGCACGAGGGCGCGCGGTTCGAGATCGCCACGGATGTCGCGCGCGCGCATGAATTGCTGGACGTAATGGATGGGCAGCAGCAGGCGCGCATGCAGAAGCTCGGCTCGCGCTTCGTCCTCAACGACGAGTCCCATGCGCGGTTCTATCGCGAGGTGGCGCGCCGGGGCCTTGCGGAAGGCTATGCCGTCGTCTCGGCGCTGGTCTGCGACGCAGGTGTCATCGGCACATCGTTCGGCGTCAGGCAAGGCGCGACCTATTATCTGCTGCGCATCAGTCACGCCGGCGATCCCTGGTCGAGCTGCTCGCCCGGCCTGCTCGTCATCGAGCGCACCATGGCGGCGCTGCATGCAAGGGGCGTTCGTCGCTTCGATCTCAGCATCGGCAACCAGGACTACAAGCGACGCTTCGGTGCCGAACGGGTGCCGCTGACCGATGTCAGCGTCGCGCTGTCCTGGCGCGGTCTGCCCTACGCATGGCGCGATCATGGCGCGCAAGGCCTGCGCCGTCATCCCAGGCTTGCCGCCCTCGCGGCGCGGGCGATGGGCAAGGGAAAGCGCTGAAGCGGCATTCCCGAACGGGAATGCCGCGATCGTCAGCCGTGCAGCCTCACCCATGCAGCTTCTTGGCCGTCTCCGCGATCTGGCGGCCCTGATAGCGTGCGCCGGCCAGCTCGTTGGCGCTGGGCTGGCGGCTGCCGTCGCCGCCGGTGATCGTGGTGGCGCCGTAGGGCGCGCCGCCCGTGACCTCGTCGAGCTTCATCTGGCCGGCGAAGCCGTAGTTCATGCCGACCACGACCATACCGAAATGCAGGAGGTTGGTGATGATCGAGAACAGCGTGGTCTCCTGGCCGCCGTGCTGCGTGGCGGTCGAGGTGAAGGCGCCGCCGACCTTGCCGTGCAGCGAGCCCTTGGCCCAGAGCCCGCCCGCCTGGTCGAGGAAGTTCGCCATTTGCGAGGCCATGCGGCCGAAGCGGGTGCCGGTGCCGACGATGATCGCGTCATAGCTGGCGAGGTCCTCGATCTTGGCGATCGGCGCGGCCTGGTCGAGCTTGTAGTGGGACGCTTTGGCGACGTCGGCCGGCACCAGTTCGGGTACGCGCTTGATGTCGACAATGGCGCCGGCCTCCCGCGCGCCCTCGGCGACGGCGTTGGCCATCGCTTCGATGTGGCCGTAGGCGGAGTAATAGAGGACGAGTACTTTGGTCATGGTGGTCTCCGTTGGGGTGACGATGCGAGTTGCTGTATGTTGGCGTCATTGCCGGGCTTGATCCGGCAATCCATCAAGTTTGGAAAAGCTCCTTGCGAAAGGGTTGGATGCCCGGCTCGAGGCTGGGCATGACGGGTTGGGGTGCAGGTAAAGCTTACGCCGCGTCGACGAGCACGAGCTCGGAATCTTCCAGGGCCGTGATCTTCAGCCTGGCTTCGTCGCGGATCGCGGCGCCGTCGCGGGCATTGACGCGCACACCGTTGATCTCGACCGCGCCCAGCGCCGGAACCAGATAGAGATGCCGCGAGGTCTGCGGCTCGTACTCCGCGCTTTCGCCTGCCCTCAGCGTGGTCGCGAGCACGCGAGCGTCTGCGCGGATCGGCAGCGCGTCGGTATCGTCCGCAAAGCCGCTGGCGATGGTGACGAGCTTGCCGGAGCGATCCGCCTTCGGAAACGGCTTCGAGCCCCAGGTCGGCTGTCCCCCGCGCTCGGTCGGCTCGATCCAGATCTGGAAGATCCGTGTCCTGGTCGGCTCGAGATTGTACTCGGAGTGACGGATGCCGCTGCCGGCGCTCATCACCTGCACGTCGCCGGCTTCAGTCCGGCCCTCGTTGCCGAGGCTGTCCTGATGCGTGATCGCGCCCTCGCGCACATAGGTGATGATCTCCATGTTGGCGTGGGGATGAGCGGGAAAGCCGGTGTTCGGCGCGATCTCGTCGTCATTCCAAACCCGCAGTGCCCCGTGGCCCATATTGTTCGGGTCGTAGTGGCTCGCGAAGGAGAAATGATGCTTGGCCTTGAGCCAGCCGTGGTCGGCGCCGCCGAGCTTTGCGAAGGGTCTGAGTTCGATCATCTGCGTGGGTCCTAGGTGAACGAATGAGCAGTTCGACTGCGATTGACCCCTTGGATAAGCTCTCGCTCATGGTGTAGAAATAGAAACTATTGAAACGCATTGTTTCCAAAAATATCCAGACTGGATCTGCCCATGGCCAAACTCCCGGATTTCGAGGCGCTCGCGATTTTCGCCAAGGTCGTGGAATTGCGTTCCTTTGCGGGTGCTGCGAGCGAGCTCGCGATGTCCAAGGCGACGGTATCCAAGGCGGTGACCCGGTTGGAGGAGCGGCTCGGCGCTCGTCTGTTCAACCGCACCTCGCGCCGGCTCGCGCTGACTGATGCCGGCCATAAGCTGGCCGAACGCGCGACGCGCCTGTTGGCCGACGGCGAGGCTGCCGAGAACGAGGCGCTCGCGCAATCGATCGCACCACGCGGCCTGGTGCGGCTCGCGGTGCCGATGACGTTCGGCATCAAGGCCGTGGCGCCGCTGCTGCCGGAGTTCTTTGCGACCTATCCGGAAGTCTCGGTCGATCTGCATCTGAGCGATGCGACCGTCGATCTGATCGGGGAGGGCTTTGACATGGCGGTGCGGATCGCGCGGCTGCCGGACTCCTCGCTGATCGCGCGGCGGCTCTTCACCATGCCCCGTTACACCGTCGCCGCGCCGTCCTATCTCAAGCGCCACGGACGGCCGACGCATCCGATGCATCTCGCCGAGCACAAGTGCTTCAGCTATGCCTATCTGTCGACGCCCAATGTCTGGCACTACACCAATTCGGCCGGTGAGCAGGCCAGCGTGCGTCCGGGTGGCCAGCTTCGCGTCAACAATGGCGAAGCCGTGATGCCGGCGCTCATCGCAGGGCTCGGCATCGCCGAGCTGCCTGAATTCATCGTCGGCGAGGCCATTTCCTCCGGCGAGGTCGAAGTCATCCTGAAGGACTGGAAGCAGGCCGAAGGCGCCGTGCACCTGGTGACGCCTCCCGGCGGCCCGCGTCCCGCTCGCGTCGAGGCGCTCGGCGATTTCCTCGCGGCGAATCTGCCGGGCATGTGCAAGCGGCGGACGCGCGGAAAGGCGAAGACGGCATAGAGTGGGCCGCTTCCGCGGGCGCCCGCAATGAGGTGTTGGGCTAAGCCACTTTCTCGCCGTCGATCGCGACAATGCGCAGGCTCGGCTTCAGCGTCTGCTCCAGTTGCGACTTCAGCTCGTGAACGCGCGGATCGCTCGAACGCTTCGCGCAAACCGCATATTGATGGACGGACTGCGCCAGCGCGCGCCGCGCCTCCGGCGTTTGCGTCAATTCGGGCTTCGCGAGCCGCAGAATGATCGCGGCAAGGTTGACCAGCATCTCGTCCAAGGCGACGTCAACGGTTGCGAGTTTTCCCATGGCGCACTCCCTGGGAAGGGCAACGGTCGCCTCAGCCATGCGTTCCCGGCTCGGCCGAACGTGGTTAACGCCTGGTAAACATCGTGTTCGTGCCGATCGCGCGCGTGGTGGTCGATGCCCGGCAAAATGCAAAGTGAACAGGGCAGATTCAAGATTCGCTGCGAACGCCGCCAGCGCCGGCCTCGGCATCAGCTGCAGCGGCATGAGCGAGCGGCGCCAGCGCGGTTGTGACGAGCAGCCTGTTGTGCAGGATGCCGACAACGCCGGTCCGTGCGTGGGCTGGCCTTGTAGTCGGCATCGCTGATTCCCTCATTGCACTCCCGCAAGTGCTGGCGAGAATGCGGCGATCGTTTCTTGGCGTCAGGCGAAACGGGCTGTGGTCGAAGGCGCAGGGCGCCGGTTTGCGCCGGAGCTGTTGCGATGAGGCCACGGATGGCCGCGCGGGGAAGCGGCCTGGTGTCGTGACAAATGGATCGAAGCGAAATCCGCATGGCTTTGCGCGCCACCTTCGCCCTCGGGCTTCAACGACGTTCCTGTTTTCCGTCGAACCCCTTCGCCGGCGCTTTGGAGTGACGCCTGCGGACGCGAGATGGCGCAGACGGAAACGGGCCGCCGCTGATAAACGTCCTGCCCCTCAGGCGATTTGCGTCCGGTTTGCGCCCCAAGGAAGCCGACGCCGGCGAGTTCCGATTGCGTCTTCACGTTTATTTGTTGAGCCAGAACCTTTGCCCGCTTCATTGATTAGGCAGGCTTCACATGATCGGGAAGGATTGCAGGATGCGAACGGAGCTGGCCTTGCTGGGTGTGGTGCTTGCTATCGGGGGCATCGGAGCGCAGAGCGCTGCGTCCGCGCAGGAATATCGCGGCACGATGGAACAGCAGATGGCCTGCACACCGGACGTGTGGCGGCTGTGCAGCGATCAGATCCCGGACGTGAACCGCATCGTCGCGTGCCTGCAGCAGAACACGCCGCAGCTCTCCAGCGGCTGCCGTGGCGTGTTCCAGTCCAACAATCAGGTGCAGCCGCAGCAGCCGACGCCGCGCAATCGCGTCACGCCCCCGCCACGCTACAATGCTGCGCCTCCGCCCACTCAATCGCAGCCTTACGATGAGGATGAATAACTTCCTCTAGGGTCTATGCTCGCAGACATCGACCCATTCAGCCGCGGTCAGCTCCGCCATCCGCTCCGGCGTGATGCGCACCGCGCTGTGGGTCGAGCCTGCGGCCGGCACCACGACGTCGAACGCCTTCAGGGAGACGTCGCAATAGACCGGCAGCGGCGACTTCAGTCCGAACGGGCAGACGCCGCCGACCTCGTGGCCGGTGATGTCGGCGACCTCCTCCAGCCCCAGCATCTTCGGCTTGCCGCCGAACTGCGCCTTGACCTTCTTGTTGTCCATGCGCGAGGTGCCGCTGGCGACGATCAGGATCACGCGCTCGCCGATGCGCAACGACAGCGTCTTGGCGATGCGGCCGGGCTCGACGCCATAAGCTTCGGCCGCCAGTGCCACCGTCGCGGAGCTGATCGGGGATTCGATGACTGAGATGTCGGGGGCATTCTCGGCGAAAAAAGCGCGAACGGATTCCAGGCTCATTCCAATCTCATGGGCGCGACGACACTTAGGCGATTCTCGGCAGTTCGGAGAGCGAGCGGATCCGATGGTCCGGCGCAAAGCCGAGCTCGTCCATCTGGGTGCGGATCGCCTTGAACATCGTCAGCGGTGCCACGGCTTCGTTCTCGACGCAAGCCAGCGCCATGGCTTCGGGCGTCACCCGATCGATCCAGGCGACGTTCAATCCGAACGATTTCGCTCCGGCGGCGTCCCAGGGATTGGAAGAGACGAACAGGACCTCGTTCGGCGCGGTGCCGAGCACCTCGCCGATCAGCTCATAGGCTTGCGGGCTCGGCTTGAAGATCTTCTTCGCGTCGACGCTGATGGTCGCATCGAGCAGAGCCTCCAGGCCCGAATTGCGCACGAGCGCATCGAGCATGTCCGGGCTGCCGTTGGAGAGGATGGCGAGCTTGCGCGGTCTCAGGGCCGCAAGCGTTGCAGTCGCATCCGGATAGAGATCAAGGTGCAGATATTTCTCGATCACGCGCTCGAACACCTCGCTCTCGTAGGCCAAGCCGAGCACACGCAGCGTATAGGCAAGCGAGTCGCGGGTGATGGCAGCAAAGTCCAGATAGCGCCGCATCAGAGAGCGCAGCCAGGTGTATTCGAGCTGCTTGATGCGCCAGACCTGGGTGATGATCTCGCCATAGCCCGGAAACGCATCCTCGGTGATCTCAGCGACCGACTGGATGTCGTAGAGCGTCCCGTAGGCGTCGAAGACGACGGCTTTCAAGCTCATCGGCTGTCCTTCCGTGTGGTTGTCGTTACAAGCTCGGCAGCTTACCAAAGAAAAGCGGAAGCTTGTGACTGCAAGTACGGTCGGCGGCTTGTGACCGAAACGGACGTAGGCTGTGACAATGCGAACCACGTTTCAAGCAGGTAGGAACGACTCCGCGAGCGAAAGGATTGAAAGGTCGGTCTGTGCCGTGATCTAGACACGGCATCCACCCGGGACGACCCGTCGTCAGACGCGCGTTTGGCGACGGGCCGGTTCTCGTTCCCCCCCGCAGCCCGCACCGAGCGGGTTCCTGACCTTCAAAAGAACTTTGTGACGATCGAGGACTATGAGAGGGTTGTTGAGGCGTCGGGCTTCGATGACAGCCATTTGCACTTGGCCAGGAACCCTCCCTCCTTTTGAGCGCTTTCGCTAGGGATGCGCTTCTATTTCTCTCAACCCGGGGACCTGCCGGTAGGGGTGGAGTGACTCGGCCCTGAGAGAAGCAGCCAAGAGAGCCCTCCATTTTGCATCTCGATATGGAAGCACATCATATTGGGAGCGCATCGCTCATGGGATCGGCGCTTCCGGCCGCACGTTGAGCCTTGCGAGCTCACGGCGCTCGGCATCGGACAATTGCCAATCCTCGCATTGAGTGAAGAGCTGTTCGAAAACGTCGTGTAGCTTGCTCCGGGCGACCTTTACCATCTCCGTGTCGTCAAATTCGCGAGAGTTGAGGAAGATCGGCAAGGTAAAACTGGTTTGATCGCGCTCAAATCGAAACGTTAGACCCATATCCTCACCTCGCTCATTCGGCGAGATCATCTCAATGCGTGCGAGTGTGATCTTGAAGTTGCTCATTCATTCAACCTGCGGAAGCATGGGCCGAAAGCAAATCGGGTTTATTGTTCATCAGGCCCCTTTTGAGAATTGGTTGGCGACAAGATCATAAGAGCCCCTGCTGCCGCGCACATAAACCTTTGCGGCTGTGGCGCAGATCACGCCCCGATTGCGGTCAAATGCATTCAGGAAATCAGCTTCGTGACAGGCACCCGGCTGAAGTCGTTTCAAGGCGTCTTCCTCAATGAAGAATGATGCCTCAATCGCGCTGTCTGATCCCCAGAAATGCACCGCACGTCTCGTCCGGTCATACGAGCGGCTTTGATTTGGAAACTCGATCATACGGCGGTCCAATTCAGGTTAGCAGGCGTCTCGTCGTGCGATGTTCGAAGAAGGTAGCTGCCCGTCTGCCGTCACCACATGCTCTCAAGAGACTGGCTAAGCCGGCGCTTGATGCGGTGCAAGGCAATCGGAAATTGATTGATCCGCCGCGATGAGCAGCTCTCAGCTACTCCAATACAATCGGCTTGCGACGAAGAAGTTGCTCGGTCGCGAGCTATGAGGTGACCAGAACCTCCACTGACATGCCGGCGAAGGCATGGGTGCTGCCGATGTAGCTGCCGGATACAGGGGCAATCTGGCGGATGTCGCGAGCTACCGCGATGGGAACCAAGTTGAAGCCGCCTAAGCTGCGGTTTGTTGGGTCAAAGGTGATCCAGCCCGCTCCCGGTACGAAGATCTCGGCCCACGCATGCGTTGACCCTGCTCCGCCGGAGCCCGCACTTTGCTGGCTCGGGCTGTACAGATAGCCGGAAACGATCCTCGCTCCGAAACCCAGTACGCGGGCCGCTTCGGTGAACAACACCGCCAGATCCCGGCATGAACCCCAGCCACGGCTCAAGGTCTCCAGCGGCGTTTGGGTGCCTTCCTCGTCACGGCTCTGATATCGGACAGCTTCCGAAGTCCCAACGCTTAGGTCCTTGAGCAGCGCCAATGTGTCGGTCTGGCTTCCGCGAACAAACATTCGTGCCCAGTTTCGCAACGTTCCTTCGGGGTCCGCGAACTGCGGACTGGCCAAGGCGCCAAGATCGGCCCAATCATGATCGGAATAGAAGAAGGGGTAGGATGTTGCAGAGACGGCGATGTCGAAAATCGGCCACTCGACCGAAGCGAGCTGAAGCTTGGCAACGCTGGAGATCACCAGAGTGCTCGCCTTCGTGGCAAACGTTGCCGTCGTGACTGTATTCCCGAACACATCGCTGGCCCAGCTCAGGACCGCATCGGGCGACGCCGAGATCCGGCTGGACAGCAGCCGAACATCTCGGCTTTCGCGCGGGCGAAGCATAAGGCGATGAGGAAGAAGGCCTACCGGCTCGTCGAAGCGATAGGTCGTCGTATGCTGAATGTCCAGGGTGATCAACGGCAACTCCCGCCGGCAGCCGCGCTGGCTCCAAGTCGGCCTACTCCGAAGATGCGAACCGCCGGGAACGACGCTGATAGCTGCTATATATGGCTGCGAGGAAGAAGCGCCAGAGAGCCGCCTTCAACTAGTCGGCGCTGGTTCCGAGCGATCGACTGCTTGCAGTCACGTCTGCCTTGACCGAGGAACGAAGCGGCGGCCCGTCCGTTCATTTCACCTGCAACATTTCTCAATGCCTGAGGCATCGTGCAGACCCGGAGAGGTGGTGCCAATGACTGTCCCGCATGTTCGTTTTCCAAGAATCCTGTCCAAGTGTCTCGTCGCATTCCAGCGTCACCCTGCGCTTGCCACCGTTGCTGGCGCGGCCACTCTCATGGCGGGCGCCGCGCTCATCAACCGGAAGTTTGCGAAGAAGGCGCAACGCGACAATCCTCCACAAGGGCGATTCATCGAGGTCAACGGCGTCCGGCTGCACTATGTTGAACGCGGCAACGGTCGGCCTCTCGTTCTCTTCCACGGGAACGGGAGCATGATTCAGGATTTCCAATCGAGTGGCTTGATCGATCGCGCGGCTGAAACCTACCGGGTGATCGTGTTCGACCGGCCCGGCTTCGGACATAGCCTCCGGCCCCGCAACGTCGTCTGGACCCCGGAAGCGCAAGCGGATCTGTTCAAGGTTGCACTTGATCAGTTGAATGTCGACCGCGCGATCGTGCTCGGGCATTCGTGGGGAGCGTCTGTCGCGGTAGCGCTCGCGATCCGGCACCCGTCCTCGGTCGAAGCCTTGGTGCTTGCGTCGGGCTACTATTTCCCCACCGCTCGGAGCGATTCAGCGACCTCCCTGTTGCCTGCGACGCCGGGACTAGGGGACATCATCAGCTACACCGCCTCGCCGCTCCTCGGTCGCCTGATGTGGCCTGCGATGTTGAAGAAGCTGTTCGGCCCGCAGCCGGCTCCTGGGAAGTTTGCCGGTTTTCCCAGAGACATGGCACTGCGACCGGGGCAGATGCGTGCCGGCGCCGCAGAAGCAGCCTTGATGGTCCCCGGTGCGTTCTCGGCTGAAAAGACCTACAGCGAACTTGGGATGCCTACGATCATCATTGCGGGTGAAGGGGATCGCTTGATTGACATCAATGAGCAATCGGCCAAGCTTCATGGAGAGGTCAAGCAAAGTAAACTGCACCGCATCGCCGGAGTGGGTCATATGATTCACCAGTCTGCAATGCCAGACGTCATGGCGGCCATCGACGAAGCTGCTGCACAGACGGTGCATTAGGCAGATTGGACTCGCGCTCGCGCAGGTCCCTGGCATTGTTCTCGATCTCGGCCAGCGCACGGCGAAGATCTGTTGCCTACTGCGCCGCCTTGCAGCGGTGCTTGTCGAACTCGACGGGGATGTCGGTCATCAGCGGTTCACGTCGGTGCGCTGAGCGTCCGCGAGGTCGACCGAACTGATCGCGCGTATCTCCGTCGCGCCCTGCACGTCTTTGGACGGCACCGTGATCATGGTGGCGACACGGCGCCAAGCCGCGAACGAAAGTCCATCGATCATCTCCTCGTCGGTGACGACCTCATAGCGGCCTGCCGGCAACTCGCGCGCAATGCCGCGGATGTGGAACGGATGCTTGAATGTGACGGTTTCCCGCCGCGAACGGATGGTCATGCGCGCCTGCCTTCTTGTGAGAGCGTCCCCGACCGGCACCGGCGATCAGGACCTTGGGCTTTGTGCGTGGCAATAGCCAGCACTATCGAGCCATCGGGGCGCGCGGCGTTTAGTCCTCGCTATTGGCGTGATGCAAGCGTAGGGTCGTATCCACCACCGTATCTTCCGCTACGGCTTCGACCGGTGACTGAGAGTCACGTGCGCTCTCGCCGAGAACCGGTCATTGAAGCACGACCACGTCGTGCTCGCGCAGGAGCGTGCGATTTGGCATTGTTGGACCTCGGAATGGATCGTTCCGCCAATCGTGGTTCCCGTGTTCCTGCTGCTTCTCGTTGTGCAGCGGCACTCTTCCATAGCTAGCGCGACACGTTCTTATCGCGTGACCTCGTAGCCGAACACTCAAAGGGATGAATGCATGTCCGACCAAGGCGTTACAAGTCTCGGAGACGGAGGAGAGGATGGCACCGCTCTTGAAGGACGGATCCGTGAGCGGGCCCACCATCTTTGGGAATTGGAGGGCCGACAGGAAGGAAGGGACGAAGAATATTGGCATCGGGCTGAGGAGCAATTGCAATCCGATGCGCAGGCGGCATATCCGCCATCTGCGTCCCGGGGGCACAGGACCTGATAGGGAAGTCCGTTGCGGGAATGTCCACAATTGCCCATCAGCGAAGTTGAGCAATGCTTGACTGAGGTGCGCTCATCGCGGGAGCGCGCGCGTCGCCCGCGCTACCGGCCTAAGTTGACTTAGAAGTGGCCCGATTTCGTTCCCGTATCTGGAGCCGTCTGTCCGCCGCAGCGGCATACTTGAGAATGCCCAGACACTTCCTCCACGTCCACAAGGTGCCCAAGCCATGACGGGGGATTGCCGGATGACAAGGCGGCATGGCGGGCGGCGACGACCTTTCGCAGGCGCTCCGTTCAGGACGTCGTTGGCAAGTCCCGGCCGGACGAAGAATGGAGCCTCGGGGTGAGGACGAAGCCCGCAAACTGCTTCATCAGCATTGAGTCGTGAAAGTAAGCCGCCCTTTGGCTTATTCTCAAAGCGGTCACCCGGCTACATCGGAACCGCCCGTCAGTGCAGGGGACGAGTTGCGGTTGCAGCGTCACTACGGCTGCTTTGCTGTGGAATTCTGTATCTATCTTGAGGGAACCAGCGCCTAGTGAATCCATCACCGGCACATCATGGCGCCTTCACTTCGGATGAGGACGCGCCTTACCTGAATCAGCGGGAAAACTAAACCAATGTCTCCTCGAGACGTGAGCATGCCCGTATGGCACGAAAAGCACCTCCGGGCCGCGACGCGCGCCGCCGGCGTCGCATTGTGGTCTTGGAACGTCGACACTGACGCGATCACGATGGACGAGGCCGCATATGATCTTTGGGATGTTTCGAAGGAAGAACGGACAATTACCTTCGAAATACTGTCCAGGAATATTCATCCTGCCGATCTCGAAAGGGTCAGGTCGGCCTTTTCGGCAACGCGAGCGGTAGTGGGCGCTTATGAGATCGATTTTCGTATCTTATCTGGAGGCGATGTTCGCTGGATCTCCGCCCGGGGCCAAGGGGACGATGCTGACATCGCAGAACGAGTTATGTTCGGTATCTTCCTTGATGTCACCCAACGCAAGCAGGCCGAGGAAGCAAATGAACTGCTGGCGGGGGAGATGAGCCATCGGGTGAAGAATCTTTTGACGATTGCGACGGCCCTTACCCAAATCACATCCCGCTCGGCCGAAACAAAAGAAGAGATGGCACAGGAACTGACCAGTCGCCTGATCGCCCTAGGCCGTGCTCAAGACCTCATTCGTCGAATACCCGGTCAGAAGACCGGGGCCACGCTTCTCGGCGATCTCATCTCTGTCCTGCTCGCACCGTACGATGAGAAGGGAGCTAGTGTTCGTATTCGCGTTTCGGTCCCCAAGATGACCGTGGGAGAGAGCTCGAGCACGGCACTAGCCCTCGTGATCCACGAACTGGCGACAAACTCTGCGAAATACGGCGCATTGTCTGTTTCGAGTGGCACCTTGGACGTTTCTTGCAACGCCCATGAAGACGAAGTTGTGGTCATGTGGACCGAACGCGGCGGCCCTCCGGTGGTCGCGCCAACAAAGCTGCACGGCTTCGGAAGCAAGATGGTGCACCGGAGCATGGCTTCACAGCTCGGCGGCACCATAGCTTTCGAGTGGTCAGACGAGGGTGTGGTTGTCGCCTTGCGAATGAGCAAACACAGTCTCGCCGATTGAACCGCTGCAATCCTGCGCCCGCTTATTACAGCCGGTGCCTGGCCGCGGGCGAATTGGAATAGTGAGCCACGCTTCAGGCCGACGTCGAGCCCAAGCGCAAAGCAAACAGGTTCAACCCAAACTCATGCCGCCACTAGATCCCCAACAGCTTGCGCGCGTTGGCCTTCAGCACCTTCGGCCGGATCTCGTCGCGGATGTCGATCTTGGCGAAGTCCGACAGCCAGCGGTCCGGCGTGATCACCGGCCAGTCCGAGCCGAACAGCATCTTGTCCTGCAGAATCGAGTTGATGTAGCGCACCAGGATCGGCGGAAAATACTTTGGCGACCAGCCGGAGAGGTCGATGTAGACGTTCGGCTTGTGGGTCGCGACCGACAGCGCCTCTTCCTGCCAGGGGAAGGAGGGGTGTGCGAGGATGATCTTGAGATCGGGGAAGTCGGCCGCGACGTCGTCCATGTACATGGGGTTGGAATATTTCAGCCGCATGCCCATGCCGCCCGGCATGCCGGAGCCGACGCCGGTCTGGCCGGTGTGGAACAGCGCGATCGCGCCGCCATTGTTGATCTCTTCATAGAGTGGATAGGCCATGCGGTCGTTGGCATAGAAGCCCTGCATGGTCGGGTGGAATTTGAAGCCGCGCACGCCGTATTCCTCGATCAGCTTGCGCGCCTCGCGCGCGCCCAGCTTTCCCTTGTGCGGGTCGATCGAGACGAAGGGGATGAGGACGTCCAGATGCTCGGAGGCGATCTCCAGCATCTCCTCGTTCTTGTAGCGGCGGAAACCGGTCTCGCGCTCGGCATCGACAGGGAAGATCACGGCGGCGATGTTCTTCGAGCGGTAGTAGGCCGCGGTCTCCGGCACCGTCGGCGGATGCTTGTGCGGCGACTTGAAATACTCCGCCATCTGCGCCTGGAAATCGTCGTAGCCGTCGTCGGGATGCGTGCCGCAGGGCTCCTCGGCATGGGTGTGGATGTCGATGGCGACGACATCGTCGATGTTTGGCAGCTTCAGCTTCGGCATGGGTGTCCTCCCGACGTGTTGCCGAATTGATTATAGTATATAACGAATTTGGCAAGGCGTCGCGGGAGGCCTTTGAAGTCATTGCCAGAAAGTCCGGCCGATCCGGCCGCTTCTACAGTGCATGGGGTTGTTTTCACGGATTGCCGGTCCGGCGCGGCCAGTTAACATTGACATCACCTCCCGCCATGCCTTAAGAACCGCCCCGTCCCGGGCGGTCGGTCCGCCGGCGGGAAAGATCCCATTTTGCCACATTCGCGCGTGCCGAAACGGTAGTGCCGAAAACGGCCTTTCGAACGTTCAGGATTCTGCCATGAAGGTCCGTAACTCGCTGAAATCACTGCGCGGTCGCCATCGCGCCAACCGCCTGGTCCGCCGCAAGGGCCGGGTCTATGTGATCAACAAGGTGCAGCGCCGCTTCAAGGCTCGCCAGGGCTGATCCGCCCTAAGGCTGATCTTGCCCTGCCGGGCGCCGTCAGGCGCTCCGCAAGACTACGCTCTCACACGAGTTTGACGCCGCCCTTGCTTGGCAAGGGCGGCTTTGCGCGTTTAGACTTTCACGATGACAATCAGATTCCCCTTCGTCCGCGCGCTGTGTCTGGCCCTTGTGCTGGGAACCGCCGGCGTGGCTCCAGCCCTGGCGCAGCAGGTTGAGCCGCCCGGCAAACAGAAGAAGCTCCCGGAAGCGCCTGCCAAGCTGCCCAAGGTCGATCGCAGCAAGAATCTCGACTTCCTGTTCGGCGCGTTGAAGGCGGCCCCCGACGAGACCAGCGCCAAGCACGTCGAGGCGCGGATCTGGGCGGTCTGGCTGCAGACACCGAGCGACACTGCGGCGCTTCTGATGGCGCGGGCCAAGACCGCGGTCGACGCGAAGAAGATCGAGGTTGCGATCAAGCTCTTGGATTCGGTCATCAAGCTCAGGCCGGATTACATCGAGGCATGGAACCGGCGTGCGACGCTCTATTACATGCAGAACGACTATGGCCGCTCTCTTTCGGACATCCAGCAAGTGCTGATCCGGGAGCCGCGCCATTTCGGCGCGCTCGCTGGTCTCGGCATGATCATGCAGGAGGTCGGCAACGAGAAGCGCGCACTTGATGCCTATCGCAAGGCGCTCGCCGTCAATCCCCACCTCGAAAAGATACCCGATCAGGTCAAGGCGCTGACCGAGAAGGTCGAGGGCCGCGACATCTAGCCTACAACTCGATCATTTCTTGAGCGATTGCAGCCGTCGCCGATTAACCACGATCGCAGCCGTCGCGCAGCGGGGCTGTTGCGCGGCGCTTTGCAGGCCTACGTCCACGGCAGGAGCGAAAGCCATGAAACGTTTGATGGTCGCAGCTGTCTTGCTGCTCGGGTCGGGAACGGTGAGCTTCGCCGACGGACTGTTCTGGGTGGTCGGCAACCGCGCCACCGGAAAATGCAATATCGTGACCAGCAATCCGGTCATCGCCGGCGACATCTTCTTCGGCGACGGTCCCTACAAGTCAAGGGCGGATGCCAAGCTTGCCCGCTCGACGATCCGCGTCTGTCCCGCAGTCACGCCCGAGGACGAAAAGGAGGAAGACGGGACGAACTAGCCCGCGCGCCGAGCATGATCCGGAAACGTGTGCGGCGGTCTCTTTCGACGAGATCACGCTCAAGAGAGAGCCTGAAGTGCGATCGATCGCACTTCAATGCAGGACGTTGCCGCCGCGCTCGACAAGGCCGCGATCGGCCGCTGCGGCGTAAGCCCTTGCAAGCTCGGTCTCGAGATGCTCGTTGATCAGGAGCAGCGCCCGCACCGCACCGCGCAGGTCGCCATTGCAACTCGCGACGATTTCGTCGATCGCAGTGTCGCTTGATCTGAAGCTCATTGAGGTTCTCCGGTTCAACCAGGACAAATCCTGCCGGTCTTTCCCGCATCTCTGAGGTTGCGAGGCGGATCGGCGCCCATCCGCGCGTAGATGGCGGAACCGACCGTGGCGATTATATGGACGCCGCGATGACGACTGCATGAAGCTATCCCGGGCCGGCGCGCGCGTTGGGAGAGCCGCTGATTTCGTTGAGTTTTTTCGTTTTGAATTATGCACATATCCACAGCCCCGGCATTTACAGTGGAAGCGAAAAAGGCCGGCGGCGAAACTGCCGTCCGATCGCTCTCGTAACTGCCCTGTGCCCAGGATCACCCGGATTCGCTCGATGATCGTGATGTCAGCCGTGACGGCGCTGGTTCTGCTGGCCCTGGTCACGCAGGTGGGAATCGTCGCCGTGCAACGCGCCTTTCCGCCGCAGGGCCGGATGATCGAAGTCGACGGCGCGACGCTGCACGTCGTCGATCTCGGCCCGCGTGAGGCCGGCCTGCCGGTCGTGATGCTGCACGGCGCGAGTTCCAATCTCGAAGCGATGCGGCGGCCGCTCGGCGATATCCTCGCGGAGGACCGGCGCGTTGTTCTGATCGACCGCCCCGGCCATGGCTGGAGCTCGCGGGCGCGCCGGCAGGATTCGACACCGCAGATCCAGGCGCGGATGATCGACGAGGCGCTTCATAAGCTCGGGATCGATCGCGCGGTCTTCGTGGTGCATTCCTGGAGCGGTGCTCTCGGCGCGCGGATCGCGCTCGATCATCCGCACCGCGTTGCCGGTCTTGTGATGCTCGCGCCCGTCACTCATCCCTGGCGCGGCGGCGTCGGCCGCTACAACGAGATCATCGCAACGCCCGTGATCGGTCCGCTGCTCGCCTACACCATCACGCTGCCGCTCGGCTATGTTCTCGCTGAATCCGGCGCGCGCAATGTCTTCCTGCCGCAAACCATGCCGGATGGCTTCGTCAAGGACTCCGCGACGCCGCTGCTGCTGCGCCCCCGCGAATTCATCGCCAACGCCCATGATCTGGTGACGCTGAAGGAGGCCGTCGCCGCGCAAGTCGCGCGCTATGGCGAGATTTCCGCGCCGGTGACGATCATCGCCGGCGAGCCCGACAAGACGGTATCGACCAACATCCATGCGCGCCCGTTCGCGGCCATGGTGCCGAATGCGAAGCTGATCGTACGTCCCGGTCTCGGCCACATGGTGCAGAACGCCGTGCCGGATCTTGTGAAGGCGGAGATCGAGACCATGATCGGCAAGATCGTTCCGGCGCAGGCGGCCGCCGACTGAACCCGTTATCAAGCGATGTCAGCGGCCGCGTTTTGCGCGCTTACTGCTTGATCTTCCCGTCCTTGTCGTACTGGGCGATGAAGGCCCAGAGATTGGCGATCTCGGTCTCGTTCTTGATGCCGGCGAACGCCATCTTTGTGCCGGGGATCTTGGCCTTGGGGTCCTTGATGTATTCCTTGAACGTCGCCTCGTCCCAGGTGATGCCGGAATTCTTGTTCGCGTCCGTGTAGTTGTAGCCCTCAACGGTGCCCGACTTGCGGCCCTTGAGGCCATTGAGCTCGGGGCCGACCTTGTTCTTGGCGCCTTCGCCGATCGCGTGGCAGGCCAGGCACTTGTTGAACGATGTCTTGCCGGCCGCGACATCCTGCGCCATCGCGGCGGGAGCGGTGGCAATCGCGGTGAGGATCGTCAGTGCGCCAAAAGTCAGTTTTGTCATCGGGTGCTCTTCGTCTCTTCCCTGGTGGCTCTGGTCAGTCTCTTGCCTGATCGACAATCGCCGACCTGCCGCTTTTGGCAGGCCTGCTCGGCTTGGACAAGCCACCAAACCATGACAGGTTTCACGATTTCCTACTTGTCCCAGAGCGAACTCGCGGAACATCGTCGCTGCGACTTTCGGATGGCCTACCCAAACGGGCGCGGACGTGATTGATTTGTCGCGACAAATCGATCGTACGGCGTCAGCCGGAACGATATGCCATGAAGGACTTGATATGGCCATCATGATGCCTGCCAGCGACCAGGCCGTGCTCGCGCGGCGCGCGGAAATCATTGCTGCGTTGCGTGCGATCGTGCCCGGGGAAGGCGTGATCGACAGTGCTGCCGAGATGCGGGCCTACGAGTCCGACGGGCTGACCGCCTACCGGCAGCCGCCGATGGTCGTGGTGCTGCCGGATACGACGGAGCAGGTCTCGCTCGTCCTGAAATATTGTGCAGAGCAGAGCATCAAGGTGGTGCCGCGCGGCTCCGGCACCTCGCTCTCGGGCGGCGCGCTGCCGCTCGAGGACGGCGTGCTGTTGGGGCTTGGCAAGTTCAAGCGCATCCGCGAGATCGATTTCGACAACCGCGTCGTCGTCACCGAGCCCGGCGTCACCAATCTGGCGATCAGCCAAGCCGTCGCTCATGCCGGCTTCTATTATGCGCCCGATCCGTCCTCCCAGATCGCCTGCTCGATCGGCGGCAATGTCGCGGAGAATTCCGGCGGCGTGCATTGCCTGAAATACGGCATGACCACCAACAACGTGCTGGGCTGCGAGATTGTGCTGATGAGCGGCGAGATCCTGCGCATCGGCGGCAAGTCGGCCGAGAACCCCGGCTACGACCTGATGGGTGTCATCACGGGCTCCGAAGGTCTGCTCGGCGTCATCACAGAGATCACGGTGCGCATCCTGCAGAAGCCCGAGACGGCACGCGCATTGATGGTCGGCTTCGCCGAGGTCGAGGCCGCCGGCGAATGCGTGGCGCGCATCATCGGCGCCGGCATCATTCCGGGCGGCATGGAAATGATGGACAAGCCGGCGATCCACGCCGCGGAGGCCTTCGTGCATGCCGGCTATCCGCTCGACGTCGAAGCGCTCCTCATCATTGAACTCGACGGCCCCAAGATCGAGGTCGACGAGCTGATCGCGCGCGTCGAGGCCATCGCCAATGCGTGCGGCTCCACCACCTGCCGGATTTCGACGTCGGAGGCCGAACGCAACCTGTTCTGGGCGGGCCGCAAGGCCGCATTCCCGGCCGTGGGCCGCATCTCGCCCGATTATCTCTGCATGGACGGCACGATTCCCCGCGGCGCGCTGCCCAAGGCGCTGGCGCGCATCCGCGAGCTCTCGGAAAAATACCAGCTCGGCTGCGCCAACGTGTTCCACGCCGGCGACGGCAATCTGCACCCTCTCATCCTCTACGACGCCAACAAGCCCGGCGAGATCGAGCGCGCTGAAGCCTTCGGCGCCGACATCCTGCGCGCCTGCGTCGAGTTCGGCGGCGTGCTCACGGGCGAACACGGCGTCGGCATCGAGAAACGCGACCTCATGCCCGACATGTTCAGCGAGATCGACCTAAACCAGCAGCAGCGGCTGAAATGCGCCTTCGACTCACAGGGCCTGCTCAATCCCGGAAAGGTGTTCCCGACCCTGCACCGCTGCGCCGAGCTCGGTCGCATGCATGTGCACGCGGGCAAGCTGGCGTTCCCGGACATTCCGCGGTTCTAGTCTGCGCTGAACGAATTGCTTTCCCTCGCAAACTTCGCTACCGGCTTTTCCCGTGGATACGCTCAGAGTCAGAGACGCCAAAGACGTTGAAGAGGTGGTACGCGCGGCGATTGCGAACGAGCAGCCGCTCGAGATCATAGGCCATGGCAGTAAGCGCAGCATCGGCCACGCGATGGCGACCAATGCCGTGCTCGACGTCTCGGCCTTGAATGCCGTCACGTCCTACGAGCCAAATGAGCTGATCGTCACGCTCCAAGCCGGTGCGCCGCTGGGCGACGTGCAGTCGCTGATCGATGCCAAGAACCAGCAATTCGCCTTTGAGCCGATGAACACCGCTCCGCTGCTCGGCACGCCCATGTCAGGCACTATCGGCGGCATGATCGCGGCCGGGCTTGCCGGTCCACGGCGGATCAGGGCCGGGGGCGCGCGCGATCACCTGCTCGGGGCGCACGCCGTCTCCGGCTTTGGCGACAGCTTCAAGACTGGCGGCAAGGTGGTGAAGAACGTCACCGGCTACGACCTCTGCAAGCTTCTCGCCGGTTCCTGGGGCACGCTGTCGGTGATGACGGAGGTTACGCTCAAGGTGATGCCGAAGCCGGAAGCCGAGCGGACGCTGCTGCTGCGTGGGATGGATGATGCCGCCGCCAACAAGGCCATGACCGTGGCGCTGGGCTCGCCCTTCGACGTCTCCGGTGCCGCGCATCTGCCGAAATCGGAACTCCGGGCCAAGGTCGAGGGGCTAGGCGACGTCGCGGGTGAGGGCGAGCCGCTGACCGTGCTGCGGCTCGAAGGGATCATGGCGTCTGTCGCGCACCGCGCCGGATCGCTGCGCGAACTGCTGGTGTCGTTCGGGACCGCGACCCTGGTCGAGGATGGCGCATCTGCGGCGCTGTGGACCACGATCCGCGATGTGCTGCCGTTCGCGGCGACCGGCGCGCTCGGCGCCTGGCCGGTGTGGCGGATCGTCTGCCCGCCGGCCTCGGGCGCGGCACTCGGCACCCAACTGGCCCGCGAGACGGGGGGCGATTTGATCTACGATTGGGGCGGCGGGCTGATCTGGGCGGCATTGCCGCCGAAGTCGGATGCCCATGCCCCGGTCGTGCGCGCACGCGTGAGTGCGGCCGGAGGACATGCCACGCTGATCCGGGCGGAAGAGGAGGTCAGGCGCGACGTCGATGTATTTCATCCGCAAGAGCCGGGCATCGCCGCGCTGAGCGAGAGGGTGCGCGCCAGCTTCGATCCGAAGGCCATTCTCAACCGGGGACGCTTGAGCCGGGGCGCTACGGCATGAAGACCGAATTCTCACTGGCGCAGCTCGCCGACCCCGAGATCGCGGAAGCCGACAAGATCCTGCGTGCTTGCGTCCATTGCGGCTTCTGCACCGCGACCTGTCCGACCTATGTGTTGCTCGGGGACGAGCTCGATAGCCCCCGCGGCCGCATCTACCTGATCAAGGAGATGCTGGAAAAGGACCAGGCGCCGACGGCCGAGGTGGTCAAGCACATCGACCGCTGCCTGTCGTGCCTTGCCTGCATGACGACCTGCCCCTCGGGCGTGAACTACATGCATCTCGTCGACCAGGCCAGGGTCCGCATCGAGCAGCGCTATCAGCGGCCCTTGACCGAGCGGCTGCTGCGCCGCGTGCTGGCCTTCGTGCTCCCGGATCCGCAGCGCTTCCGCCTCAGCATGTGGCTGGCGCGGCTCGCCCGTCCGCTGGGCGTCTTGTTGCCGACGCCCCGGCCTTCGGCCACACCCGGATTGATCCACCGCATCAAGGCGATGCTGGCGCTGGCGCCGAATCGGCTGCCACCGGCAGGGCCTGCTGCAGGCAGCGTGTTCGCAGCGCTCGGCAAGAAGCGCGGACGTGTGGCGCTGCTCCAGGGTTGCGCCCAGCAGGTGCTGGCGCCGCGCATCAATCAGGCCGCCATCAATCTGCTGACGCGCCACGGCATCGAGGTTGTCCTTGTCAGGGACGAGCAGTGCTGCGGCGCGCTGACCCATCACCTCGGCGACGACCAGGATGCCTTGGCGCGAGCTCGCGCCAATGTCGCGGCATGGCGGAAGGAAGCGGCCGGCGAGGGGCTCGATGCCATCCTCGTGACGACCTCAGGCTGCGGCACGGTCATCAAGGATTATGGCTATCTCCTGCGCGAGGAGGCCGCCTTCGCGGCCGATGCGGCCAAGGTGTCGTCGCTCGCCAAGGACATCACCGAATACGTCGCCGGCCTCGAACTCTCGACCGCCGCGCGGCAGGAGAACATCGTCGTCGCTTATCACTCGGCGTGTTCGTTGCAGCACGGGCAGAAAATCACGAGCCTTCCGAAAGAATTGCTTTCCAAGAATGGATTCGTGGTGAAAGATGTGCCGGAGAGCCATTTGTGTTGCGGTTCGGCGGGGACCTACAACATTCTCCAGCCTGAGCTTGCGGGTCGGTTGCGCGATCGCAAGGTCGCCAACATCGTGAGCGTCAAGCCGGATATGATTGCCGCGGGCAATATCGGCTGCATGGTGCAGATTGCCAGTGGCACGTCAGTTCCGGTCGTACACACGATTGAGCTTCTCGATTGGGCTACGGGCGGGTCGCGGCCGGCACTGAACGCGCAGGTTTGAGCTTTCAGAGCCTGAGCCTTCCTCCCGAGGTGACGACTGAAGACGCCCGATCGACCATTGTTCGGCGGCAACAGGAGGACCACGATGGCGAAAGCGAAGAAGAAGAAAAGCAAGAAGGCCAGAAAGGCCAAGAAGGCTGTAGCGGCCAAGAAAGCAACCAAGAAAGCAGCCAAGAAGTCCGCGAAAAGGTCGGCTAAGAAAGCCACGAAGAAGACTGCAAAGAAATCTGCCAAGAAGGCCGCCCCGAAGAAAGCCGCCAAGAAGGGCGCGGCAAAGTCGGCCAGGAAGGCCGCACCCAAGAAAGCCGCAAGGAAAGCGGCACCGAAGAAGGCGAAGGCAGCTCCTGCTCCGAAGCCGTCAGCACCGGCGGAAGCTCCGGCTGCCGAGCCTGCCGCCGAGACTAGCTGGGCGATGCCTTCGCCTTCTGCGGAGCCGGCGGCGGCTGCCGAGGGTCAGGGGTAGGGTCGGACTTTCCATCCCCTTGGAAGAACAGAAGGCCGCAGCGCCGGGCGCTGCGGCCTTTTTGCATCGTTGCAAGCAGGGTGGACCGCCGCGTTCCTCCGCGCGATCTGATTCGTGGCCCTGGGATCACGCCGGCCAACGACGTCCGGACTAACACGGGGCTCCTCTGCACTTTGGAATGCAAATAATGTGATCAAGAAGCCACACAGGCGGACAACCTTTCGTGAAACCGTCAAAACGCCCAAAAAGTCGGCAGATGCCCGCCCTTTTTGCTTCTCGGTTCACGCCCCTCAATTCAAATTGTCGCAGTCACGCAATTTTGCAGATGGGTCGTATGCCCCCGGGGGGCTTCCGGGATCCGACCGAGTAAGAACTGGCGATGGGGATCGAAATGAAAAAAGTGGCTTTGTTGGCAACGGCGCTGGCAATGGTGACGACGGGTTCGGCTTTCGCGGCGGATTTGCGTGTGAAGGCGCTGAAGGCCCCGCCGCCCCCGGCCTTCGACCCTTGGGATATCGCCTTCGGCGGCGCGATCATGAGCAACTACGTCTTCCGCGGCATCACCCAGTCGAACCACAAACCGTCGGTCGCCGCCTATTTCGAGCCGCGCTACAACGTCACCAAGGATCTCCAGCTCTATATCGGCCTCGCCGGTGAGAGCATCTCCTTCCCGAACCGCGCGGCGGCCGAGATCGATGTCTACGGCGGTATTCGCCCGACCTTCGGTGCGTTCGCCTTCGACATCGGCGTCTGGGGTTACCTGTATCCGGGTGGGACCTGCTATTACGGCGCAGCAACCGACACCGCCGGCAATCCGCTCAGCGCCGAGTGTGCCGCCAACGCCCTGCTCAACGGCAACGTCATGAAGAGGGACGTCAGCTTCTTCGAAGTCTACGGCAAGATGACCTACACGGTGAATGACAATTGGGCATTCGGCATCAGCGAGTTCTATTCGCCGAACTTCCTCAACACCGGGGCTTGGGGCAACTACACTTCGGTCACGGCCAAATGGATAGCGCCGAGCACCACCTTCGGCGCGAGCGGCGTCGGGATGTACGTGTCCGGCGAGTTCGGCCGTCAGTGGTTCGGCACCTCCGATTCGTTCTATGGCACGGGCATTGCCAGCCCGCTGGGTGGCGGCCCGTTCCCGAACGGCATCAAATATGCCGACTACAACACCTGGAATATCGGTGTCGGCTTCACCTACAAGGTCATGACGTTGGATCTCCGTTACTCCGACACCGACCTGAGCAGGGGTGATTGCAATGCCTTCACCAGCGACTATACCGCCGGCGGAACGACCAATGCGACCCCGATCAACCCCGGCGGAGCCGGCTCCAAGTGGTGCGGCGCGACCGGCATCGCCAAGCTCTCGTTCGATCTGACGGCGATGACCAACCTGAAGTAAGTTTCTTCCAAGCGACTTGGCGAGGGCGGCAGGGCAACCTGCCGCCCTTTTGCTTTGGCTGCGGTCTCTTCACGAAAGTCATGCCCGGGCTTGGCCCGGGCATCCACGTCCTTGGCAGCGCCGCACAACGAGCGCGCAGATGGCCGGGACGAGGCCGGCCATGGCGAAGCAGCAGCGGCAGCGAACAGCCACCGAGCGCCTTCTCGCCGGGAGGGACTTGGCTTCAATTCGGAGGAGAACAGATGCGGCTTGCGCTCCGCCTCAGCGCGCCGCGCTCGGCTCCGCTGCAGCCCGTTCACCGCCGAGGACATGGATTGTGCCATCTTTCACCAGCGCTACCTTGCGCGTGTGGAAGGCGTCGAGCGTCGAGCGGTGGCCGATCGAGACGATGGTGGCCTGCGGCAGCTTCTCCGCCAGCAGCCGGTAAAGCCGCGCCTCGGAGGGCTCGTCCAGCGAGGCGGTCGCCTCATCCAGGAACAGATAGTCCGGCATGTGCAGCAGCGCGCGCGCAAGCCCAAGGCGCTGCTGCTCGCCGAGCGACAGCATCCGATTCCAGTGACCCTCCTCTTCAAGCCGCTCTGCGAGGCCCGGCAGCCCGACCGCGACCAACGCGTCGCGCACTTGCGCTGGGGCGAACGCGCCGGGTGCTGCCGGATAGACCACGGCGTCGCGCAACATGCCGACTGGAAAATAGGGCCGCTGCGGCAGCATCATCAGCTTTGCCTTTTCCGGGATGACGACCGTGCCTGTGCCGAACGGCCAAACTCCGGCGATGGCCCGGAACAACGTCGACTTGCCGGAGCCCGACGGTCCGGTCACCAACACGCGCTCCGACGTCTGAATGGCGAAGCCCTTGGCGGCGACCAGCGGCGTGCCGTTGGGCAGGTTCACGCAGAGCTGCTCAAGCTCGATATGGCCGCTGCTGCCGGCGACTTCCAGCGCGATCGCAGGCTCATGGAGCGGCAGGTTCGCGGCCGAATCGACCGACATTTCAAAGCCATCGAGGCGCGCAACGATCGACCGCCACTCCGCCAGCGACCGGTAAGCCGTGACGAAGAACGACAAGGCGCCCTGTACGCTGGAAAAGGCGGATGCGGTCTGCATCATGTCGCCAAGCTGGATCTTCTTGGCGAAGAAGGCCGGGGCCACCAGCACGTAGGGAAAGATCACGGCGGCCTGCTGATAGCTGGCCGTGAACGCGGTGAGGCGTTTGGTCCGGCTCATGATGGCGTACCAGTTGGCGATCACGAAGCCGAAACGATCGAGCAGGCGGGCACGTTCGGCGCCTTCGCCGTTGAGCAGCGCGATCTGCTCGGAATTCTCGCGGACGCGGACGAGATTGAAGCGGAAGTCAGCCTCATAGCGTTGCTGTTCGAAGTTGAGGTTGACCAGCGGTGCGCCGATCCAATGCGTCAGCGCGGTGCCGAAGATCGCGTAGATCAACGCGCCCCAGCACAGATAGCCGGGAATCATGACATCGGTGCCGAACAGGCGCAGCGGTGCCGCGTTTGAAAGGCCCCAGAGGATGATCACGAAGGAGAACAGCGTCACGATCGACGAGAGCAGGCCGAGCCCGATGCTCAGCGTCTGCTCGACGAAGTTCTTGACGTCCTCGGTGATGCGCTGGTCCGGGTTGTCGGCCGCATCGCCCTTGAGCTGCATGCGGTAATGCGTGGCATTCTGCAGCCATTCGCCGAGATAGTGCCGCGTGAGCCATTGCCGCCAGCGAATCTGGAGCCACTGGTTGAGGTAAAGCTTGTAGACCGCGAGCGCGATATAGGTGAACGCGAGCGCGATAAAGATCCAGATCTCCCGCACGAAGGTGTCCCAGTCGCTGGTCTGGAGCGCGCTGTAGAACCGGTTCTGCCACTGGTTCACCAGCACATCGATCGCGACCAGTGCCAGTTCCATCGCGACCACCGCGGCGAGCAGGCCGCGCCCGGCCCATTTGTCCTCGGATCGGAAATAGGGGGCGGCGATTCGCCAGACGATCGCGAGCGTGGCGCTGATGTTCTTCACAGAGCAGGGTCTCCTCGGGGAATGCGTGTATAGCGGCCCAGGGCCAAAGACTTGAGGCAATGTTGGAAACGGGCGCGGTTAGACCAAAGTCGCAAGCTCTACAATTTGCGGTGGATTGTCGCACCCGGCGACCCTAGCATGGGGCTCGACGGCGCGGGTGGATGCTCAGGGATTTTCGCGAGCTTGTGAGCGGGCGGGAACCGCCGCGTTCGCGAGGAATTTGCGTCCAGCTCAGGCTTTATCGCTTCAGCTTCAAGCAGGACCGGCTCTCCACGCGGGCCGCCTGCCACAAACATGCGTGGGGAGAAAGACCATGTGGAATCAAGTCTATGATCCGCTGAACAGCCCGGTGCTGTCGACGATCGCGGCGGCGGTGCCCGTCGTCACGTTGCTGGTGCTGATCGCGAGCGGGCGCGTCCAGGCGCATATCGCGGCCATTATTGCCGTGATCGTGGCCAACCTGATCACGATCTTCGTCTTCACCATGCCTGCGAACATGTCGATCCGCGCCTCGGTGCTGGGCGTCGTGACCGGTTTCTTTCCCATCGGCTGGATCGTTCTCAACGTCATCTTTCTCTACCAGGTGACGGTGGCCACCGGGCGCTTCGAGCTTTTGAAGCGCGCGGTCGGTGGTGTCACCGAGGACCGGCGGCTGCAATTATTGCTGATCGCCTTCTCGTTCGGCGCATTTTTCGAGGGCGCCTCGGGCTTCGGCACGCCGGTCGCGATCACCGGCGCGGTCCTGATCGGTCTCGGCTTCTCGCCACTCGCAGCTTCCGGCCTGTCGCTGATCGCCAACACCGCCCCGGTCGCCTATGGCGCTCTGGGTACGCCGATCCAGGGCCTCTCCTCCGTCACCGGGATCGATCCTTACATCCTCGGTGCGATGGTCGGCCGGCAATTGCCGGTCTTCTCGCTGATCGTGCCGTTCTGGGTGGTGTGGGCATTCGCGGGCTGGAAGGGCATGAAGGACGTCTGGCCGGCGATCTTCGTTACCGGCATATCGTTTGCCGTCCCGCAATTCGTGATCTCGAACTACATCAATCCCTGGATCGTCGACATCGGCGCGTCGCTGATCTCGATGGGCGCACTGATCCTGTTCCTGAAGGTGTGGCAGCCGAAGCAGCTCTGGCTGTCGCCGGCGTTGCGCGGCAATGATGAATCGGCCGCCACCATGGCGGCGGCAAGGCCGCTCGACAAGACGCCGCTGACGCAGAGCGAGCTGTTCAGCGCGCTGCTGCCTTGGATCATCGTCTGCATCGTGATGCTGATCTGGGGCAACGGTGGCTTCAAGGCGTGGGCGAACTCGATCTTCGTCTGGAACTACCCCGTGCCCGAGCTGCACCAGATGATCAACAAGATGCCGCCGGTTGCGCCGGGCCCGACGAAAGAGAGTGCGGTGTTCGCCTTCACCTACTTGTCCTTCACCGGCACGGGCATGCTGATCGCTGCGATCATCGCAGGCATCCTGATGGGGGTCGGTCCCGGCAAGCTGGCGGCCGAGTACGGCCGCACCATCCGGCTGTGCGCGATCTCGCTGATCACGATCTCGGCGATGCTGGCGATAGGCACGCTGACGCGCCTGTCCGGCGTCGACGCCACGCTCGGCCTCGCCTTCGCGGCGACCGGCGTGCTCTATCCCTTCTTCGGCACGCTGCTCGGCTGGCTCGGCGTGGCGCTGACGGGATCGGACACCGCCTCCAACGTGCTGTTCGGAAACCTGCAGAAGATCACCTCCGAGCAGCTTGGCCTGTCGCCGGTGCTGATGGCGGCGGCGAACTCCTCCGGCGGCGTCATGGGCAAGATGATTGATGCGCAATCGATCGTGGTCGCCTCCACCGCCACCAACTGGTACGGCCATGAGGGCACTATCCTGCGCTTCGTGTTCTGGCACTCGATCGTGCTGGCGTGCCTCGTCGGCGTGCTCGTGACGCTGCAGGCCTATGTCTGGCCGTTCACGGAGCTGGTGCTGAAGTAGCGATCGATGTCGCTGACGACGCAAATCCCCGCGAGGATCCCCTCGCGGGGATCTTTGCATCTGCGCGAACCTTCTCAAGGACGCGGCCGTCTTATAGAAGGTGCCGCGAATCAGGTCGGTCCAGGGGTTTCATGGTTTCGCTCAAACGATTGATGTGTGCCGCGGTTGCAATGCTCGCGATGTCCACATTCGCGCGTGCCCAGGAGGGGTTTCCGTTCGGTACCGAAATGACGCTGGAAGCGCTGCCGCAAGCCGGCTCGAAGCGGATACCGAACATCGAGATCGGCGACCACGGCGAGGTTGTGCTGGAGCTTTGGTGCAAGGGCGGCAAGGGGCAGTTCTCGGTCGCCGGCAACACCGTGATCTTCGTTCCCGGGCAGATCCAGGACCGTTCCTGCCCGCCCGCCCGGGCCCGGGCCGACGACGAACTCCTGGCAGCGCTCGGCAGCGTCGAGACCTGGACGCGCCAAGGCGACGTGCTCACGCTGATCGGCCCGAAACCGCTGCGTTTTCGCACGACGGGGAATTGACCGTCAGGTCCTTCCGGGTTCGACGCCTGAGGCGTCGCCCCGGAATAGACTACGTCACTTCCACACCGACTTGTCCGCGTCCCAGTGCTGGCCCTTCAGCTCCCGGGCAAGCGCCTCGATCGACCCGTTGTCCTCGGGAAGATCGCCTTCTTCGTCCAGGCTCGCGTCGTCGGACAGATTGAGTTTGGCGCCGCCGCTCTCGTCGGCAGTCGTGGTGGCGGGACTGCCGATCCAGAGCATGAGCTTGTCGGTGGAGCCCGGCTTGTCCGGCGATACGAGCCCTGCGACCTCGATCGTGTCGGTGAGCTCGAGCGCCGGAAAATCCTGATTGGGCCGCTTGAACACCAGCTTGAGCTTGCCCGTTGCGGGATCGAAGTCCTGCGAGACCGGCTTTGCGGCGAGTGTCCTGCTCAGCACGTTGGCCACCGCAGTCGCAAGCCTGGCTTTGTTGATCTTGTCGCCCTCGCGCCAGTCCGCCGCGGGGAAGCGGATGGTCCGGTCCATCTCGGTCATGCCCGCGGTCCAACCTGCCGCCGTGACGCCCGGCATCGCCTTGAACTTGGCCAGCAGCGCGCCCGCACGCTCTGGATCGACCGACATGTTGATGGTCTGCTCGCCCGCGCGCAGTGCATCGCAGCCGACGCTGAGGCTCGCCAGCGTCACCTCGACCTCCTGGCCCTTCAGGCTCTTCAGGAAGTCCGTCGCAGCGTCGAGCTTGACCCTGACCGCAATCGCTTCCGGAGAAACGTCCGTGAAGTCCTTCGGCTGGGAGGTGATGCCGTCGTCGGAGGTCTGGTTGTCCAGGAATTCCCTTTCGCTGAGGTCGGAATTGTCGGGCGATGTGACCTCGGTCACGGCCTGGCCGATCGAGATCTGGCCGCGGAATTCAAACGTGTCGCCGGACTGCTTGCGCGTCAGCTTGACGCTGACCGGCGACTTCTCGCCAAGGCTCTGCGTCGTTCCGGTCAACGTCTGCCCCGCGACCTGGAGATTGACGACGAAGCGGTCCTTGCGGTCGGAATTCCTGGCGATCGGGTAACAGACATCGAGCACCGCCGCGGTGACATTCTTGCCCTGGCGCGTCTCTTTCAGGATCACGTCGGCATTGCCGTCCATCAGTCCGTCGATCGAGGTGAAATAGCGCGTCTCGGTTCCGCCCGGTGCTGTCGCCTTCGGCGACAGCTTCATCTGGGCAGGGGCCCGATCCGGCCAAACGGCGAGCAGGGCCGCCACGACGGCCGTCGAACAAACCAGAAGCGCACGCATCGATGAAATCCTCGCGCAATCGAATCGGCGCGCCACCGTAGTGGGTTTTGGCCGCTGGTTGAATCGGAAAGCGAAAGGGGAAGGTCGGCAAAAAAGAAGGCCGCCCGGAGGCGGCCTTCGCAATCAATGTCGTGGGGTGGAGGCTTAGAAGCCACCCATCCCGCCGCCGGCGGGCATGGCGGGCGGCGCGTCCTTCTTCGGCGTTTCGGCGACCATGGCTTCGGTGGTCACCAAGAGGCCGGCCACGGAGGAGGCGTCCTGCAGCGCGGTGCGAACCACCTTGGCGGGATCGATGATGCCCTTCTCGACCATGTCGACATAGTCCTCGTTCTGGGCGTCGAAGCCGAAAGTCTCGGACTTGTTCTCCAGGATCTTGCCGACGACGATCGAGCCCTCCACGCCGGCGTTCTCGGAGATCTGGCGGATCGGGGCTTCCAGCGCCTTCAGCACGATGTTGATGCCGGCCTGGACGTCGTCATTGGCGTTGGTGAGACGGCCCACGGCCTTCTTGGCGCGGAGCAGCGCGACGCCGCCGCCGGGGACGATGCCTTCCTGCACCGCGGCGCGGGTGGCGTTGAGCGCGTCCTCGACGCGGTCCTTCTTCTCCTTGACCTCGATCTCGGTGGCGCCGCCGACGCGGATCACCGCGACGCCGCCGGCGAGCTTGGCGAGGCGCTCCTGGAGCTTCTCGCGGTCGTAGTCCGAGGTGGTCTCCTCGATCTGGGCCTTGATCTGGCCGACCCGGGCCTCGATGTCGGGCTTCTTGCCGGCGCCGTTGACGATCGTGGTGTTCTCCTTGTCGATCACCACCTTCTTGGCGCGGCCGAGCATCTTCACCGTGACGTTCTCGAGCTTGATGCCGAGCTCCTCGGAGATCAGCTGGCCGCCGGTGAGGATCGCGATGTCCTCCAGCATGGCCTTGCGGCGGTCGCCGAAGCCCGGCGCCTTGACGGCGGCGACCTTGAGGCCGCCACGCAGGCGGTTGACGACCAGGGTGGCCAGCGCCTCGCCCTCGACGTCCTCGGCGATGATGACGAGCGGCTTGCCCGACTGCACCACCGCTTCGAGCACGGGCAGCATGGCCTGGAGGCCCGAGAGCTTCTTCTCATGCAGGAGGATGTAGGCGTCCTCGAACTCGGCGGTCATCTTCTCGGGGTTGGTGACGAAGTAGGGTGAGAGATAGCCGCGGTCGAACTTCATGCCCTCGACGATGTCCACCTCGGTCTCGAGCGACTTGTTCTCCTCGACGGTGATGACGCCCTCGTTGCCGACCTTCTGCATGGCCTGGGCGATCATCTTGCCGATGGCGGCATCGCCGTTGGCCGAAATGGTGCCGACCTGGGCGACCTCGGAAGAGGAGGCGACCGGCTTGGCGCGCTTCTCGATGTCCTTGATCACGGCGGCGACGGCGGAGTCGATGCCGCGCTTGAGGTCCATCGGGTTCATGCCGGCCGCAACTGCCTTGGCGCCCTCCCGCACGATGGCCTGGGCCAGCACGGTCGCGGTGGTGGTGCCGTCGCCGGCGAGGTCGTTGGTCTTGGAGGCGACCTCACGCACCATCTGGGCGCCCATGTTCTCGAACTTGTCCTCGAGCTCGATTTCCTTGGCGACGGTGACGCCGTCCTTGGTGATGCGGGGCGCGCCGAACGACTTCTCGATGACGACGTTGCGGCCCTTCGGGCCGAGCGTCACCTTGACGGCGTTGGCGAGAATGTCGACGCCGCGCAGCATGCGATCGCGCGCGTCTCCGGAGAATTTGACGTCTTTGGCAGCCATCTCTCAATCCCTCGTGTTCGTGATGTGTCTTGCCGCTTCTTCTTCGTCATTGCCGGGCTTGACCCGGCAATCCATCATGTTGCGAAACGTGCTGGACGCCCGGGTCGTCTAGCGCGAAGACGCGCTTCTGCCCGGGCATGACGAGACGATATTCAGCGGCCGTTCAGGCGAATGGCCCTAGGCCAGCACGCCCATGATGTCCGACTCCTTCATGATCAGGAGCTCTTCGTTGTCGATCTTGACCTCGGTGCCCGACCACTTGCCGAACAGCACGCGGTCGCCGACCTTGAGGTCGATCGGGATCAGCTTGCCAGTCTCGTCCCGGCCGCCGGGGCCGACGGCGACGATTTCGCCCTGGGAGGGCTTTTCCTTGGCAGTGTCGGGAATGATGATGCCGCCCTTGGTCTTTTCCTCGGCGTCGATACGTTTGACCACGACACGGTCATGCAGCGGACGAAATTTGGATTTAGCCATGACGTTTCCCTTTGGAGGCTCGCTTAGGAAATAGTGGAAGTCGGTGGGGCGGCGCTTCCGTCCACCCTCTCATCGAGAATCGAACGGCGCGCTTAGCAATCGGGCTTTCCGAGTGCTAATAGTGGGCCCGGAAATATGGCTTGGCCGCGATCCTGTCAAGCAAAGGTGGTTAAGCGGTTGTTGAGGCGGATATAGGATGGTGGCATTGGAAACTCGTTCGGGGTGTCGGCGTACAGAAGGACGTCATTGCTCCGGCAGCAGTTTTGCGCTTGGCTGCGGGAGGGGTGCGGCCATGGTCTTGTTCGGGGGGAATGCCATGATCAGTTCGGCTCACGCGCGCACGGTTGCCAATCTGGCCGCCGCCTCTTGTCTGGCGCTGCTGCTGGGAGCCTGCGGCGGCGGCTTCAACCTGCCGTCCTTGACGTCCTCCCCGCCGCCGCCCGAAGCCGAGCCCGGCGTGGCTCCGGAAATGCCCGCCACCATCCGCGCCGACGAGATCGTCGGCCGCTGGGGCCTCGCCTCGTTCCAGAACCCCGCCGACCGTGCTCGCACAGAAGCCGCCGCGCGCGCCCAATGCAAGAACCCCTACGTGATCACCGCCGGCTCCTCCGGCGGCGTCATCATGCATCTCGCCGACCAGGCGACGCCGCAGGAACTGCGGCTCAAGGGCTCTCCGAGCGGCAAGAACTACATCGGTCCCGCCGGTCCGACCCCCGGCGACCAGGACCGCGAGATCATCTCCTTCGACGGCCGCGTCCTGATCACCCGCTTCATCGACAAGGACGCCGCCACCCGCTACGGCAACATGGTCTACGTCCGCTGCGCGCCCCGGGCGTGAGGTGGCCTCCGGCCTAACCCCTCGTCATTGCTTCGCTCAAAGCAAAACGCCGGTCCTGGGACCGGCGTTTTTGTTTCTCGTCATTCCGTATCCGCGACCGCTCAGTCGAACAGCGCGTCGATGTCGTCCTGCGAGGCGTGGCCGACGTCGCCGGCGAGCTTCGGGCCATTGAGCAGCTTCTCGTCGTCGCTGCGGTTGTCGACCTGCGCAGGCACATGGGCCTTGATCGCGTCGACGCCGCCCCAGATGTCCATCATCGCATTGATGTGCTGCTCGATGAACTTCATGGTGTTCATGACCTTGCTGATGCGCTGGCCGGTCAGGTCCTGGAAGTTGCAGGCTTCGAAGATCGAGATGACGCGTTCCTGGATGTCGTCGGCGAGCCGCTTCTGCTGATCGGCCGAGTCGACCTTGGACATCGCGCTGGCGGCCTGGTCGATCGATTCCGCGGCCTCGAGGATCTGCTGGGTCGCCTGCTCGGTGCCGCCGACCACCGCGCCGAGCTCGCCATTGACCTTGGCCATCTCCCCGCCGTCGAAGCTCTTGCCGTGCAACGTTGCGATTTCGCGCTTGGTGCGATCGATGGCGTCGTGGATGAGGTCGAGCTCGACCTTCAGCTTCTCGCACTGCTCGATCTGCGCTCGGTAGGTGTCGAGCATGGCACGCGCTTCGGCGAGCTCGTGAGCCGTCGAGGCGTCGATCGCCGCCATGGCTGCGCTGCCGGACAGCGGAGCCGCGGCGAGGCCCTTCGCCATCTGTGCGCGGATCGCACGCAGCTCGGCCATGATCTCGCTATGCATCGGGAGTACCTCTTCAGTCACGTCTAGAACGGGCATCTCGCCAGCAACGATATCCTCGACACGAAAACGCTTGCGGTGAACAGCCATCAGGATACTCCCCCCACCTCACTCACGCGTCTTTGTAGGCAGAAGCGATTTAACACGAAGTTCACAGCCGGAACCGCTCGGCGGCTTCGCGCGACGCTGCGCAAGCGGCGATTAACCATGGACGCGCGACGTTCATGGAAAATAAACGCTGATTGCCAAATTGCGCCGTCGCTCGCGACGTGGTGAATCCAAACGCTCGTTCCGTTTACCAAACAAAACGGCTTTTGCCTTTTATTGACCACGTCGCGGGCGCCGATCAGCCAGGCACCGTCTACGGGGTGTGTGATCTAGACGAAACAGTACAGAGTACGTCGATGTTCAAAAAAATGTCTGTCGCGCTGCTCGGCAGCGCTTGTACCTTCATTGCCGGCGTGAACGAAGCCGGCGCCTTCGACAACAGCGTGCCGAACGATCCGCCTGCGGTGCTCTACGCGCCGCGGGTGCCGCCAGCGCCGGTGCGCGTCGCTTCAAATTCGAACCTGGGCGGCGGCTTCATCGAGTTTCTGTTCGGCGACGGCCCCGGACGCGGTCCGGCTTACGCGCCCGAGCGACCGGTATATCAGCAGCAGCCGGCTTACTACGATCAGCGCCGCCTGCCGCCGATGGGCGAGCCGCAGATGCAGGGTGAATATCAGCAAGGCGCAATTCAGCAAGGCGCGCTGCAGCAGGACGCCGTCGACCCGCGGCAGCGTCCGTTCGATCCGAAATTCGAGAAACAACTTGTTGACTATAACGGCAAGGAAAGTCCCGGCACGATCGTGGTCGACACGCCGAACAAGTTCCTCTACCTCGTCGAGGGCAACGGCAGGGCGATGCGCTACGGCATCGGCGTCGGCCGTCCTGGCTTCACCTGGTCCGGCGTGAAATCGATTACGGCCAAGCGCGAATGGCCGGCATGGACGCCGCCGGCCGAAATGCTCGCGCGCCGGCCCGATCTGCCCAGGCACATGGAAGGCGGCCCGGACAATCCGCTCGGCGCCCGCGCGATGTATCTCGGCTCGACGCTCTATCGCATTCACGGCTCCAACGAGCCCTGGACCATCGGCACCAACGTCTCCTCCGGCTGCATCCGCATGCGCAACGAGGACGTCATCGACCTCTACGGCCGCGTCAGTGTCGGCACCAAGGTCGTGGTGTTGTGATCGCGCGAGGTTCGAAATGAAAACGGCCGCCACTTGGGCGGCCGTCTTTGCTTGCGCCACTATCGGGCGACGTCACGCGTAATCGCTGCCGCCGTCGTCGTCGCCGAAATCGCCGTCGTCGGCCATGTCCATGTTGTCGTCGTGATCGTCGTAGCTCTGGTTGTTGTCGTTGTGCCGATCGTCGTTCGACGCCTGATCGAACAAGCCCTGGCGGGAATCGCGGTTCGAGCCGATGTCATTGAGGCCGGCATCGCGCGCCAGCGATCCGCCGGACTGGTCGCCGCCGCCGCCCCAGGGGCTCCCACCAGCGCTGCGGTCGCCGAGAGCATTGCTGTCGCCAAAGCCCTGTTGATGCGATCCACCCATCATGCCGCGGATGCTGGAGAGCAGCAGCGAGCCGCCGACGACGCCGGCCGCGGCCGCCGCCGCCGTACCTAGGAACGAGCCGCCGCCACCGCCCGCGGGCGGGGCGCCAAAACCTTGTCCCGGACCTTGGCCATAAGGCGCGCCGTAGCCCGGCTGGGCCTGCTGCATCGCCTGGCCGCTATTCCATGTCGGGCGCTGCTCGCGCGGCGGCACGTTCGGCACCGAGCCACGTGAGGGTGCCCCGCCGAACAGCGTATCGCGCATGGTGTCGAGGAAGCCGCCGGACTGGGCAGGGTCCGGCGCCTGAGCGGATTCGAGCTCCTGGATGCGATTATGCGCGCGCTTGAGCGCTTCGTCCTGCAGCAGCGTGGTCTGCACCAGCGCATAGACGGCGCCGGGAGCCTTGCGCAGGCCATCGGAGATCGCGGCGACCGCATCGGGATCGCGCGGTGCATTTTCCAGCTTTGAAAGCCGGTCAAAAAGGTCGTCGACGAGCTGGCGTTCCTGCGGCGTCATGATCTCTCTCCTTCGCGCAAACCAAGCGCGCAGGAGATGTAGGGTTCCATTATGGCCCCAACAGTGTCGCCCGGATTAAATTTCCGTATGCGACAAGCTGTCGTTGCGCCGGCTCATCCCAATGTCACCTTGCTGTCCGCCAGCAGGCGCGGGAAGGCGTCGCCGGCGAGATAGGCATGTTCGCGTTCACGCACGTCCGTCATCGGGTCGAGGCTGGCGAGGACGTCATCGACGAACCCGGGATGGCACATCACGAGACCGCCGTCGGGGAGGCCTTCCAGGAACTGCCGCATCAGCGCGCCGAAATCGGCGGCGCGCGTAAAATCATAGGCGCCGGCGAAGCCGGGATTGAAGCTGAGGCCTGCGTTGCCGGCGCGGCGGCGGAATTGCGCGCTGAGACTGTCGAGCACCAGAGCCTTGGGGGACGCCAGCCGCTGCCTGAGCGGTAGATCGCGGCCGCCCTGACGCACCCAGGCGTTCGGCACAGCCTCAACGACCGCATCGACAAAGCCGTCGCGCACCTGCGGGTAGAGCTGCACGTGCTGGTGACCGTCGACGAAATCGGGTGCGCGCCCGAACGCGTCCATGAAGGCTGCCAGCTGCGACTTGACCTCGTTGCGGACGAATTCGCGGTCGAGCCGCCGCAGGAGGCCCGCGCGCAGCAGCTTCGGGAACGGCATGAACATGTCGCCGTCGAGCGGACGGAAGTGCATCGTCAATGGCCGGAACGGCGCCGACAGCGTCACATGCAACCCGATCGCACAGCGCGGGCTGGTCTCGGCCGCGGATTGAAGCGCTTCGACGTCGCTGCGTGCGATCGCCGGCCCCACCATCATCACCGAGGTTGCGTTGAGGCGGCCGCGTTCGATCAGGTCACGGATGCCGCGATTGACGCCCGGGCTGATGCCGTAATCGTCCGCGCAGAGCCAGATCCGCCGCAGGTCCGCGGCCGCGCTCATTCGGCCGCCGTCCTGCTCGCCGCGTCCCGGCTTGAGGCGTCCTGGGCCTTGTCGGCCTCGGAGTGCTTTTCGCTGTGTTCGGCGACGAAGTAGATCGGCCGCGCCTTCAGCTCGGAGAGGATCTTGCCGATATATTCGCCGACGATGCCGATCATGATGAGCTGCACGCCGCCGATGGTCATCAGGCCGATCACGAGCGAGGGATAGCCGGGCACCTGCTTGCCGGTCGTGAGCACCTCCCAGAGGATCGAAAGGCCGAACAGGAAGGCACCTCCGGCGAGAATGACGCCGAACAGGCTGGCGAAGCGCAGCGGTGCCACCGAGAACGAGGTCAGGCCCTCGATCGAGAGGCCGAGCAGGCTTGCGGCGTTGAAGGTGGTGACGCCATGGGCGCGCGCCGCGGGTTCATAGTCTACGCGGATCTGGCGGAAGCCGATCCAGCTGGCGAGGCCCTTGAAGAAACGGTTGCGCTCCGGCAGCTGCCTGAGCGCAGCGACCGCGCGCGGCGACAGCAGGCGGAAATCGCCGGCGTCCTCGGGAATCTTCTGGCGAGCACCCCAATTGATCAGCGCGTAGAAGCCGTGCACCGCGACCCGCCGCAAGAAAGGCTCGTTGTCGCGATGCGCCTTGGCGGTGTAGACGACGTCATAGCCGTCGTCGATCCAGTGCCGCACCAGCTGCTCGACCAGTGCCGGCGGGTGCTGGCCGTCACCGTCCATGAACATGACGGCACCGAGCCGGGCATGGTCGAGGCCCGCCATCAGCGCGGCCTCCTTGCCGAAATTGCGCGACAGCGACACCACCTGGACATCGATCGCGTCCGCGGGCAACGATCGCGCGATCGCCAGCGTCGCATCCTTGCTGCCATCGTCGACATAGACGACCTCGCAGGAGAGGCGATAGCGTTGCCGCAGGGTCTTGGCGAGATCGCAGATGCGCTGATGCAAGGCCGATAGACCCGCCGCCTCGTTGTAGACGGGGATGACGATCGACAGCCCCTTCGCTGCGGCGCTCGCTGCGGTGGTCGTCATGCCGGAAACGTCAGAGCCCAGCGTCATCGATCAAGGTTCCAGAGGTGTTAGATCTTCTCAACAGCATATGGTAGCTGCCGTTTGCTGTCGCTATGCTGAACGAACCTGGCTCAACGTCCCAGAAACGCCTCGAGCTTCGCGAACAGCGGGTTCTCCCGGTCGAACACGTAGTCGAGCGATCCCACCGAGACGGTCTCGGCGCCATGCTCCCGCAGGAAGGTCGCCAGCGCATAAAGCTGCCCTGGTGGGCAGTGCAGCGTCAGCATCCCTGACGAAGTCGGTCCGCCAAAAGGAGCTTCGACGCCGAACCGGCTGTGGGCCTCGCCCAGCAGGGCGGCATCGCACTGCCGGAAGCGGGTCCGGACCTCGCGGTACTTGTTGGCCCGCGCCCGCGCTGCGATGTGATCGAGGATGACACGGGCTGTCTCTCGCGCCTGCGGCGACCAGTCGGCATCCTTCGACGCCACGAGATTGGCCTGGCTGCGCAGGATCACGCCGTCGTCGAGCACCCGCAAGCCGTTGGCGGCGAGCGTCGCGCCGGTCGTGGTGATATCGACGATCAGCTCGGCGCTGCCAGCCGCCGGTGCGCCTTCGGTCGCGCCCGCGCTTTCGACGATGCGGTAATCGGTGATGCCGTGGGTCTGGAAGAACGTACGGGTCAGATTGACGAACTTGGTCGCGACCCGCATCCGCATGTGATGCTGCTCGCGGAAGCCGGTGGTGACGTCATCGAGGTCGGCCATGGTGCGGACGTCGATCCAGGCCTGCGGCACCGCGACGACCACGTCGGCATAGCCGAAGCCGAGCCCCTCGATCAGCGACACGCGCCTGTCGGCATCGGCGATGGTCTCGCGCACCAGATCCTCGCCGGTGACCCCGAGATGCGCGAAGCCGCGCGACAATTGCGATGCGATTTCGCTCGCGGAGAGATAGGCGACCTCGACATTGTCGAGGCCCGCAATCGTGCCGCGGTAGTCGCGGGCGCCGCCGGCCTTCGACAGCTTGAGTCCCGCACGGGCGAAAAAGGCCTCGGCGTTCTCCTGCAAACGGCCCTTGGAAGGAACGGCCAGAACGAATGGCGCGCTCATGACTTAAGCTCCCACCTTGCGGCCGATCTTCGTCAGCGCGTCAACCCAGACCGAGAAGCCGACGGCGGGAATCGGCTCGGCGGAGCCGAGCTGGGTCATCAGCCCGTCATAGCGGCCGCCGGCGATGAGCGGCTCGGCGCCGTTGCCCCTGTGATGAAGCTCGAACTCGAAGCCGGTGTAATAATCGAGGCCGCGCCCGAACGCCGTCGAAAAGCGCGTTTGCTTCACGTCGATGCCACGCGCGGCCATGAAGCCGACGCGGCTCTCGAACTGGTCGATCGCAGCATCGAGATCGAGCTTTGCATCCGCGGTCAGCGCGCGCAACTCGGCGATCGCGTCGTCGGGATTGCCTGAAACGCCCAAGAAGCGCTTGAGCACGACGATCGCCTCGCGCGGCAGGGCGCCGCCCTTCAGCGTGGATTGCTCGAGGAAGCGATCGGCGATCTCGGCCGTGGTGCGGCCGCCAACATTGGTGGTGCCGGCGATCGACATCAGATCGGTGACGAAGGCGAGTGCCGCCTTGCGGTCGGAGCCGGCGAGCGCCGCCAGCACGCCCTGGTATTCGCTGCGGGTCGCCGTGGTCGCGGCCGCCAGCCGCTCCAGATCCTGCTCCAGGCTGACCTTGCGGTTGAAATCCTTGACCAGGCGGCGGCGCCAGACCGGATACAGGTCGAGCGCGTCGAGCAGCGCATTGAACAGCGCGACGTCGCCGGTGCGGATCTCCACATCGCGGACGCCGAAGGCGGCGGTCGCCTCCAGCGCCAGCGCAAGCATCTCGGCATCGGCCGCGGCGCGGTCCTGGCGGGCGAACGATTCGATGCCGGCGTGCAGGAACTCGGAGGGCTGGCCGCTACGGTAGCGAAACACCGGGCCGAGATAGCTGAACCCGGCCGGCTGGCCGGCACGGCCAGAGGCGAGATAGTCGCGCGCAACCGGGATGGTGAGGTCCGGGCGCAGGCAGAGCTCTGCGCCGGAGAGGTCGGTGGTGAGATAAAGGCTCTTGCGGATGTCCTCGCCGGAGAGGTCCAGGAACAGCTCGGCCGGTTGCAGGATCGCCGGCTCGGCCCTGACATAGCCGGCCTGCGCGAACGACAAGAGCAGCGTTTCCGCCCAGGCGGAGCCGGCAGCATTTGAGGTGGCAGTCGCGGTCATCTCTCGGGTCCATCGGCCCGGCGAACCGGGCAGGGCAAGGCAGGCAAGCGGGTTCGCGCAGCCCCTTAGCATGGCCCGGAAGCGGTTTCGACCTCCAAAGGATCAATCGCTTAACAAGTCGGGAGCGCCGCCGGACTGCCGACCGCGCATGAAATAGGCACTGTTTGGACTTCCGTTCCTGGTATTTTGATACCTTGCCTCGCGTCGAGTTTCGCTGCGAGGCGAGGCGGAAGAGAGGATCGGCTTTTCATTCGGTCGGGACGGGAACGTCTCTGGCCGGGTCCGCGGATGATGCATCAGTCGCGGCAAACGCCGACCCTGTTGCGGTGGATTCGGCTTCTTCCGCAAGGTGCTCGGCGAGTTCGAGTACCCTCTGCCTCCTGCGGGGGGTTGTGAGTCGGAGAAACGTTTTGATGAGCCGCAGCGCCTCGAACTGCCTCGCGCTCAACAGAACATCTTCGTTCATAGCCATCTCTTTCATCGCCACCTTGAGGCCGATCGCACTGCCGAAACGCTTGGATGCGTGCTCGCGCACCAAAGTCATGGCGGCAATCGGTTCGACAGAGACGCCGAACATCCAGCATTCACACCTCGCGAACGCGTCGGCAAACGAGGGCTGATTGCGCCCAAGGCCGAGCGTCACAATGAGAAATCGAAGACCGCTGGCAAGTCGTCGCATACTCATTTTGGGTATGGCCGGTGATCCGTTCGCCATAGCCATCGTTTACAACATCAATGTTGGTTCCGATTCATGCGCAATGCTTCAGACATCATCCGGACGGTCTCGCGGCATACGCTGGCCTATATGCTGTTCTCGATGAGCGAGTTGTTCCGGCATTACGACGAGTTTGATCCGCTGGATCTTCTTATCGTTCATGCGGTTCTGAACGCGAATGTCATCCATGTAATGAACGATCCCGTCTTGGACGAGAAATTCTCCAGCATTCATGCCGTCGAGCCGGATGTGATCAAGCAGGGGGTCTCGCGTGCGGCACTCTCCCGCTTTCTCAGCCTTCCGCTCGAGACGGTTCGCCGTCGCGTGACGGGCCTGAAGAGGCGGAAGATTCTTGAAGAGACCAAAGCCGGGCTGATCGTGACCGAGCAGAACGCATTCAGGTTTGGAAACAACCACGAACTGCAGAAGACCAACATGCTGCTGCTGATGAAGCTGCTTCGCGACCTCAAGCGTGCCGGCATCAACGGGCCGGATGATCTGCGTGCCTCCAAGAGCGCCACATCGGCAAAGAAGGCAAAGTAAGCGGCACGGCATGGATCAAGGCCATCTCGATACTGCGCGCCACGGAGCGCAAAATCTGGCCACGGACCTATTGATGTCCTTCCAGGGACTCAAGCCTTCGTCGTCCCTCGAGCTCAGGGCGTATGACATCGACCATTTCGGCGAGACCGAGAGATATGCCGGCGCGTCCAGCATGCCGCTGTCGGTCGGGACGACGGCCATCATGCGGGCCCGGCTCAGCTTGCCGAGCCTGACCCTGTCTCTGGTAAGAACCTTTCCGCGGATCATTCGCGGCTATCAATTGACCAGTGCCGCCGCCTTCGTCGTGCCGATGGATAACGTGACCTCGGCCCGCATCAACGGCCAACCGATGGGCAGTTCTATCGTCATTCTGAAGGGTACCTCTGATTGCGTGGTGTATGAGCCTGAGGGCCGCCTGATGGCTGTCGTGTATTTCGCTCCGCCCCAGCGCGAGCCCTGGGCGCAACTGACTGATGGCTATCATCTGGTGAATCCGGCATCGGAAGTACTCGTCTCGCTGCGCCGTCTGATCTCTGTCACGCTGGAAATCGCGGCTCATGACCCGGACTTCCTGAACCAGCCGATGTCGTTGACGGCCGTCGAGCAGTCCCTGCTCGGCACGATGGAAGCTGCGCTTTGCACCGGCGTAAGCGGCGGACCTGTGTCGTCCGCGACGGAGGGCTATCGGCGGATCGTCGGGGAGATGGAAAGGCTGATCCGGCAAGATCTGACGGTCTGGCACAAGACGACCGAACTCGCCAACCAGGTCGGCGTGTCCGTTCGCACTCTCCAGAGCGCGACACGGGCCATCTGCGGCATGAGCCCGCACCGCTATAGCCGAATCCTGCGACTCTGGTCGGTGCGCAAGCAACTGCGCAGCGGTCCGGCGCGGCGCAGTGTGAAGGCCTGCGCGATTGCACATGGCTTCCGGCATCTGAGCGAGTTTGCGGCGAGCTACAGGGCAGCCTTCGGGGAACTGCCGTCCGAGACCCTGCACCGCGCGATGCGGGAAACGATCTAGCCGCTACCACCGCGCCAATCGCCCAGCACCGCCTGCACCAGCGCCAGGGCGGCCACTGCGGCGGTGTCGGCCCGCATGATCCGCGGGCCCAGCGCCAGCCGCAGGATCTTGGGCTGCCGCAGCAGCAGGGCCCGCTCTTCCTCGGCAAAGCCGCCTTCGGGGCCGATCAGCACGTCGATACCTTCGGCGGCGTCGCGGGCGCCTTGCAGGCTCTGAACGGGATCTTGGACCTCCGCCGCCTCATCGCAGAAGATCAGCAAGCGACCCGCCGGGCGCTGGCTTAGGAAGCGCTCCAGCGGGACCGGCTCGGCAACGGCGGCGATGCTGAGGATCCCGCATTGCTCGGCGGCCTCGACGACATTGGCGCGCATGCGCTCGGTATTGACGCGGGAGGCCTGGGTAAACCGGGTCAGGACTGGTCGCAGGGCGGCGGCCCCCATCTCGATGGCCTTCTGCACCATGTAGTCCAGTCGGGCATGCTTGAGTGGGGCAAAGACATAGGTGAGGTCGGCGAGTCGGTCCTGGGGCCGGGTCTGCTGAAGGATCACCAGGGCATCCGGCCGCTTGCGGCCCTCGATGGCGGCCTGCCATTCGCCGTCGCGGCCGTTGAAGGCCAGGACCGCGGCTCCGGCGGCAAGCCGCAGCACGTTGCCCAGATAATTGCTCTGGTCGCGGTCGAGCGGCACCCGGGCGTCCTGCACGAGGGGGGCGTCGACGAACAGGCGGGGGGCGCGAAAATCGTGGGAGGGCATCGTCAAAGGTCCGACTTGGCGCCGTTCTTAACCGAAATCGGGGCTTCTGGGGGTAAATATCGCCGAATTGATGCGTCCCCGCGCCGCGCTCTTGCCCTATTCAACGGGTTGTTAAGGCCCGGCGGGAATCGTAAAAACGCGAACACGCTGGTTGCGCTTCAATTGGAAAGACGCCGAGTCCCGTAAGCTCCTGCCGGAGAGACTGTCTTCATGATCCGTCATCTGATGGTTCCGATCATCGCTGCCCTGGTCTCCGTGGGGGCCTCCGGCGCTTATGCGCAAAGCGCGTTCCCGGCGCCGCTGCCCAATCAGGCCGCCGCCAATTCCCCGTTTCCCCCCGTCAACGGTTCGGCACCGACCGCTTCAGTCGGCGCGGCGCCGCAATCGTCCTTTCCCGTGAACGGCGCCGCCCCAATCGGCGGCCCCGGCGCCTTCAGCGCGGCTCCGCCGACGCAGGCTGGTCCCGGCGATGACTGCATGAAGGCCTTCGCTCCTCTGCGCGAGGAAGCCGAGAAGCGCGGCAAGCTGATCAAGGCTGCGAGCGACCGCCGCGCACCGCCCGACGAGGCCTGCAAGCTGATCCGCAACTTCAGCCAGGCTGAAGTGAAGATGATCAAATACATCGAGGCCAACGCCGCGAAGTGCGGAATCCCGCCGCAGATCGGCGCGCAGATGAAGGACGGCCACAAGAACACCGAGGCCATGGCGACCAAGGTCTGCAACGTTGCGCAGCAGATGCAGCAGCAACAGGCGCGTCCTGCCGGGCCCTCGCTGAGCGAGGTGCTGGGCTCGGGCTCCGCGCCGGAAGCCAATGCCAGCAGGAAGGGCGGCAGCACCTTCGATACGCTCAACGGAAACGTCCTGACCCGATGAGCGACTCATCCGCCCGCGTTGCCGATTCCACCGGCAACTGGGTCGATACTATCGCGCCGCACTGGTCGCGGCCCTATCTGCGCTTGTCCCGCTTCGACCGTCCGATCGGCTCCTGGCTTCTCTTGATGCCATGCTGGTGGTCGGCGGCGCTCGCCGCCGGCATGGCGCACGACGTTCGCGACCTGCCTCTCACCATCTTGCTGTTCTTCATCGGCGCCTTCGTCATGCGCGGGGCGGGCTGCACGTGGAACGACATCACCGACCGCGATCTCGACGACAAGGTCGAGCGCACGCGCTCGCGACCGCTGCCGTCGGGGCAGGTGACCACGAGACAGGCGCTGGTCTTCATGGTCGCCCAAGCCCTGATCGGCCTCGTGGTGTTGCTGCAGTTCAACCGCTTTGCGATTCTGACCGGCATCGCCTCGCTTTTGATCGTCGCGATCTACCCCTTCATGAAGCGGATCACCTGGTGGCCGCAGATCGTGCTTGGCCTCGCCTTTTCCTGGGGCGCCCTGATGGGGTTCGCGGTCACCTTCGGACGCATCGACCTGACCGCGCTCGTGCTCTATGCCGGCGCCATTTCCTGGGTAATCGGCTACGACACGATCTACGCACATCAGGACGCCGAGGACGATTCGCTGATCGGCATCAAGTCGACCGCGCGCCTTTTCGGCGCGCATACGCATCAGGCGCTGATCCTGTTCTATGGTCTCGCGGTGATGCTGATCGGTGTCGCGCTGGCCTCTGGAGATGCAGGCTGGCCGGCCTGGCTCGGGCTTGCCGCCTTCGCCGTACATCTGGCATCGCAGATCATGCGCTTGAGGATCGACGATCCCGAACTGTGCCTGCGCCTGTTCAAGTCGAACCGCGATGCAGGTCTGCTGCTGTTCGCGGGATTGCTGGCGGATGCGGTCATGCAGGCCGCGTAGCGCATTGCGCAGGGCGGATTGGCCAAGCGCAATCCACCACTGTTTCCATCGACGGAAGCAGAAGAGGCGGGTTACGCCTTTGGCTACCCACCCTGCAAGACCAAACTCAATTCCGCGCGATGATCTCGCGCTCGCCGCGATGAACGGACAGCTCGCGGGCGATGCCGGCACGCCGGCGCATCAAGAATTTCGGGCGCCGGGCGCGGATCGCGTTGGCGCGGCGGCGGCGCGCTGCGGGCTTGCGAGCGCCTTCGTCGAGCTGGGGCAGCGCGAAGAGCTCGCTCCAGATCGCCCAGGCCTCGGCGATCTCGTCAGCATCGGCGCCGACCAGCAGCGGGATGGACAGTGAGGGATCGCGATGCACGAGCACGAGCGTCCGCGCTTCGTCATTGCCACGCAATGCGACGCCGGTGAAGTCGGCGACGCGCACGTTGATCGCCATCTGCATGCCGCGAACGGCACGGCGCAGCACGACACGCTCGCGATGAAGCTCGATTTGCCTGGTGTATCCGTCGGCGCGCGGATCATGCGCATCGAAGCGGACCGGAAGGGAAAGAGGGTCGAGCCGCAGGAAGCGGCTCGACCCGGCGGGAGCGATCCCGCATGTTGCTGTTTGACGCCTCACGGCTTGGTTCTCCCCGCCGGGATTATGTTCCCGGTCGATGCGAGGACCTTATCGCGCCGCTTTCCGAAACCGCTTAAAAAGGCTGGTTAACCTACCGTCACTGCTACTCATGATTGACAAGACCTTGGCGCGCATGATTGACGAGACGTTGCGCCGAAGTCGCGAATCTGAGCTTTTGGCGGGCTGAAAATGCTTGAAGTCCACGCGATCAGGGCACATCTGTGGGTTCCGGTCCCGAACCCCGCCCCAACAGGATTTCGTTCGTGAACTCTTCACCAAGCTCGACGCCTTCGACCCAAAAAACGTCGCAGGCCAATCGCGACCTGTTCGATCAGTCCGCACTTTCCGATCTCGCGCAGCGGCTGGTCGAGGCGGCCAGGCGCGCCGGTGCGGATGCGGCCGATGCGGTCGCGGTGCGGGGCGTCTCGCAGGGCGTCGAGGTTCGCGACGGCCGGGTCGAGGAATCGGAGCGATCCGAGGGTGACGATGTCGGTCTGCGCGTGCTGGTCGGCCAGCGCCAGGCGGTGGTCTCCACCAACGACGTCAGCGGCGATGCCGTGACCAAGCTCGCCGAGCGTGCGGTCGCGATGGCGCGTGTCGCGCCCGACGACAAGTATGTCGGCCTCGCCGATCCCGCGCTGCTCGCGCGCGACTTCCCTGACCTCGACCTGCTCGATCCCGATCTGCCCACGACCGCCGAGCTCGAGCGTCGCGCGCTCGCGGCCGAAGCGGCGGCGCTCGGCGTAAAGGGCGTAACCAAGTCTGGCGGCGCTTCCGCATCCGCCGGCATCGGGGGCATGGTGCTCGTCACCTCCACCGGCTTCCACGGCTCCTATCTGCGCTCCAGCCAGGGCATCTCGGCCACCGCCATATCAGGCGAGGGCACCAGCATGGAGCGCGACTACGACTTCACCTCGGCGCCGCACGGCGCCGATCTGCTGTCCCCGGAGGTGGTCGGCCGTTCCGCCGGCGAGCGCACCGTGGCGCGCTACAATCCGCGCAAGGTCGAGACCTGCAAGGTGCCCGTGGTGTTCGATCCGCGCGTCGCAGGCTCGCTGGTCGGTCATCTGGTCGGCGCCATCAACGGCGCTTCGATCGCGCGCAAGACGAGCTTCTTGAAGGACAAGCTCGGCCAGCAGTTGTTCGCGAAGAACATCCGCATCGTCGATGATCCGCTGCGCCGGCGGGGCCTGCGCTCGCAGACCTTCGATGCCGAAGGCGTCGCAGTGAAGAGGGCGGCGCTGGTCGACGAGGGCGTGCTGACGACCTGGCTGCTCGATTGCGCCACCGCACGCGAACTCGGTCTCACCACCACCGGTCACGCCCATCGCGGCGTTTCCTCCTCGCCCTCGCCCGGTCCGTACAATCTGCATCTCGAGCCTGGCACGCCGACGCCGGCCGAGCTGATCTCCGACATCAAGCAGGGCTTCTACGTCACCGACCTGATCGGTTCAGGCGTCAACGGCGTCACCGGCGACTACAGCCGGGGCGCCTCCGGCTTCTGGATCAAAAACGGCGAGATCACCTATCCCGTCAGCGAGGTGACGATCGCCGGCCATTTGTTCGAGATCTTCAAGTCGATGCAGCCCGCGAACAATCTCGAGTTCCGGTACGGCATCAATGCGCCGACGGTGCGCATCGAGGGTTTGACGCTTGGCGGACGTTGACGCGCACGTACTGGACCCGAAGATCCTGACGCGCGATGCGGCGCTGCTGAAGGACACGGTGAGGGAAGCGGGCGCGCTCGCGCACTCGATGTTCCGCACCGAGCTGAGGAGGTGGACCAAGGGCGCATCCTCGCCGGTGTCGGAGGCCGACATCGCCGTCAACGACCTGCTCGAAGCGCGCCTTCGCACGGCCACTCCCGACTATGGCTGGCTGTCCGAAGAGAGCGCTGACGACGCTGCGCGGCTGTCGCGGCGGCTGACATGGATCGTCGATCCCATCGACGGCACGCGCAATTATCTGGGGGGCCATGACGAATGGTGCGTCAGCGTCGCGCTGGTGGAGGACGCCTCGCCGGTGCTTGCCGCGGTGTTCGCACCGGCCAGCGACGAATTCTTCTTTGCAGTGCGCGGCCAGGGCACGACGCTCAACGACGAGCCGGTCAGCGCGACGGCCGGATCCGAACTCGACTTCGCCCGCGTCGCTGGCCCGAAGCCGCTGGTCGAGCGGCTGAAGCCGTCACTCGGCGACATCAAGCTGCATCGGCGAATCGGCTCGCTCGCGCTACGTCTGTGTCGGGTCGCCCATGGCGCGCTGGATGCGGCCTTTGCGGGGGGCAACAGCCATGATTGGGACCTTGCGGCGGCCGATTTGATCGTGCAGGAAGCGGATGGTAGAATGAGCGACCTCTCCGGAGAACCCATCCTCTATAACCGCCGGGAAGTGGCGCACGGGGTGCTGGTGGCAGCGGGACGCGATCGTCATGCGGGCATTGTCGCGCATTTTCGCAACCGTCCCTTGGCCTGAAGCGCTTCCGTCGTGCTTGTCGAACACTGCTTTGCCGGGCAGCCCGTTAGGAACAGAAGCCATGCCAGATAGCGCCCCGCAACAATTGCTTCATCTCGTCATCGGCGGCGAGCTCGTCGATCTCGAGCACAACACCTTCAAGAATCTGGATGACGTCGATATCGTCGGCCTCTATCCGAACTATGCCGCCGCCCATGCGGCCTGGCGCGCCAAGGCGCAGAGCACGGTCGACAACGCGCAGATGCGCTACTTCATCGTCCACCTGCATCGGCTGCTCGACCCGAATCAAGAACCGGCGCGTTGAAAAAACTGCTTCGCAATACGCTGCGAAGCAGCTGGTTTCAGCGTGCCGTCGGGGTCCTGGCGGCCGAGTATCTGCGTCTGGTCTGGCGGACCAACAAGTTCACGATCGATCCGGCTGATGTCTATGGACGCGTCGAGCCGCAGCTCCCCGCCATTTTCGCGTTCTGGCACGGCCAGCATTTCCTCACGCCCTTCATCAAGAACCAGGACAAGGCCTCCTATCGGGCCAAGGTCCTGATCTCCCGCCATCGCGACGGCGAGTTCAATGCGATCGCCGCCGAACGGCTCGGCATCGGCACCATCCGCGGCTCCGGCGACCATGGCGGGGCGTTCCATCGCAAGGGTGGTGTGGGCGCCTTCAAGGAAATGGTGCGGACGCTTCAGGCCGGTTGTAATGTCGCGCTGACCGCCGATGTCCCCAAGCGCTCGCGCGTGGCGGGGCTCGGCATTATTATGCTGGCAAGGGAATCGGGGCGGCCGATCATGCCTTTCGCGATGGCGACCAGCCGCTTCGTCCGGCTGAAGAACTGGGATCGCACCACCATCAATTTGCCGTTCGGGCGGGGCGCATTGGTCGGCATCAAGGAAATCCATGTTCCACCGGATGCCGATGCCGCCACGATGGAAGCGTTGCGGCAGGAGCTGGAGGACACGCTGAACGAGGCGACCCGGCGCGCCTACGCGCAGCTCGGCCGCCCGGGACCGGAAGATGCCTAAGTCGCTTCCCATTGCGCTGCCGATGACGCTGCGGATGTATCGGCGCCTGGCAACCGGCCTGGTCCCGCTCGCGCCTGCGCTGATCAAGCGGCGGCTGAAGCAGGGCAAGGAGGATCCCGCGCGCGTCGGCGAACGGCGGGGGCTTTCCCGGGACGTGCGGCCGCATGGTCCGCTGGTCTGGATCCACGGCGCGAGCGTCGGCGAGGTTCTGGCCGCGGCGGCGCTGATCGAGCGACTGCGCGATCTCAATCTGCGCATCCTGCTCACCTCGGGCACGGTCACCTCGGCGGCGGTGGTGGCAAAGCGCTTTCCGCCCGACGTCATCCATCAATACGTGCCGTACGATTCGCCGCGCTATGTCGCGCGTTTCCTCGACCACTGGAAACCCTCCCTGGCGCTGTTCATCGAATCCGACCTGTGGCCGAACCTGATCCTCGCGGGCGCGGCGCGCCGGGTGCCTATGGTGCTGATCAACGGACGGATGTCGCCGCGATCCTTCCCACGCTGGCGGCGCATGCACGGCACCATCTCGGCACTGCTGTCGCGGTTCGACATTTGCCTTGCGCAGTCGAAGACCGATGCCGAGCGCTTTGCCGCGCTCGGCGGCCGCGACGTCGTCACCACGGGCAATCTGAAGCTCGATGTGCCGGCGCCCCCGGCCGATCCCGCCAAGCTCGAACGCTTGGCGGCGATGACGCGCGGGCGGCCGATCATCGTCGCTGCCTCGACCCATCCGGGCGAGGACGAGATGCTGGTCGCCGCGCATCGCAGCCTCTCCGGTTTCTTCCCGCAACTTCTCACCGTGATCGTGCCGCGGCATCCGGACCGCGGCTCCTCGATTGCAGGCCTGATCACGGCCTCGGGCCTGAAGCCCAGCCTGCGATCGCGCGAGGAGCTGCCGACGGCCACGACCGACATCTATGTTGCCGACACGATGGGCGAGCTCGGCCTGTTCTATCGACTCTCGGGAGTCGTGTTCATGGGCGGATCGCTGGTCCGCCATGGCGGCCAGAATCCGATCGAGGCGATCAAGCTTGGCGCCGCGGTCGTGCATGGTCCGCACGTCTTCAACTTCAGCGACGTATATGAAGCGCTCGACAGCAGTGGCGGGGCGCGGCAGGCCGACACGCAGGAGGCCCTGGTCAAGCAGCTTGGCCTGCTGCTGGGCGAGCCGACGGTGCGCGAAAAGGTGCAGCGCGCAGGTGGCAACGTGGTCGAGCAGCTCGGCGGTGCGCTCGATCGCACCATGATCGCGCTTGAGCCGTATCTCCTGCAATTGCGGATCGAGATGGGGGCGGCCAATGCGTGAGCCGGCCTTTTGGTACCGGCCACGTTCCCCGCTATCGCTTGTCCTCCGTCCCCTGGGCGCGCTCTACGGTGCCATCACCGCATGGCGCATGCTGCGCCAAGGCGTGGACGCCGGCATTCCCGTGATCTGCGTCGGCAACTACCATGTCGGAGGCGCCGGCAAGACGCCGACGGTGCTTGCGCTGACGAAGCTGCTTCGCGAGCTCGGCGAGACGCCCGTGGTGCTCAGCCGCGGCTATGGCGGGCGCCTGGAGGGCCCGGTGATGGTCGATGGTGCACGACATACCGCGGCCGAGGTCGGCGACGAGCCCCTGATGATGGCGCGCGACGTCGCGGTTGTCGTGGCGCGCGATCGTCTCGATGGCGTCGCGCTGGCGAAATCGCGAGGCGCCACCGTGATCCTGATGGACGACGGTTTTCAGAACCCGCGCCTGCTCAAGGACGTCTCGCTGATCGTGATCGATAGCGAGCGCGGCCTCGGTAACGGCGAGGTGTTTCCCGCCGGTCCCTTGCGTGCGCCGCTGAAGGCCCAGCTTTCGCGCACCGATGCGCTGGTGCTGATCGGCGGCGGCAATGCCGCCAACGAGGTCGCCGCGGAGGTTGCGAAGCGCAACAAGCCCGAGCTGCGCGCCCGCCTGAAGCCCGATGCGACTTCGCTCGCGCAGCTGATCGGCAAGCGGGTCTTCGCCTTCGCCGGCATCGGCGATCCCGATCGCTTCTTCCGCACCCTTCGCGCCAGCGGCATCGATGTCGCCCATACGCGCGCATTCGCCGACCACCACATGTTCTCGATCGACGAGCTCGCTGCGCTCGCGGCGGAGGCGCGGCGCGAGCAGCTCACACTTGTCACGACGGAGAAGGATCTGGCGCGCTTGCGCGGCGGCGCGGGAGTGCCCGATGACATCGTGCCATTCGCCGTCCGGCTCGACTTCGATGATCCGGCCGCGCTCCGGAGATTGATCAGCGATCATCTCTACAAGGCGCGCGAACGAAGGTTCTCGAGGCCCTGATTTCGGACGGCTTGGCTCGCCATCCATCGTTCGCCATTCAGACCACATTCATCGCAGCGATCCTATGGATTCCATACGACCGAAGGATTCGATGAAATTGAACGATGCCGGGGCCTCGATCTCATACAGCGGGCAAAGCGAAGCGTGCCCCCCTTGTTCGTGTTGGTCTTCGCGTGAGAGCGGGCATGGCGCGTTGCGCCTTTGCCCAATCTACGACATCACGACTGTTTCTGCGCCCCGGGAAAGTGCCGCTGCAGCACCGCGGCGGGCGTAGCGTAGGCCTCCTGCAAATCAACGCTCCAGTACTTCAGCTCGTCGAGCGGGATTCGCGTCCCGGTGATCGCGCAGCGCACGAACGTCCCCGGCGAGATCACGCGGAAATCGCCGTCGAGATACTGCACCTGCGCTTCGCCATGGCCCGAGGGGCCGAACTTGTTCAGCACGGTCGAAAGTCTCCGCGGAAGGCCTCTCTCCACGTAAGGCCTTGGAGGGGCACGATGTTGACGGGATGTAGCATAGATAGGGTGGATTGTCCGCCCGTCAAATCCGCCGGTTCATGATGTCTTGCCATCGTTTCCGCTTGATAATACCTCGGGTGAAGGGGGGCCGGTTCCGGGGCCTGCTTCGTCAGGGTCCGCGGCGCCTGCCGCCGGCCGCCATGTTCCTGGCGCTGCTGATGTCGGCCGCGTGGGCCGCGCCGGCACCGCAGCCGGTGGACATTCCGATTGCGTCCGGGATTCTCCATGCGCAGCTTTACAAGCCCGAGGGCGCAGGGCCGTTTCCGACCGTGATCGCGCTGCATGGTTGCGGCGGCCTCGGCGGCCACTCCGATCCCGTGTTGCCGCGCTACCGGGCGTGGGCCGAGCGTCTGCTCAAGGTCGGCAATGCCGTGCTGCTGCCCGACAGTTACGGCTCGCGCGAGCTCGGGCCGCAATGTCGCGTCAAGGAAATGCACGTCAAGGCGCGGCGCGACCGCGTCACCGACATCGCAGCCTCACGTGCCTGGCTGATGAAGCAGAGCTGGGTGGCGCGCGACCGCGTCAGCCTGATCGGATGGGCGAACGGGGCAAACGCGCTGCTCTGGGCCGTGCGTCCGCAGAGCGCGGCGCGCGATCTCAGTCCGGATTTCCGCGCCGCGGTTGCGTTCTATCCGGATTGCCGGATCTCGGCGGGTTTGGGATGGAGCACGCGGGTGCCGACGCTTGTGCTGATCGGGGCCGCAGACGACGTGTCGCCGCCGCCGGCCTGCCGTCAGATGGTGGATGGCGCGCGCGGCCGCAGCGCCCTCGCGCGCATCGTGGTCTATCCCGGCGCCGATCACGATTTCGACCGCGCCAGCATGCCGCTTCACGCCGGCAGCAGCGATGCCGCCGCGCCCGAGCGCGGTCATCTCGGCATGGATGCCAAGGCGCGCGCAGCTTCGCAGAAGGACGTCGCGCAATGGCTGGCGCGGTGAGCGCGGCGCCGCAACCGGGCTGATGCGACGCGCAATCCCCGCTACAAGGCCGGCACGTTACAAGATGAGCCCGCCATCGACGACCAGCGTCTGGCCGATGATGTAGGATGACAGCGGCGAAGCCAGAAACAGTGCCGCGCCCGCCATGTCGGCCGGCGTGCCCAATCGCCGCAGCGGGATGCGCGCGAGCGCACCTTCGAGCCGCTTCGGATTGTCGGTCGTCACCTTCGTCATCTTGGTGTCGACGAGCCCCGGGGCGATGCCGTTGACGCGGATGCCGTCTTCGGCCCAGGCTTCGCCCAACGTCCGCGTCAATCCGACCGCACCGGTCTTGGAGGCGTTGTAGGCGGGATTGCCCATGGTGGAATGATAGGCCGCGGTCGAGGACACGATGATCAGCGAACCCTTGGAATCCCGCAACATGGAATGGAAACGAGTGGCGCAGGCCATCAGGCTCATCAGGTTGACCTCGACCACCTTGCGAAAGCCGGCCATCTCGAACTCGCCGCGGCGATAGAGCACCGCGCCCTGCGCGAGCACGAGCACATCGAGCTTATCGAAGGGCGGCCTGAACGTCTCGATCGCGCCGGCATTGCTGACGTCGAGCTGGTCATAGGCAAGGCCCGTGAGATCGGAGCCCTCCTCCGCAGAATATTCCGTTGCGCGAGCGCGCGTCCCGCAGACCGCGACCTGCGCGCCCCTCGCGCGAAAGGCCTGCGCGATGCCGTTGCCGATGCCGCTGGAACCGCCGATGACCAGCACCTGCTTGCCTGAGAAATCGAGCTCGTTTGCCATCGTGGCCTCCCCTTTTGTCTTGCTTGTTTGACCTGTCTGCGGATCGATGCCAGCCTTGTCAATCATAACAAGAACAAGCACCTCGCGAGGAGACCCATGTCCGACTTCAAAGAACTCAGCCGGTCTGTGAAGGGCCTGACCGTACTCGTCACCGGCGCAGCCAGCGGCATGGGGCGCGCAACCGCGCGCGTGTTCGCCGCCGAGGGCGCGAACGTCGCCGTCACCGATTACGACGAGCAAGGCGCGCATGCGCTCGCCAGGGAAATCGCGGCGAGCGGTGCGTCTGCCAGGGCGTGGAAGCTCGATGTCGCCGACGGCGGCGAGATCAAGAAGGTGGTCGGCGATATCGCCGCGCATTTCGGCGCACTCGATATCATCGTCAACAATGCCGGCATTTCCGTGCGTGTCGCGATCGACGACGAGGCCTATGAGGACGCCTGGGCCAGGAGCATTGCCGTCATGCTGACGGCGCATCCGCGCATCATCCGCGCTGCACTGCCCCACTTGCGCAAGTCGAAAAGCCCGCGCATCGTCAACATTGCCTCGACCGAGGCTCTCGGGGCCACCGCGCTGCACAGCCCGTATTCGGCAGCGAAGGGCGGCGTCGCGAGCCTCACGCGCTCGCTCGCCGTGGAGCTTGGCCGCGAGGGCATCACGGTCAACTGCATTTGTCCAGGCCCGATCCGCACGGCGATCACTGACCGCATCTCGGAGGAGCACAAGACCATCTACGCCAAGCGCCGCACCGCGCTCGGCCGTTACGGCGATCCCGAGGAAGTCGCGCATATGACGCTGAACCTGTGCCTGCCGGCCGCGTCCTTCCTCACCGGCGCGGTGATACCGGTCGACGGTGGGCTGATGGCGCGGAATGCGTGAGAGCCATCGATCTCGGCCTCTCGCCTCGCGCAGGACCGTTCCCCGCCTGCGCTTTCGCTCTATCCGGGCACGCCTCCTACACTTTCGTAACGACGTGGAACTGGGCTGCTTCTGATCGGTTACCCCGGCTGACCATCGAGGAGGATCATCATGGACACGGATCGGATTGTTGGGTCGGCCAAGGAATTCGCCGGGCGCGCCGAAGGCGCGGTCGGAGACATGGCAGGCGATGCGAAGACACAGGCGTCGGGCAAGGCGCGGGAAGCCGCGGGCACGGTGCAGAATCTCTACGGCCAGGCCAAGGATGCCGTGCGTGATGCCACGGACACCGCGGCGAGCTACGCCAAGGACGCTTACGAGAACAGCGGCGATACCTTCCGCGACGGCTCGAAGGCTATCGCGCAGAAGGTGCAGGACAATCCGCTCGGCGCGCTGCTGGTTGCCGGCGGCATCGGCTTCGCGCTGGCGCTCCTGATGTCGCGGCCCGCCCGCCGCCCGCCACAGCGCTGGCGCTATTAAGGCGGACCGGAAAGCTCACCTGCTCGTGCCCCGGAAGCAGCGCAGCACCCAGTGATGCGCTGTTCACCCGGGGCCGATTCTTTGCTGAACCGGAAGGCGGCGGAGCCCAGCTCTGCGGCATATCGCAAAGAGTCTCGCGACGCGCCGGGAACGAGATCGATTACCGGAACATCTCCGCCGATCGCCCGACGTTGCCAGGCGGACGCGGGATCGGAGGGCTTTGCGCTGGATTGCGCAGTCCCGGCGGCGGCGCGAATTGACGCGGGGGAGGTTGCGGAGAACCGAAGCCGAAGAAATCCCGAAATGACGGTGAGGCCTGTGCAGGCTGCTGCTGGGGCTGCTGCGGCGGCATCGGCGGCTTTTTCGGCGCGAGCTTCGGCGGCGCGACCGCGGCGGCCGCTCCCGGCGGACCCTGAGCTGGGCCGCCCTCCGGCGTCGTTGCGGCCATGGGCGCATCGCCCTTGGCCTGCTCCCGGCCGACTTCCCGGCGCGGCCAGGCGTAATCGTCAGCGCGGCCGGCAGGCGCCGCAAGCGGCTCACCCTTCACCATGGTCTTCGCAGCGAGCGCATCGACGGCAGCGGGACGCGTCCCGGGACCGCCAAGCAATTGATCGGTCGAGATCGAGGCTGCGACCAGCGGCACGATCGGCCCGGCCAGCGGCCGGGGCGCGGGCTTGCCCGGCTCGGCGCTGGTATCGGGAGTGGCTGGCTCGCTCGGCAGCGCGATCGGGCCGGAGCGGCCCGCGAGCAGGCGCGTAATCTCACGCTCGACAAAGTGCGCGAGCTTGCGCGCGCCGGCCTTGGTGAAATAGACGCCGTCCGAGCTACGGAGCTGACGGATCTGACCCTCGAAGTCCGGGCCCTTCTGAAGGAAGCGCCCCGCTTCGTCGACAAAGCCGTCCCACACGTCGACATAGGTGATCCCGGCCTTGGCCGCGCCTTCGCGATAGAGCGAATTCAGGAACAGCGTGTCCGCGGTGCCCTTGGGGCCGCGAACTGCAGGCAGGCCGACCCAGAGCACCGGCACGCCTTTCGACTTGAGGATGTTGGCGAGCTCCTCGATCTTCTTGCCGTAGAGTTCGACCCAGCGGTCGTCGCGGAATTCGTAGAGCCCGTTGGGGTTGCGCGCCGTCTTCTCCGGCGCTGCGGCCGGCGTATCGGCATTGTCGGCGTCGTCCTGCGGCAGATCGGCATCGGCAGGCTTGTCGTCCGGCTTGGCGGCACTCTCGGCGCCCGGCTTCGTCTCGCCGGGTTTGGCCGGCTGCTTGGCGCGCGCCGCTCTGTCGTGCTTCTTGTCCTTCTCTTTATCCTTTTCCGTGGCCTTGTCCGGTTTGTCGGCTGCGGGCTCGCGGATTGCGGCGCGGTCGTTGAGCCCGAGCATGACGACAATGACATCAGGCCTTTCGGTCTCGAGGATACCCTTCGCCGCGGCCGCCCAGTCGGAGGGTTCACCCCTTGGCTGGTACTTGATCAGGCCCGAATTCGTCCTGTGCTTGCGGATCACGCCCATGTCGGGCTGCTCGACGTAGGCGTCTTCCAGGCCATAGGCGAGCCAGTCGGCCATGGCGTCGCCGATCACCAGCACGTTCTTCTCAGGAATGGTGTCCCGCTTGGCCGGCGCCGGCGCGCGCGAAAAGTCCTGGCGCGGTGCTTGCGGCGGCGGCTGTTGGAACGGTGCGAAGAAATCTCCGCCGAACCAGCCGCCACCACCTCCGCCGCCCCTCGGCGGCGGTGGCGCCGCGCGCTGCGGCGGTCCGCCGAAGCCCGGGAAGTTGAAGAATTGCGCAGAGGCTGGCGCTGCGATCGAGACCAGGATCGCAAGCGCCGTCCCCAGCGCGATCAACGGGCCGGTCTCGGTCAGCGCCTTGAACAGGGACTTCTTCGACATGCGATCTCGGGCACGCGCAATGGGGGATCGAATTTAGCTCGATATAATAACGGAATCAGGCGCCAAGCGGGCAGATTCTCTTGCGGATTCTTCTGCCATGCACCGGAGAACGGCTGGCGGCGTCAAGCCGGCCTGCCGAAAATCCGGTTCAGGGTTACTTTCCGCGCGATTTTACCGCCCGCGGAGCCGGTCCAGCATGTCGGATGAAGCGAATCCGTCCGCGGGCGCCCCGATCGAGGCCTGGAAGTGGCGCAACGCCTCACGGGTCTGGCCGCCGAACTGCCCGTCCGGGGTGCCCTTGTAGAAGCCGCGCTGCGCCAGGAGCTGCTGCAGTTCCAGCCGCTCGGTGCGCGACAGCTCCCGCTCCTGGCGGGGCCAAGGCTGCACGAAGGGTTGCCCGCCGCGCAAGCGGTCGGCGAAATGGCCGATCGCCAGCGCATAGGCCTCGGCCGGGTTGTACTTCATGATGACGCGGTAGTTCTGCAGCATCAGGAAGCCCGGCCCTTGGGCGCCGGCCGGCGCCAGCAGGTAAGCCTTCTGCGAGGGATGTGGGAAGGGCTGGCCTGTCGCCCGCTTGAGCCCGAGCTTTTCCCAGTGCGCGATCGGCATCGCCTTGGAGCGGTCGGCCAGCATGTAGTTGAAGCCCCGGGGCACCACGACCTCGTAGCCCCAGGTTTGGCCCGACTGCCAGCCGTCCTTCTTGAGATTGTTGGCGGTCGATGCAATCAGGTCGGCGGGATTGTCGACGACGTCGCGCCTGCCGTCGCCATCCCCATCCACCGCGAACCGCTTGAAGGCGGTCGGCATGAACTGCGTCGGGCCGAAGGCGCCGGCCCAGGAGCCGCGCAGCTGCTCCGGCCTGAGATCGCCGCGATTGAGGATCTCCAGCGCGGACAGGAACTCGTCCTTGAAATAGGCTTGGCGCCGGCCGACGCAGGCGAGTGTCGCGGTCGATTGCAGCACGCTGCGATCACCCATCTGCGTCGAATAATTGGACTCGATTCCCCAGATCGAGGCGATGATGTAGCGGTCGACGCCGGTGGCCCTTTCGGTCGCGTCGAACTGCGCCTTGTACGTGGCGAGGATCTCGCGGCCCTTGGCGAGACGGTTGTCGTTCACGAGAATGTCGAGATAGTTCCAGATCGACTTGGTGAACTCCGGCTGCGAGTCCATGAGGTCCATGATGCGCAGGTCAGGCGAGAGCCCCGCGGTGAAGCGCTGAAAGTTGTCCTGCGTGATGCCACGCCGTGCAGCATCGGGCCACATCGCCGCGACGCAATTGCTGAAATTGCCGGCTGCCTCGCGGATCGCGGCGGCCGTCATCAGCGGGTGGCCGGAGGCGCCATCCTCGCCGCTCCAAGGCAACGGTCCGGTCTGTGAGCCGCCGGGGCTCGGCGCTGCTTGTGACGGAGCGGGGTTGGGCCCCGAGAAGATGCCGCCGAACAGATTGGACAGGCCGTTCTGCGCCTGGGCGTGCGCGCTGGCCGGCAGCAGCAAGGCCGCCGCGATCATCGTTGCTCCGGCCACAAAGCCTGCCCGCGCTGCCACTGATTGCATCATGTCCCACCCGTCGGCCCGAGAAATCCGCCACAGGAGGCCTGGTTAGCGTTGCCAATAACTTAACAAAGGTGAAATTTTGGTGACGGCCTTTTTCTTAAGTCTGTCGGGGCGAGGCCCCACATCCGCCTTTGTTGGCGGCTGCAAACAGGCTAGCAAGGTGCATTGCTCCGTTCCCATGTGCTCCCAGGTATTCGATCAATCACATGAAGATTCGCAAAGCCGTATTCCCAGTCGCCGGCCTCGGCACCCGCGTCCTGCCCGCCACCAAGGCAATGCCGAAGGAAATGCTGACCATCGTCGACAAGCCGCTGATCCAATACGTCTATGATGAGGCGAGGGAGGCCGGCATCGAGCATTTCGTCTTCGTCACGGGCCGTAACAAGAACGTCATCGAGGACCATTTCGACCGGATGTTCGAGCTCGACACGACGCTGGCCGCGCGCGGCAAAAAGGCGGAGCAGGACATCCTGGCCCAGAACCAGCCCGAAGCCGGCGCCGTCAGCTTCACCCGCCAGCAGGCGCCGCTCGGCCTCGGCCACGCGGTCTGGTGCGCGCGCGACATCGTCGGCAACGAGCCGTTCGCCGTCGTGCTGCCGGACGAGCTCGTGCTCAACACGCCCGGCTGCCTGAAGCAGATGATCGAGATGGCGGCCTCGCTCGGCGAGAAATCCAATCTGGTCGCGGTCGAGGCGGTGCCCGATCACCTGACCCATCAATATGGCATCTGCGGCGTCGGCAAGCGCAACGGGAAGATGTTCGAGGTCGACGGCATGGTCGAGAAGCCGGCCAAGGGCACCGCGCCTTCCAATCTCTCGATCACCGGCCGCTACATCCTGCAGCCGGAGATCTTCAAGATCCTGGAGACCCAGGAGCGCGGCGCCGGCGGCGAGATCCAATTGACCGACGCGATGATCGGGCTTGCCAAGTCGCAGAAGTTCTACGGGGTCGAGTTCGAAGGCGAGCGCCACGATTGCGGTTCCAAGCCCGGCTTCCTGCGCGCCAACATCGCCTACGGCATGAAGCGCCCGGAATTGCGCGACGGGCTGATCGCGGAGATGAAGAAATATCTAGGGCAGTAGCGAGCGTTATCTCTCCACTCGTCATTGCGAGGAGCGAAGCGACGAAGCAATCCAGGCTACCTCCGCGGAGACGATCTGGATTGTTTCGCTTGGCTCGCAATGACGAGGGCGAGAGAGTTCTTCACGCCACCAGCGACAGCTGCGGCAGGCTCGCCACCACCGACTGATTACGCCCGCCCGCCTTGGCGGCATAGAGCGCCTTGTCGGCGGCGGCAACCAGGACCGGCCAATCCATACCCGCATCGGGAACGAGGCTTGCGATACCGCAGGAGACGGTCGACATTGCCTGATCGTCGGACCAGCCCTGCACCTTGAGACGGATGGTCTCGGCGACCTTGAAGGCGTTGGTGGCCGACATGTTCGGCAGCAGTACGGCGAATTCCTCGCCGCCGTAGCGCGCGGCGCAGTCGCCGGCGCGGCTCACCGAATCGGAAATGCAGATGGCGATGCCGACCAGCACCTGGTCGCCGGCCTGGTGGCCGAACGTGTCGTTGTAGGCCTTGAAGTGATCGGCATCGATCATCAGCAGCGCGATCGGAACCTTCTGGCGCATCGCGCGCCGCCATTCAGTGTCGATGACGGAATCGAACTTGCGGCGGTTCTTCAGGCCGGTGAGTGCGTCCGTCGTCGCCATCTCCTCGAGCTTTCGCTCGGCCTCGGCGCGCCTGCCGATCTCGCGCGCGAGCACGAGCGTCGATGCCAGCACGAACAGCGCGAGCGCCAGCACAACTGCGCCGATGCGGTAGGCTTCTTTCTGCCAGAGTTCGAATACTGCGGCCAGAGGCTTGCCCGCCACCACGAACAGCGGTCCGCTGCCGCCGCTGCGGACGTAGAGCCGCGGCGTCGGATCGACCGGGCCCTGTCCCGAATAGGAGTCGCCGGCCCGGAGATTGTCCGCTCTCCAGGTTCGGCGGTCGTTCAGGTTCGTGCCGATGATGTCGAGATCGAACGGCCGCCGCATCATGATGGTGCGATCGCGCTTGAGCACCGTGATGGTGTCTTCAGGGTCGAGGTTCAGACGCTCGAACAATTCGTGGAAGTAGCTGAAGCGGATCGAGCCGGCGACGACGCCGAGAAAGCCGCCGTCGGTATCGCTGATGCGGCGGCTCAGCACGATCGAGTAGGCACCGCGAAACAGCATCGGGCGGCTGATGAAGAGCCCGGCGCCCGGATTGTCGCGATGCACCCTGAAATAGTCCTCCTCGCTCCGATTCTCGGCGAGGGGATCGAGCGTGGACGCGTCGATGGTCAGCCGGCCCTCGGCATCGAAGACCTGAATGGCACCGAAATGCTTGGCCGTCGTCGCATGGTCGAACAGGATCAGGTGGCGGATCGTCTTGGAAACAGTCGCGAGCTCGGGCAGCAGCATGTTGCTGGCGACCGCCTTCAGCGACAGGTCGTAGATCTCGACGTTCCGGTTCACGTCGGATTCGATGGTGGTCGCGAGGTTCTCCAGCGTCTGGCGGGCGAGCGCCTCCTCGCCCCGGCGCATGTCGAGCATGACGTTGACGCAAATGGCGGAAAAGCCGATCACCGTCACCACGGACGATATGATCAGCAGTTTCGCTGAAATCCGCCACGGCTGGCGGGCCATGACGTCGCGCCATCCAGACAGCATCGTTTGCTCCCGGACATAGTGGATGCGCCCGAAAGCTTGAGTAGTGTTTAAGGTAGGACGGCGCTGCCGCAATGAGTTAAGAATCGGTTTATGCGACGCACGGTTTTGAGCAGCTGATGTGAGAGGACAATCGTGAACGACTATCTCGCGTTGCGCGACTATCTGCTGCGGCAGAAGCAGGAGGAGTTTGTGCTGAGCTTCGAGCAGATCGAGGAGATCATCGGCGCGGCGCTGCCGCGCGCGGCGCAGCGCGCCTCCTGGTGGGACAGCCTGCGCAGCCCCGACATCCAGATGCCGCAACGCGAAGCGTGCCTTGCCGCGGGCTTCGTGGCGACGCGCATGCCCGATGGCGAGAGCGTGAGGTTCAGGAAGCAGAAGTCGAAGAAGCGGTGAGGCCGCGCCGCATGATCCTGCGCTGGCTTGGTGGGATCCTTGGCGCAGCGCTGATCGGGTTGGGCATGCTGTCAGCGCTCGCCTTCGAATTCCGCTATTGGCGTTGGCGCGACTGCTTCAACGAACTCGGCCGGTGCTACGACCCGGTCTCGCAGGACGTCTACCTCGAGCAAGCGGGGTTGGTGTGGGGCGGTCTTGCGGTGGTCTCGCTGCTGCTGGGGCTTGGACTGCTGATGAGTCTGCGGCGCAGACAGAGCTAGCTCGCCGCTTCGAGCCGCACTTCCGTCAGCAGGCGCATCGCGGCATCGGCGTCCATCGGCTCGCCAAAAGCGAAACCTTGCGCGTATTCGCAGCCCATCTGGTAGAGCTCGACGGCGTCGGAATCGGTCTCGGCGCCTTCCGCCACCACGTCCATTCCAAGATCGTGCGCGAGCGCGATGATCGATTTCAGGATCACCGGGCGGGTGCCGCGGCTGGTGGTGCGCACGAAGGACTGGTCGATCTTGATGGTGTCGAACGGGAAGCGCTGCAGATAGGCCAGCGAGGAATGGCCGGTGCCGAAATCGTCGAGCGACAGCCCCGTGCCGAGCTCGCGGATTCGCGTCAGCATCTGCGCGGCGTGCTCCGGATTCTCCATCACCAGCGATTCCGTCAATTCGAGCTTCAGCGTGCCGCGCGCAACCGAGGAGCGCGACAGCACGGTACGGATGTCGTGGATCAGGTCGTGGCGCAGCAATTGCCGCGAAGAGACGTTGACCGAGGCGAAGATCGGGTCGCGCGAGCGCATCGCGCGTTGCCAGATCGAGAGCTGCTTGGCGGTCTGGTCGAGCACGAACATGCCGAGGTCGACGATCAGGCCGGTCTCTTCGGCGATGGTGATGAATTCCGACGGTGCCATGCGCCCGAGCTTCGGATGATCCCAGCGCGCCAGGGCCTCGAAGCCGGCGATCGAGCGATCCTCCAGCCGCACGATCGGCTGGTACAGGATGGTGATCTCCTGCCGCTCGATGGCCCGGCGCAGCTCGCTCTCCAGGGTCAGGCGATCGGTCTTCCGCGCGCGCATCGCGGGCTTGTAGACGTCGATGCGGTCGCCGCCGATCCGCTTGGAATGATACATCGCCAGCTCGGCGTCCTTGATGATCTCGTCCGTCAGCTGAACCTGGGGATCGGAGAGCGCGAGGCCGATCGAGGCGGTGAGGAAGATCTCCCGGTCGTTGAAGGCGATCGGCGCGCGGATGGTCTTGCGGATGGTCTCGGCGAAGGCGGTGATGCGCGCCGGGTCCTGCTCCGAGAGCAGGATCAGGCCGAACTGGTCGCCGGCCATCCGGGCCAGCGTGTCCTGCGGCTTCAGGATGCGGGTGAGGCGGCGGGCCAGCGTCAGCAGAATGGAATCGCCGACCGCAATGCCGACGGAATCGTTGACCTGCTTGAAACGGTCGAGGTCGATCACCATCAGCGTCGGCCGCAGCGTCGGCATGGTCTTGGCGAAGTTGGCGACGGCACCCAACCGGTCCATGAACAGCTTGCGGTTGGGCAGGCCGGTGAGGTTGTCGTGCACGGAATCGTGCAGCAGGCGCTCCTCGGCGTTGCGCAATTCCGTGACGTCGGTGAGCGTGCCGACGACGCGCGAGACCTCGCCGTCCGAGCCGACCACGGGCCGGGCCTTCAGTGCGAACCACATGAAATGACCGTCCGGCGTGCGCAGGCGGAAATCCTGCACCAGCCGGCCGCGGCGCTGGTCGAGCACGCTGTCGAGCGCGGCGCGGAAACGGTCCTGGTCGAGCGGATGCAGCACCTCGAGCCATGAGGCTGCAGGACCTTCGAGCGTGCCGCGCTTCAGTCCAAGCAGGGCTTCGGTCTCGGGGCTGGTGAAGACCTTATCGGCAGACACGTCCCAGTCCCAGATCAGATCGCCGGAGCCGGCCAGCGCCAGCGCCCGGCGCTCGATGTCGGAGACGATGCCGGTGGTGGCGCCGCCGCCGGCGAAAGCGTGCTGCATCACGGTGAATCCGATCAGCATCACGATCAGCACGAGGCCGCCGAGCAGGGCCGGGCCGACGATGTCGTTGGTGACGGAGCCGGCCACCGTCATGCCGGCGGCGGCCACCCAGACCACCAGGAGGAACCAGGTCGGGATCAAGAGCACCGCACGGTCGAAGCCGTGGGTGGAGAGATAGACGATCAGCGCGAAGCCGGCGAAGGCGATTAGCACCAGCGAAATACGCGCGATGCCGGAGGCCACCGCCGGATCGAACAGCGCGAGCGCCACCAGCGAGCCGAGAAAGGCGAGCCAGCCGATCGTGATGTGCGAATAGCGCACGTGCCAGCGGCTGAGATTGAGATATGCGAACAGGAACACGAGCAGCGTTGCCGCCAGGATCGCTTCGCCCGCCGCGCGCCAGATGCGCTCGGCGTTGTTCGACATGTCGAGCACTTTGCCCCAGAAGCCGAAATCGACGCCGATATAGACCAGCACCGCCCAGGCCAGCGCTGCGGCGGCCGGGAACATGATGCTGCCCTTCACCACGAACAGGATGGTCAGCACCAGCGCGAGCAAGCCAGAGATGCCGATCACGATGCCCTGGTAGAGCGTGAACGAGTTGACCTTGTCCTTGTAGGCTTCCGGCTCCCACAGATAAAGCTGTGGCAGCTTGTCGGTGCGCAGCTCCGCGACGAAGGTGACGACGGCGCCGGGGTCGAGCGTGATGCGGAACACGTCCGCGGTGGCGCTTTCCTGACGTTCCGGCCGATCGCCGATCGAGGGCGTGATGGTCGCGATGCGCGACAGGCCGAGGTCGGGCCACAGCAGCCCGGAGGAGACGATGCGATAGTGCGGTGCGACGATCAGGCGGTCGAGCTGGTCGTCGGTGTTGTTGGCGAGCGCGAACACCACCCAGTTCTGCCCGCCTTCGCGCGCGCGCACCTCGATGCGGCGGACGATGCCGTCGGTGCCGGGCGCGGTGGAGACCTGGATGCGGTCGGCATCGCTGCGCTGATGCTCGAGCACGCCGGTGAGGTCGATCGCGGGCGCGTCGCTACGGACGCTGACGGCGTCGAGCGCGCGCGCGGGATACGCGGCGACAAGAATCATGAGGCCCAGCGCGATGGGCGCGAGGCACCTGATCAGACGCAAGGCCAGTTCTCCGCGTTCGACGCAAACTCTTCAGTGCAAGGCGAATCTAAAAGGCGATATCGGACCGGGACGGAAGTGGTCCGGTGCGTCGCGATAGATGCCACGAAAGCGAGGGAAATCAAAGGGTTTCCACCCTGCCCGCTGGGCCGATGGCCTAGACCTCCAACACAATTTTGCCAATATGTGCGCTCGTCTCCATGCGCCGGTGAGCATCCGCCGCCTTTTCCAGCGGGAAAGTGCTGTCCATGACCGGCTTGATGCGGCCTTCGCGCAAAAGCGGCATCACTTTCTCTTCGATCGCAGCCACCATCGCCGCCTTGTCCGCATTACTACGGGGGCGCAGAGTCGAGCCGGTATGGGTCAGGCGCTTGACCATCACCTTGGCGATGTTGACGCTGACCTTCGGGCCGTTGAGGGTCGCGATCTGGACGATGCGGCCGTCGACCGCCGCAGCATCATAGTTGCGATCGACATAGTCGCCGGCGACCATGTCGAGGATCAGGTTGACACCAACGTTGTTGGTCTCAGCCTTGACCACGGCGACGAAATCCTCGGTCTTGTAATTGATGGCGCGGTCGGCACCCAGCTTGAGGCAGGCGTCGATCTTGTCCTGCGATCCCACCGTGACGAACACCTTCGCGCCGAATGCCTTGGCAAGCTGGATCGCCATGGTGCCGATGCCGGAGGAGCCGCCATGGATCAGCAGCGTCTCGCCGGCCTTGAGGCCGCCGCGCTCGAACACGTTGTGCCAGACCGTCATCAGGGTTTCCGGCAGCGCGCCGGCCTCCTTGATGGACAGTGCCGGCGGCACGCTCATCGCCTGGGCATCCTGGGCGATGCAGTACTGCGCATAGCCGCCGCCGGCGACCAGCGACATCACCTTGTCGCCGATCTTGTGCCGCTTGGCATTGCTGCCGACCGCGACCACTTCGCCCGCAATCTCCAGGCCTGGCAAGTCGCTGGCGCCGGGCGGCGGCGGATAGGCACCGGAGCGCTGCGCCACGTCGGGCCGGTTGACGCCGGCAGCCTCGACCTTGACCAGGATTTCGTCGGGACCGGGCTGCGGCAGCGCCCGTTGTTCCGGCACCAGCACCTCCGGTCCGCCGGGCTTGGAGATGGCGACCACGGTCATTTGCGCGGGCAGCTTGTCCATGATGTGTCCTTGGGCAAAGGTGCGGGATGAAAGCGAGGCCCTTGCTTAGCCAGCGCCATCCAAGCTGGCAACCGCCTCGGTCATGGTCCGGCGCGAACGCAGGAGGAACGAGGATGCCGATCGAAGACGACGACCGCCCGCGCAAGAAGATCAGCCATGAAATCGGTCAAGATCTCTCGCTGTTGTCAGTCGAGGAACTGACCGAACGCGTCATGCTGCTCAAGACCGAGATCGCACGACTGGAAGAAGCGGCCGCAAAGAAGCGCGCCTCACGCGATGCGGCGAACAGTATTTTCAAGTCGTAATCTCTTCGCCGTCATTCCGGGGCGGCGCGTCGGCGCCGAGCCCGGAATCCATCACCCCAGGAAATCGAAACGGGCACCTGACAAGGCGGGCCGCTGCATCCACTCGTGATTATGGATTCCGGGCTCGCGACGTCGTCGCGCCCCGGAATGACAGTGATAGCGTTCGTGCCGCACTGCGTTGGAGCGCAAGACCTCGGCTCGGCCACTGGCCGACATGGCTAACGAAGTCTCAAAAAATTTGCTCGTTTACTTCGAATTAAGCTTTCGGGTTTATGACTGGAACTGTCCTCGTTTGGACACCGAGTGGCTCCTGTCCACTCTGTTTGACGCCTCCCTGTTATCAACTTTCAAAGCCGCCGGTCTTCCGGCGGCTCTTTTTTGCGTTTTTGCATCTCGTTGCGGTTGAATTCCCGGGGAGCGACCCGCGGAAACCATATCTGCGCTTGTCACTGGACTCCGCGTCCCGCTCGCGCAATGATTTGTTTATCATAAGCCGGCGCCAAAGCCGGACAGTCAAACAGTTGCGTAAGAGGCGTTAACCATGGAACGTTTGCAGGCCGACGGCGCTCTCGTTCAACTCAGCGAGCGGTTCACCAACTCTGCAGCCTTCGGCAACCTGTTCCGTGAGGGCATGGACCTCGTCGAGGAAACCGCTGCCTATCTCGACGGCGCCGGCCGCATCGAAGCCAAGGCGCTCGATCGCGCCGTCAGCCTGACCTACGCGACAGAGAGCATGCGCCTCACCACGCGTCTGATGCAACTCGCCTCGTGGCTGCTGCTGCATCGCGCCGTGAAGGAGGGCGAGATGACGCTGAGCCAGGCCAACCGCGAGAAGACCAAGGTCAAGCTCACCGCCGCCGATCCCGGTCCCGCCGACACCATCGAGAAGCTGCCCTCCCAGCTCCAGGACCTGATCCATCGCTCGATGAGCCTGCAGACCCGCGTGCGCCGCCTCGACAGCACGATCCACACCCCGCCGACCGAGCATGCAGCGATCGGCAACCCTCTGGTGCCGCAACTCAACGCGCTGAAGGCCGCGTTCGAGCGGTAGCGTCTGTCCGTCGCCATTGCGAGCGCGCGAAGCAATCCGGAAATCCCTCTGCGGAGGAAGTGTGGATTGCTTCGCCGCATCAGCGCAAATTGCTCCGCAATTTAGTTTGTCGCGAGCTCCTCGCGATGACGCTGGCCCCAAAACAAAAACGCCCCTGATTTCCTCAGGGGCGTTTTTCGTCTCCAGCCTTGCGGCCGGCTCAGTCCTTTTTGAGAAAGCCCGAAAACTTCTTCTGGAAGCGCGAGACGCGGCCGCCGCGGTCCATGATCTGCGCGGAGCCGCCGGTCCAGGCCGGGTGCGACTTCGGGTCGATATCGAGGTTCAGCGTGTCGCCTTCCTTGCCCCAGGTCGAGCGGGTCAGGTACTCGGTTCCGTCGGTCATGACGACTTTAATCGTATGATAATCTGGATGAATCTCGGCTTTCATGGCAATTCCTCGGCGCTCCGGCGCCTTCTTGGGTGGCTAGCGAATGACGGATTTGGGCGGCTCTATACCTCACGAAATCAGGCAAAACAAGCTGTGCCGGCCTGTTGAAGCGGGGTTTGCCCCTAAGGGACATCCCGGATTTGCCACTACCCGCGCACCGGCCTAATTGGGAGCGAACGCATGCAACGGGTCGAATCTCATGAGCGCAGTGGAACGGCTTGATGACCAATATGTCGATCGGCCCGAAATGAACGTCGCGGACACGCCATCGATCGAGGATGAGCTGATCGAGCAGCCGGCGAAGGGACGCGCAAAGCTCCGGCCGTTGCTGGCGCTCGCGCCCTATGTGAGCCGCTATCGCGGCCGGGCGGCGCTGGCCTTCGTCGCGCTCACGGTTGCCGCGCTGACCACGCTGCTGGTGCCGATCGCGGTGCGCCGCATGATCGATTTCGGCCTGACGCCCGAGGGCATCGAGCTGATCAACAGCTATTTTTCGGTGATGCTGGCGGTGGTCGCCGTGCTCGCGCTCGCGAGCGCGGCGCGCTACTACCTCGTGATGACGATCGGCGAGCGCATCGTCGCCGACCTCAGGCGCGACGTCTTCGGCCATCTGCTGTCGCTGTCGCCCGCCTTCTTCGATTCGGCGCGCAGCGGCGAGCTGATCTCGCGGCTCACTGCCGACACCACCCAGCTCAAATCGGCGGTCGGCGCCTCCGTGTCGATCGCGCTGCGCAACCTCATGATGTTTTTGGGCGCCGCCGCGATGATGGTGATCACGAGCCCGAAACTTTCTGGTTTCGTGCTGCTGGCCATTCCTCTCATCGTGCTGCCGCTGGTCGCCTTCGGGCGCTGGGTACGCCGCCTCTCGCGCAATGCGCAGGACACCCTCGCCGACGCCTCCGCCTATGCCGGCGAACTGGTCGGCGCGATCCGAACCGTGCAGGCCTATACCAGCGAGCAATTTGCCCAGAAGCGTTTCGGTGGCGAGGTGGAACAGGCCTATGAGGCCGCGCGCACCTCGACCCAGGCCCGCGCCGTGCTCACGGCCATCATCATCTTCATCGTGTTCGCGAGCGTGGTCGCGATCCTCTGGATCGGCTCGCATGACGTGCTCTCCGGCGCGATCACGCCGGGCCGGCTCGGTCAGTTCGTGCTTTACGCGGTGTTCGCCGCGGCCGGCCTCGGCCAGCTCAGCGAGGTCTGGGGCGAGGTCTCGGCGGCATCGGGCGCGGCCGAGCGCCTGTTCGAGATCCTGCACGTGAAGCCCGAGATCACCGCGCCCGCGGCGCCGCTTGCGCTGCCGGTGCCGGCGCGCGGCGAGGTCGGTTTCGAGCAGGTCAGCTTCGCCTATCCGGCGCGGCGCGACGTCAAGGTGCTCGATGCCGTGTCGTTCACCGTGCGCCCCGGCGAGAAGGTCGCGATCGTTGGTCCCTCGGGCGCCGGCAAAAGCACGATCTTTCATCTCTTGCTGCGCTTCTACGATCCGCGCAGCGGAACGATCTCGCTCGACGGCGTACCGGTCAAATCCGCCGATCCGCGCGATTTCCGCGCCCGCATCGCGCTGGTGCCGCAGGAATCCGTGGTGTTCGCGGCAAGTGCCCGCGAGAACATTCGCTTCGGCCGGCCCGATGCGACCGATGCGGAGGTCGAGCGCGCCGCCGAGCTCGCGCACGCCGCCGAGTTCATCCGCCGCCTGCCGGAAGGTTTCGAGACGGCGCTCGGCGAGCGCGGCGTGACGCTGTCCGGCGGCCAGCGTCAGCGCATCGCCATCGCCCGCGCCATCCTGCGCGATGCGCCGCTCCTGCTGCTTGATGAAGCCACCTCCGCCCTGGACGCCGAAAGCGAGACGCTGGTGCAGACCGCTCTGGAAGAGCTGATGCGCCACCGTACCACGCTCGTCATCGCGCATCGCCTTGCAACCGTGCTGTCCTGCGACCGCATCCTGGTGATGGACCAGGGCAAGATCGTCGAGCAGGGCACGCATGCCGAGCTCGTCGCTGCGAACGGGCTTTATGCGAGGCTGGCGAGGCTGCAGTTCGAGGGGGCGTGAGGCGGGCAGCGTTGGAGAGGGAGCCTACGGCTTCCATTCCATCTTCAGCACCGGCCGGCCCGAGGTCGGGTTCACATCGTCGCCTGCATGGGCAAAGCCGTTGCGCTCGTAGAAGCGGATGGCGCGGGCATTGTCCTTGTTGACGAGAAGCGTGACCCCTGAAGCTGACAGCCGCTTGGCCTCGTCCACCAGCAGCCTTGCCGCGTCTGTTCCCCAATGGACGGGATCAACCACGAGCTGGTCGAGATAGCCTTCGCCATCGATGGTGACGAAACCGATCAACGCGCCGTCAAGCTCTGCCACCACGATCGCGGCCTTCGGCACCAGGTCTTTGCGCCAGCGCCCGCGCCACCATTCGAGCCGCGCCGCAAAGTCGATCTGCGGGTAGGCCTGCTGCCAGGTGCGATGCCAAAGGTCGATTGCGGCGGCCTCGTCCTCAGAGCGATAGGGGCGGAGTTGGATCATCGGGATTGACTCGTCATGGCCGGGCTTGACCCGGCCATCCATTCATTTTGAAAAGAATCCCTCCTGATGGATTGCCGGGTCAAGCCCGGCAATGACGAAGCGGGATGTATCTGACGCCACTACCGCTCCGTCAGCTTCAGCTCGATGCGGCGGTTGCGCTTGTAGGCTTCCTCGCTGTTGCCGGGATCGAGCGGCTGGAATTCGCCGAAGCCGGCCGCGACGAGGCGCTGGGCGGGCACGCCGAGCGAGATCAGGTACTGCACCACCGAGATGGAGCGGGCCGCCGACAGATCCCAGTTCGACTTGAAGTTCGCGCCGCTCACCGGCCGCACGTCGGTGTGGCCGTCGACTCGCAGCACCCAGGGAATCTCGCTCGGGATCTTCTTGTCGAGCTCGATCAGCGCGGCCGCCAGCGTGTCGAGCTCGGCGCGGCCCTCGGGCAGCAGCATCGCCTGTCCGGTGTCGAAGAAGACTTCGGACTGGAACACGAAACGGTCGCCAACGATACGGATGTCGGGGCGGTTGCCGAGGATGGCACGCAGGCGGCCGAAGAATTCGGAGCGGTAGCGCGATAATTCCTGCACGCGCTGCGCCAGGGCGACGTTGAGGCGCGATCCCAGATCGGCGATCCGGTTCTGCGATTCCTTGTCCCGCTTCTCGGAGGCATCGAGCGCTTCTTCCAGCGCCGCCAATTGCCGCCTGAGCGCACTGATCTGCTGGTTCAGCACCTCGATCTGGGCAAGTGCCCGTGCCGAGACCGCCTTCTCCGAGTCCAGCGCCTTGCCGAGCTCCGCCGTCTTGCCTTGCGCGTCGTTCCCGGCGGCGGCGAGGCCATCGTAGAGACCCTTGATGCGGTCGCGCTCGCTCTCGGCCGAGGCGAGGCCGGCTTTCAGCTGCGAGACCTGGTCGTCGAGCGTAAGCTTGCCCAGCTTCTCGAGCGAGAGCAGCTCGTTGAGCTGGGCGATCTTGGCATTAAGCTGCTCCAGCGCCTTGTCCTTGCCGGTGACCTCCTGCGACAGGAAGAACTGCACGACCAGGAACACGGACAGCAGGAATACGATCGATAGAACCAGCGTCGACAGCGCATCGACGAAGCCGGGCCAGTAATTGAGGCCGCCTTCGCTGCGGCGGGCGCGGGCAAGAGCCATGGTCGCTTCTTTCGTCTAGCTGCTAACTCTTCTCAGGCTGGCGCGCGATCCGCTCCAGCAGGCGCCGGATCTCGCGGTTCTGCTCGCCCTGACCGTCGGCCCATTCGCGGATCATCTGCTGCTCGGTGCGCATGTGCGAGACCAGCGCCTGGATCGCTTCGGCAAGGCTCGCCATCGCCGCCGTGGTGCCGCGGCTGCCGCTGCCTTCTTCCAGCACCGAGCGCAGCCGCTCCACCGCGGCCTGGAGCTCGCCGCTGGCGACGCCCCCGCCGGAGGCGGCAGGCACCTCGCTGCCGCCATATTCGCGCACGGTGGTGGCAAGCCAGTCTTCGAGGTCGGTGTAGAAGCGGTTCTGCGCCTGGCTCGACTGCAGGTCGAGGAAACCGAGGACCAGCGAGCCGGCAAGTCCGAACAGGGAGCTGGAGAACGAGATGCCCATGCCGCCGAGCGGGGCGGCGAGGCCCTCCTTCAGCGTGTCGAACAGCGCCCCGGAATCGCCCCCGACCTTGAGCCCGTCGATGACCTTGCCGACCGAGCCGACCGTCTCGATCAGACCCCAGAAGGTGCCGAGCAGGCCGAGGAAGACCAGGAGGCCGGTCATGTACCGCGAGATGTCGCGGGCCTCGTCCAGGCGCGTCGCGATGGAATCGAGCAGATGCCGCATCGTGGTCTGGGTGATCGTCATCCGCCCAGAGCGCTCGCCGCCGAGGATGGCCGCCATCGGCGCCAGCAGTTTTGGGTGCCGGGCCGGCGCAAGGCCCGGATCGGCGATGCGGAAATTGTTGACCCAGGAGACCTCGGGATAGAGCCGGATGACCTGGCGGAAGGCCAGCACGATGCCGATGAACAGCACGGCCCCGATCAGGGCGTTGAGCCCGGGATTGGCGAAGAAGGCCTGGATAATCTGTTTGTAGAGCACCACGCTTACCAGCGCGCAGAGCACCAGGAAGACCAGCATCCGCACCAGGAAGACGCTGGGCGAGGACAGCTTGGTGTACTCGATATCCATGGTGGAGCGGGAAGTGCCAGACGGCATGGCCGGTATCATCCGTTACGTAAGCTTGCTTGCAGTGCGCACTATGGCACAGCGCCAGCCCAAAAAAAGCGCCGGATGCGCCGATTTCGGGGACAGCCCCTCGGAACCCGGGCCGGAAGCGGCGCTTTGATAAGCAGGTGACTGCAAGCTCGACATTCTGGGGCCGCATGAGCGTCGTTTCCGCGATCATCGGGACTGCCGAACGCGTGCCGCTACCGGATGTGGTGATGCGCGCCGCGATCCAGCGGCTGTGCTCCCGCACCGCCATGCGCCTTGCCGGCCATGACGCCGCCGCCGATGCCGCCTTTGCCGGCCGGATGATGCTGCGGCCGATCGCCGAGCAACCGGAGGCCGGGCGTAACGATGTGCCCGTGGCCCTCTCCGCGGAGGTGCTCGGCCCGAACCGGAAGTACTCCTGCGGCTTCTACAAGACCACTGCGACCACCCTGCAGGAAGCCGAGGAGGAGGCGCTGCGCCAGACCGTCGAGCATGCCGGTCTCGCCGACGGGCAGACCATCCTGGAGCTCGGCTGCGGCTGGGGCTCCTTGTCGCTTTGGATGGCCCGGCAGTTTCCGCACGCCAAGGTGACGGCGGTAGCGACCTCGCAGGCGCAGCGCGCGTATGTCGAGGAGCAGGCAGAGCAGCGCGGTTTGCTGAACCTGCGTGTGGTTGCGGCGGACATGAACGTGTTCGCGCCCAACGGCCAATTCGACCGCATCGTCTCGGTGGAGACGTTCGAGCGGATGATGAACTGGCGTAAGCTGCTGACGCGCTTGCGCTCATGGCTCGCGCCCGACGGGCGCTTCTTGATGCACATCGCAACCCATCGCACCGGGTCCGATCTGTTCGACCGGTCCGATCGCGACGGCGGGATCGCGCAGCATGTCTTCACGGGCGGGCTGATGCCGAGCCATCATCTCGTCAGGCAATTCGACGACATCTTTGCGATCGAGAAGGAATGGTGCTGGAGCGGTACGCACTATCAGCGCACCGCCAACGACTGGCTCGCCAATTTCGATGCGCGTCGCGGCGCGATCGAGGTGTGCCTGCGCAGGGTCTATGGCGAGGAGACCGCCCGGTTGATGCGTCGCTGGCGGTGGTTCCTTCTCGCGACATCAGGCTTGTTCGGCTATGCTGGGGGAACTGAATGGGGAATCAGCCACTATCGGATGAAAGCCGCCGACTGATTGCGATGTTCCGTCGCAGCACGCGGCGATGGAACTGGACTCACAATCGAGTGACTTGGCCAAACCTTCGTGATTTCAATGACTTGCGTCGTGTGACAATGAGCCGCCCGCGATACGCGTTGCGTCGCAGCAAGTCCATTCTATTTTGAAGGTACCGGCCGCCGCAGAGAGGCCCAGAATGGGCCCACGCGGAGCGCGATCAGTATCAACAATATCGGGGCACTACACTTCATGTCAGGACTTCGCGCGCGATCGGCATGCGTTGCATTGATGCTCGCGGCCCTTACGCCGCTACTCGGTGCTTGCGACGAATCCAGCTCCGCCATTTCCGCAGCCCAGCCGGTGGCCCCCGATGTCAGCGTGGTCGTCGTCAAGCCGCAGCCGCGGTCCGTGGTCCGCGAACTGCCGGGCCGCATCGCACCGACGCGGGTGTCGGACGTGCGGCCGCGCGTGTCCGGCATCGTGGTTGCGCGTCTGTTCCGGCAGGGTAGCGAGGTAAAGGCGGGCGATCCGCTCTATCGCATCGATCCGCGCCCCTTCGAGGTCGAGGTGATGGCCAATGAGGCCGCGCTTGCCAAGGCTGAGGCGGCATTGATGCAGGCCAGGCAGCAGGCACATCGCATCGCGACCCTCACCAAGGATCGCGCTGCTCCGGAAGCCGAGAATGAAAAGGCGATCGCAGCCGAGCGCCAGGCCCATGCCGAAGTCGAGGGCCGCAAGGCTGAACTCGCCCGGGCAAAGCTCAATCTCGATTATGCGACCGTGCGTGCGCCGATCGACGGCGTGGTCGGTGCGGCGCTGGTCAGCGAGGGTGCACTCGCCGTGCAGAACGAGACCAATCTCGCCACGATCCAGCAGCTCGATCCGATCTACGCCGACTTCACCCAATCGGTGAACGAACTGAATCAGCTCCGCCGTTCCTTCGAGACCGGCGACCTCGAGCGCATCGCCTCGGATACCGCCAAGGTGCGCCTGGTGCTCGACGACAACACCATCTATTCCCTTGAGGGCAAGCTGCTGTTTTCCGACGCCAAGGTCGACGCCCACACCGGGCAGGTGACGTTGCGCGGCGAGTTTCCGAACCCCAAACGCGAATTGCTGCCGGGCATGTATGTCCGTGTCCGCATCGAACAGGGTCTCGATTCCGATGCGATTGCGGTGCCGCAGCAGGCGGTCCAGCGCAACGGCGGCGGTGGCAGCGAGGTATTCGTCGTCAAGGACGATAACCATATCGCGGTACAGGCGGTGCGCACAGGTTCGGTGCAGGACGGACTCTGGTTCGTTACCGAAGGCCTGAAGGCCGGCGACAAGGTCGTGGTCGAAGGGTTCCAGAAGTTCGCAGCCGGCGACAAGGTGCAGCCTCAGCCCTGGTCCGAGGTGGGCGCGACCGCGGATAACCGGCACGCCCAGCAGCAGGTCACGCGGTAACGGACAGCTCCGCGGGTGCTTCGGCATCTTGGGGAGCCTGCCACAGCGGGTGTCTCGAAGGATGGCGACCGAGGACAGCCGGGCCCTCATGGTGAAACGCGCGTTCCGCGCCCTCGCTGTGAGAACGCAGTGAAACAACGAGGGTAGAGCGGCAAATGCCGAGTTTCTTCATCGACAGGCCTATTTTCGCCTGGGTCGTCGCGCTGTTCATCTGCTTGATCGGCGCGATTGCGGTGCCGCTGCTGCCGATCGCGCAATACCCGATCATCGCGCCGCCATCGATCTCCATCTCGACCAGCTATCCCGGCGCCTCGCCGGAAAACCTCTACAACAGCGTCACGCGGCTGATCGAAGAGGAGCTCAACGGCGCATCCGGCATCCTCAACTTCGAATCGACCAGCGACTCGCTCGGACAGGTCGAGATCATCGCCAATTTCCAGCCGGGCACCGATACCAACGACGCCTCGGTCGAGGTGCAGAACCGCATCAAGCGCGTCGAGGCGCGCCTTCCGCGCGCGGTGATGCAGCAGGGCATCCTGATCGAGGAAGCCTCCAGCGCGGTGCTTCAGATCATCACGCTAAGCTCGACCGACGGCAGCCTGGACGAGGTCGGCCTCGGCGACTTCATGATTCGTAACGTGCTGGGTGAGATCCGCCGCATTCCCGGCGTCGGCCGCGCCACGCTGTACTCGACGGAGCGCTCCCTTCGCGTCTGGGTCGATCCGGCCAAGCTCGTCGGCTATGGGCTGACCGCCGATGACGTAAACAAGGCCATCGCCGCGCAGAACGCGCAGGTGGCCTCGGGCAGCATTGGTGCGGAGCCTTCGACGTCCAACCAACGCACTTCGGCGCTTGTGCTGGTCAAGGGCCAACTCTCCTCGCCCGACGAGTTCGGCGCCATCATCCTGCGAGCCAATGCCGACGGCTCGACCGTGCGCCTGCGCGATGTCGCGCGCGTCGAGGTCGGCGGCCTCAGCTACCAGTTCAACACACGCCTCAACGGCAAGCCGACCGCGGGTCTGTCGGTGCTGATGTCGCCGACCGGCAATGCGCTGGCGACCGCGAGCGCGGTCGAAGCCAAGATGAAGGAGCTGTCGCGCTTCTTCCCGGCCAACATCACCTACGAGATCCCCTACAACATCACGCCCGTGGTCGAGGCCTCGATCAAGAAGGTGCTGACGACGCTGGTGGAAGCCGTGGTGCTGGTGTTCGTGGTGATGTTCCTGTTCCTCCAGAACATCCGCTACACCATTATCCCGACCATCGTGGTCCCGGTGGCGCTGCTCGGCGCCTGTACCACGCTGCTGCTCGCCGGCTACTCCATCAACATGCTCTCGATGTTCGGCATGGTGCTCGCGGTCGGAATTCTCGTCGACGACGCCATCGTCGTGGTCGAGAACGTCGAGCGCATCATGGCCGAGGAAGGCCTGCCGCCGAAGGAAGCGACACGCAAGGCGATGTCGCAGATCACCGGCGCCATCATCGGCATCACCTTGGTGCTGATGGCGGTGTTCGTGCCCATGGCGTTCTTCCCGGGCTCGGTCGGCATCATCTACCGCCAGTTCTCAGTCACCATGGTCGCCGCGATCGGCTTCTCGGCCTTCCTCGCGCTGTCGCTGACCCCGGCGCTCTGTGCGACCCTGCTCAAGCCCGTCGCCAAGGGACACGCTCATTCGAGCAACTTCGTATTCGGCTGGTTCAACCGCGTGCTGGAAGCCACGCGATTTCGCTACGAGGGGACGGTCGGCTTCTCGCTGAAGCGCACCGGCCGGCTGATGCTGGTCTATGCCGCGCTGCTGGTCGGCCTTTCCTGGGCCTTCGTCAGCCTGCCCGGCGGCTTCCTGCCGGTCGACGACCAGGGCTTCATCACCACCGACGTGCAAACGCCTTCAGATTCGTCCTACGCCCGCACCGAGGCCGTGATCGAGAAGGTCGAAAAATACCTTGCCGCGCGGCCGGGCGTCAAAGACGTCACCTTCCTCACGGGCTTCAGCTTCTCCGGTCAGGGCATGAACACCGCGCAGGCCTTCATCACCTTGAAGGATTGGTCGGAGCGCGGACCGCAGGATTCCGCCGCGGCGATCGTCAACGACGTCAACCGCGACCTGGGCTCGTCGATCCGCGACGCCAAGATCGCGGCGCTGCAGCCGCCGCCGATCGACAATCTCGGCAACTCCTCCGGCTTCTCGTTCCGCCTGCAGGACCGCGGCCAGAAGGGCTATCCGGCCTTGATGCGCGCCGCCGACCAGCTGATCGCGGAGGCCAATGCGAGCCCGGTGCTTCAGAAGGTCTATATCGAGGGCCTGCCAGAGGCTGGCGTGGTCAATCTCATGGTCGACCGCGAGAAGGCCGGCGCCTTCGGTGTCACCTTCGAGGACATCAACAACACGATCTCGACCAATCTGGGCTCCAACTACATCAACGACTTCCCGAACCGCGGCCGCATGCAGCGCGTCGTGGTGCAGGCCGACGCCCGCGACCGCATGCGGACCGAGGACATCCTCAACTACAACGTCAAGAACAGCCGTGGCCAGCTGGTGCCGTTCTCGTCCTTTGCCACGGTGGAATGGGCGCGCGGTCCGACGCAGATCGCCGGCTTCAACTATTATCCGGCGGTGCGAATCTCCGGCGAAGCCAGGCCCGGCTTCACCTCGGGCGACGCGATCGCCGAGATGGAGCAACTGGCCGACAGGCTTCCGCGCGGTTTCGGCTATGAATGGACCGGACAATCGCTGCAGGAAAAACTGTCGGGCTCGCAGGCGCCGTTCCTGTTGGCACTGTCCGTGTTCGTGGTGTTCCTGTGCCTCGCAGCACTCTATGAAAGCTGGACCATCCCGCTCGCGGTGCTGCTCACCGTCCCGCTGGGCATCGTCGGCGCGGTGACCGCGGCGATGCTGCGGGGCTTGCCCAACGACGTCTACTTCACCGTCGGCCTCATCACCATCATCGGCCTCGCCGCGAAGGACGCGATCCTGATCATCGAGTTCGCGAAGGATCTGCGGAAAGAAGGCAAGCCGCTGGTGGAAGCCACCATCGAAGCCTGCCGCCTGCGCTTCCGCCCGATCCTGATGACCGGCCTCGCCTTCATCTGCGGCGTGCTGCCGATGGCGATTGCCCACGGCGCCGGCGGCGCCAGCCAGCAGGCGCTCGGAAGCGTCGTGATGGGCGGCATGATCGCCGTGGTGATCCTGGCGCTGTTGATGGTGCCGGTGTTCTTCGTCTCGGTGCAGCGCGTGCTGGGCGGGGACCGGGAGCCGGCGACGGCCAATGAAGGCAAGAAGGCCTATGGAGGACCGCCGGCGCGGGCGCACACGAGCCATTGAGGCACTCGTGCGTCATTCCGGGCGCGCGCAACGCGAGCCCCGGAATGCATCGAGCTACAATGGATGCGGGTGAATGGATTCCCGGGTTCGCGCCAGGAGGCGCGCCCCGGAACGACGATCGAGAAGCCGCGTCTTACGCCGCTTTCCGCAAGATCTTCACCAGTTCCCCGTGCACGAATTCGTTGCCGCACACGACGTGGCCTGTGGTCAGCGCATCACCCGGCGTGTCGATGTCGCTCACTGTGCCGCCCGCTTCCTTGACCATGATCTGTCCGGCCGCGATGTCCCAGGGCGACAAGTTCCGTTCCCAATAGCCATCGAGGCGGCCGGCGGCGACGAAGGCGAGGTCCAGCGAGGCGGCGCCGAAGCGGCGCAGGCCCGCGACGCGGTCCTGGATCGCGGTCATCTCGCGGCGGAATTCCTCGTGGTCGCCGCGACCGATATGGGGCAGGCCGCAGGCCACCACGCATTCGTTCAGCTGGCGCCGGCCGGCCACGCGCAGGCGCTGGTCGTTGAGGAAGGCACCCTTGCCGCGCTCGGCGATGTAGAGCTCGTCATTGGCGGGATTGTAGATCACGCCGGCGATCACCGTGCCTTCGCGGGCGAGGCCGATCGAAATCGCGAATTGCGGGATGCCGTGCAGGAAGTTGGTGGTGCCGTCGAGGGGATCGACGATCCAGGTGTGGCTCTTGTCCGTGCCCTCGCGGGTGCCGCCTTCCTCGCCGATGAAGCCGTAGCCGGGCCGCGCCTTGGCGAGGTCCTGGTAGAGGATCTCCTCGGCGCGCTTGTCGGCGAGAGAGACGAAATTCGCCGGCCCCTTCAGCGAGACCTGCAGATGCTCGATCTCGCCGAGATCGCGCTTGAGGCTGCGGCCGGCGCGGCGCGCGGCCTTGACCATGACGTTGATAGTGGCGGAGTACAGCATGGGCTCTGGACTTGAACGGGGGAAATGGCGCGAAAACCGCCGGGTTGAGGCAGTGGGTGCCCTGCGAGGGACCCAACGTCAAGTCATTTGGTCCCGAGCCATTTCTTGGCGGCGGCCTCCGCCTTGGCCCGTTCCTCGGCCGGCAGATCGGACAATTGCTTGTCGAGCTCCGGGTCGCCCTTGCCGGCGGTCTTGGCCACCAGGTGCCATTTGAAGCCCTCGACCTTGTCCACGGGTGTGCCCGCGCCGTTGATCAGCACCCATGCCAGGCGGTTCTGTGCGATCGCGCTGCCCTGGCGCGATGCCTTGCGGAGCAGGGCTACGGCCGCGGGCTGGTTCTTCGGCGTGCCGGTGCCGTTGAACATGGCGATGGCATATTCGACCTCGGCATCGACGTTGTCGGCCAGTGATGCGGCCTGGAGCAGCCGCACCGCGCGTTCAGGATCCTTTGGAACGCCGGTGCCTTCCTTGTAGAAGGTCGCCAGCGCGTATTGCGCCTCGGGCAGGCCGGCATCGGCGGCCTGACGCAGCAGTTCCGCCGAGCGCCGGACGTCCTGCGGCAAGGTCTGGCCGTCGAGGTAGAGCAACGCGAGATTATAGGCCGCCTTGGGCTCGCCGAGCTTGGCGGCGGAGGCCATCAGCCTGACCGCCTCGTTCTTGTCGACCGTGCCGCCACGGCCGGAGATGCGCAGCATGGCGAGCGCGAACATCGCCTCGCGGTCGCCGGCATCGGCGGCGCGCTTGTACCATTCGGCCGCCTTGGCGTAGTCGCGGCGGATGCCCATGGCGTTGGAATAGAGCTCGCCGAGCATGGTCATGGCCTTGGGATCGCCGGCTTGCGCACGGGCGGTGGCGAGCTCGAAGGCGGTCTTGTACTGGCCGCGCTGATAGGCGCCGTAGACGAGGTCGACATTGGGATCGTCTGGCGGCGGCGCGGGGATCACGGTCGCGGCCGGCTTGGGCGAGGGAGAGGCCGAAGGTTTCGGCGCCGGTGCTGCCTCTTTCTTCTTGGCGGGCGCGGGCGGTTTTGCCTTGTGCTTCTCCGCCGGTGCGCTCGGCGTCGTGGCCGGCGGCGCGATCTGAAGCTGCGCGACCGCGGGCGCTGTCAGCAGCAGCGTGGCCAGCAGGGTGATGCAGGGGAGCTTCATGTCGGGCGCTAGCCGTGCTCCTGGCCTGCAGGATTCTGGCTCGCGGTCGCCGTCGCGTGGGCCTTCTTGATCGCGGCGTCGACTTCGATCAGCGCAGCCTTGGGCCCGCGCGGATCGGTCCAGATGAAGTCGACCAGCACGAAATCGGCGCCGCTCGCGGCGAAGTCGTAGGCCTCCTCCAGCGAAACGGCAAAGCCGACGCAGGGCGGCTCGAACAGCTCGGCCCACCAGTCCAGCCGTTCGGCGATGGCCTGGGACGACGGCCGCTGGCCGTTCTCGTCGGGCTCGCCGAACAGCACGTAGTCGGCGCCCATCTCGCCCGCGCTCATGGAATCGTGACGCGTGGCGAGGCCGCCGACGCCGGCGATGCGATCGGGCTTGAGCGAGGGCGCCGCCTCTTCCAGCGCGGCAAGGCCGGTGAGATGCGCGCCGTCAGCGCCGCCGCGCGCGACGATGTCCGGATGACCGTCGACGAGGAGTGCCGCGCCCGCCTTCTGCACCGGCGGCGCCAGCGCCTTGACCCGCGAGATCATGGTGCGCTGGTCGGTCTCCTGCAGCCGCAGCAGCACGGCGGCGACGTCGGCCGAGGCGAGCAGGCCCGGCAGCTCGGCGACGAGCGCAGCGGGATCATCGACCACAGGCGTCGCGAGGTAGAGACGCGGCGCCGGGCGCGGCGGGGGCGGTTTGTTCGACAAGGTCTAGGCTGCCTTCTGTTCCAGGCTGCTTTGCCATTCGCCCGTGGAAGCAAGGCCGTTCATCCGTGCGCGATGGCTGAAGGCGCGCTGCCCCGCGGCGACGTTCTCGGCCTTGCCGGACCAGGCCTTCTGCGGCGCCGCCTGCAGCGCGCGGCCGTAGGAGAAGGTCAGCCCCCAGGGCAGCGGGCCGAGCCTGTGCATGGCGTTGAGATGCGCGGTCGCCTCCTCGTCGGACTGGCCGCCGGACAGGAAGGCGATTCCGGGCACCGCCGCCGGCACGCAGGATTTGAGCAGCCGTATCGTCTTCTCCGCGACCTCTTCGACGGAGGCCTGCTTCGGACATTTCTTTCCTGCGATCGCCATGTTCGGCTTCAGCACCATGCCTTCCAGCGCGACGCGCTGCACGCGCAGCTCCTGGAAGGTCTTGTTGAGCACGCGCTGCGTCACTTCATAGCAGCGCTCGATGTCGTGGTCGCCATCCATCAGCACCTCGGGCTCGACGATCGGCACGATCTGCGCCGCCTGGCACAGCGCCGCATAGCGCGCCAGCGCGTGGGCGTTGACGCTGATCGCGGTCATCGAGGGGATGCCCCGGCCGTCAGTGCCGCTGCCGATGTCGATCACCGCGCGCCATTTGGCGAAGCGGGCGCCGCGCTCGTGATATTTCTTCAGCCGCTCGGCGAGCCTGTCGAGCCCGACGGTGACTGTTTCACCCGGGCACATCGGCAGGGCTTGCGTGCCCTCGTCGACCTTGATGCCGGGAATGGCACCGCTCTGCTCGATCAGCTTCACCAGCGGCGTGCCGTCCTTGGCGTTCTGCCAGATGGTTTCGTCATAGAGGATGACGCCGGAGATGTACTGGCTCATCGCATCCTTGGCGCGAAACAGCATCTCGCGATAGTCGCGGCGGTTCTCTTCGGTGGATTCCACGCCGATCGCATCAAAGCGCTTCTTGATGGTGCCGGAGGATTCGTCGGCGGCAAGGATGCCCTTGCCGGGCGCGACCATCGCGGTCGCGATCTTGTTGAGCTCAGTCAGATTCATCGAGAGGTCTCCCAAAACGACTCTGCCCTTGCCCGGGAAAATAGACCGTTCTCGGGCAATTGCCGAGTTAACGTTGGTCGCAGGTTAAGGGGGGAGACCGGGTCCTTCCGGGGCGCGCCCCTTGGCGCGAGCCAGGAATCCATTGATCCGCGTCGATGGTGGCACCATGAATTTCCGGGCTCGCGCTACGCGCGCCCCGGAATGACGGAAGACGGTGCTGCGGTCCTTACGCCGCCTCCGCGATCGCTACGCGACGCGGGGATCGAGTTCACCCTTGGCATAGCGCTTGGCCATTTCGGCCGTCGTCAGAACCTTCTTGATTTTCGAAGCCTGCCCCGCGGTGTTGAATTCCTGCAGGCGCTGCTTGCACAGCTTGGTCATCGCTTCCATCGCGGGCTTCAGGTACTTGCGCGGATCGAACTCCTCCGGGCTGTCCTTGAGCACTTTCCGGATCTGGCCGGTCATCGCCATGCGGTTGTCGGTGTCGATATTGATCTTGCGCACGCCGTTCTTGATGCCGCGCTGGATCTCGGCAACAGGCACGCCCCAGGTCGGCTTCATCTTGCCGCCATAGGCGTTGATGATGTCCTGGAGCTCCTGCGGCACCGAGGAGGAGCCGTGCATGACCAGATGCGTGTTCGGCAGCTTGCGGTGGATCTCCTCGATCACGTTCATGGCGAGGATGTCGCCGTCGGGCTTGCGGGTGAACTTGTAGGCACCGTGCGAGGTCCCCATCGCGATCGCGAGCGCGTCGACCTTGGTCTCCCTGACGAACTTCACGGCTTCGTCAGGATTGGTCAGGAGCTGGTCGTGGCTGAGCTTGCCTTCGGCGCCGTGGCCGTCTTCCTTGTCGCCCATGCCCGTCTCGAGCGAGCCGAGCACGCCGAGCTCGCCCTCCACGGAGATGCCGCCGAGATGGGCCATATCGGTCACCGTCTTGGTGACGCCGACATTGTATTCCCAGTCTCCGGGGGTCTTGCCGTCGGCCTTCAGCGAGCCGTCCATCATCACGGAGGTGAAGCCGGCCTGGATCGCGGTCATGCAGGTCGCCGGCTCGTTGCCGTGATCGAGATGCACGCAGACCGGAATGTGCGGATAGATTTCGGTCACCGCGTCCATCATGTGCTTGAGCATGACGTCGTTGGCGTAGGAACGCGCGCCGCGCGAGGCCTGGATGATGACGGGCGCATCGACCTGGTTGGCCGCGTCCATGATGGCCAGCGCCTGCTCCATGTTGTTGATGTTGAAGGCCGGTACGCCGTAATCGTTCTCCGCCGCGTGGTCGAGCAGTTGACGTAACGTGATCCGAGCCATCTGTCTTTTTCTCCCGTTGGGGCCTGCGAGGCCGCTTGCTTACTTGATGCGCAGAACTTCGACGCCGGGCAGGGGCTTGCCTTCCATCCATTCGAGGAACGCGCCGCCGGCGGTCGACACATAGGTGAAGTCACCGGCCACATGGGCCTGGTTGAGCGCCGCGACGGTGTCACCGCCGCCCGCGATCGAGATCAGCTTCTTGGCCTTGGTGCGCTCGGCGGCGTGCTTGGCGGCCGCGACCGTGCCGCGGTCGAACGGCTGCATCTCGAAGGCCCCGAGCGGTCCGTTCCACACCAAGGTTGCCGCATCATCGATCGCTGCGTGGACGCGCGCGATCGATTGCGGACCGACATCGAGGATCATGCCGTCGGCGGGGATCGCATCGAGCCCATAGGCATGCGACGGCGCGTTGGCCGCGAAGTGATAGGCGACGACAGCATCCACGGGGAGAATGATGGCGCAATTGGCGGCGTCCGCCTTCTCCATGATGCGCAGCGCGGTGGCGGCCAGGTCCTTCTCGGCCAGCGACTTGCCGACCGCGACGCCCTGGGCGTGCAGGAAGGTATTGGCCATGCCGCCGCCGATCACGAGCGCGTCGACCTTGGTGACGAGATTTTCCAGGAGGTCGATCTTGGTCGAGACTTTCGCGCCGCCGATGATCGCGATCACGGGCTTGGTCGGCGATCCCAGCGCTTTCTCCAGTGCGTCCAGCTCGGCCTGCATTGTGCGGCCGGCATAGGCCGGCAGCTTGTGGCCGAGGCCCTCGGTCGAGGCGTGGGCGCGGTGTGCGGCCGAGAACGCGTCGTTGACCCAGATGTCGCCGAGCTTGGCGAGCTCCGCGACGAAGGCGGAATCGTTCTTTTCCTCTTCCTTGTGGAAGCGGGTGTTTTCCAGGCACAGGATGTCGCCGTCCTTCAGGCTGGCGACGGCCTTGGCCGCCGGCTCGCCGATGCAATCCTCGGCGAAGGCGACCGGCTTCTTCACGACCCTGGCCAGCGCTTCGGCGACCGGCTTGAGCGAGTCCTTGGCATCGCGTCCCTTCGGCCGGCCGAAATGCGCGAGCAGAATGACCCTGCCGCCCTTGCCGGCGATCTCCGTGATGGTCGGCGCGACGCGTTCGAGCCGGGTGGCGTCAGTGACGCGCCCGTTCTCCATGGGCACGTTGAGGTCGACGCGCAGCAATACGCGCTTGCCCGTCACGTCGACGTCGTCGAGGGTGCGGAATGTGTTGGTCATCGGACGCTTCCTTGTCCCGGGCCTCTAGGAGGTCATTCCGGGGCGGCGCGCTGGCACCGAACCATGGTGCGCAATTGCGCCCCGGAGAATCTCGAGCTTCCGGGTCTGGTCCTTCGCGCCATCCCGGAATGACGAAGTCGCTGCGAAGGTCAGATCACCTTCGCCATCGCGACGGCGGTGTCCGCCATGCGGTTCGAGAAGCCCCACTCGTTGTCGTACCAGGACATCACCCGCACCAGCGTGCCGTTCTGAACCTTGGTCTGGTCCTCGTGGAAGGTCGAGGAGTGCGGATCGTGGTTGAAGTCGATCGAGACGTTCGGCGCGCTGGTGTAGCCGAGGATGCCCTTGAGCTGCTGCTCGCTGGCGCGCTTCATCGCGGCGTTGATTTCCTTGGCGTCGGTGGCGCGCTTGGCGACGATCTTGAGGTCGACCACCGAGACGTTCGGGGTCGGCACGCGGATCGCGACGCCGTCGAGCTTGCCCTTCAGCTCGGGCAGCACGAGACCGATCGCTTTCGCGGCGCCGGTCGAGGTCGGGATCATCGACATCGCAGCGGCGCGGCCGCGGTAAAGGTCCTTGTGCAGCGTGTCCAGCGTCGGCTGATCGCCGGTATAGGCATGGATCGTCGTCATGAAGCCGGTCTCGATGCCGACGAGATCGTTCAGCACCTTGGCGACCGGAGCGAGACAGTTGGTGGTGCAGGAGCCGTTGGAGACGACCAGGTGATCCTTGGTCAGCGTCTCGTGGTTGACGCCGTAGACGATGGTGGCGTCGGCGCCGTCGGCGGGCGCGGAGACCAGCACGCGCTTGGCGCCGGCGGTCAGGTGCGCGGAGGCCTTGTCCTTCGAGGTGAAGATGCCGGTGCATTCCAGCGCGATGTCGACGCCGAGATCCTTCCACGGCAGCTTCGAGGGATCGCGCTCGGAGGTCACTTTGATCTTGCCGCTGCCGAGATTGATCGAGTCGCCATCGACGGTGACGGTGCCGGGGAAGCGGCCATGGACGCTGTCGAAACGGAGCAGATGCGCGTTGGTCTCGACCGGGCCGAGATCGTTGATGCCGACGACCTCGATGTCCTTGCGCCCCGACTCGGCGATGGCCCGAAGGACGTTGCGGCCGATGCGACCAAAACCGTTAATTCCGACCCGGACTGCCATGTTTCGTCTCCTTCAACGACCGTTGTCATCCCGCACAACGCGCTATACGCGCCTGCGAGGGTTTTTTAGGGGCGTGCGCCCGGTTCGGCCGGGCGGTGCTTGATCATATGAGGGATTACGTAGTCCTTTTTTGCGGCAAGCTCAACTCTCAGGAAATGCGCTTCAGCACAGCGTTAACTGCAGCCTCGGCGGTAATGCCGAAGTGCTGGAAGATCTTGTTGAGAGGCGCGCTGGCTCCGAAGGAGTGCATGCCGACAAATTCGCCATCCTGGCCGATCACGGCGTCCCAGCCCCAGCGCACGGCGGCCTCGATCGCGACCTTGATCGGCGCGTTGCCGATGATCGCATCACGGCGTTCCTTTGGTTGCGCTAACAAGAGCTCGAGCGAGGGCACTGAAACCACGCGTGTCGGAATGCCGCGCTCGGCAAGCTGCTTCTGGGCGGCGACCGCCATCTCCACTTCGGAACCGGACGCGAACAGCGTCGCCTTGGCTTCGCCCTGGGCTGCGACCAGCTCGTAGGCGCCGTGCTGGCAAGGATTGTCGTTGGGCGCGGAGGTACGCAGCTGCGGCAGGTTCTGCCGCGTCAGCGCCAGCACGGTCGGGCCATCCACGCGGTTGAGCGCGAGCTCCCAGCACTCGGCGACCTCCATCGCATCGCACGGACGGAACACGCGCATGTTCGGAATGGCGCGAAGCGCGGAGAGATGCTCGACCGGCTGGTGGGTCGGGCCGTCTTCGCCAAGGCCGATGGAATCGTGCGTCATCACATAGACGACGCCGGCGCCCATCAGCGCGGCGAGGCGCATCGCAGGCCGCGCATAGTCGGTGAACACCAGGAAGGTTGCGCCGTTCGGCGCGAAGCCGCCATGCAGGAAGATGCCGTTCATCGCCGCGGCCATGCCGTGCTCGCGGATGCCGTAATGGATGAAGCGGCCCTTCGGCGTCTTCGCGGAGAAAGCCGTCGCCGACTTCGCCTTGTTGTTGTTGGAGCCGGTGAGGTCGGCCGAGCCCGCGAGGAATTCCATCGGCATGGCGCCGGCAATCACTTCGATCACGGCTTCGGAGGACTTGCGGGTCGCCGCCGTCATCGGCTTTTCCAGCAGCTCCTTCTTGTAGGCGCGCAGGGCCTTGGCGAGCGAAGCTGGCCGCTCATGGCGCAGGCGGCGCTCGAACTCGGCGCGCTTGCGGCTGCCGAGCTCGGCGAGCCGCGCTTCCCATTCCTGGCGTGCAGCCGCGCCGCGGCTGCCCGCTGCGCGCCACGCCTTCAGCACGTCATCAGGCACCGAGAACGGCTCCAGCGAGATGCCGAGCTTCTCCTTGGCGCCCTTGAGCTCGTCGGCGCCGAGCGCCTCGCCGTGCACTTTCGACGTGCCGGCCTTGGTCGGGGCGCCGAAGCCGATGGTGGTGCGGCAGGCGATCAGCGTCGGCTTGCTCGATTTCTTCGCGCGTGTGATGGCGTCGGCGATCGCGGCCTGGTCATGGCCGTCGATCTTCTCCGCGGCCCACCCCGCCGACTTGAAGCGCTTCACCTGGTCGACGGAATCGGCGATCGAGGTCGGGCCGTCGATCGAGATGCCGTTGTCGTCGTAGAGCACGATCAGCTTGTTGAGCTTCCAATGGCCGGCCATTGCGATCGCTTCCTGCGACACGCCTTCCATCAGGTCGCCGTCGGAGGCGAGCACGTAGGTGTGGTGATCGACGATCTTCTTGCCGAACTCGGCGGCGAGCATCTTCTCCGCGAGCGCCATGCCGACCGCGGTCGAGATGCCCTGGCCGAGCGGACCGGTGGTGGTCTCGATGCCCTTGGTGTGGCCGTGTTCGGGATGGCCCGGGGTCAGCGATCCCAGCTGGCGGAAATCCTTGAGCTGGTCGATCGTCATCTCGGGGCTGCCGAGGAGATGGAGCAGCGAATAGAGCAGCATCGAGCCATGGCCGGCCGACAGCACGAAGCGGTCGCGGTCCGGCCAGTCGGTAGCATTGATGTCGAACTTCAGGAACTGCGTGAACAGCACCGTGGCGATGTCGGCGGCACCCATCGGCAGGCCGGGATGGCCCGATTTTGCCTTCTCGACAGCATCCATCGAAAGGCCGCGGATCGCGTTGGCCATACGGGTGTGATCGACCTGCGTCATGTCTGAAATCCGTCTGAAATGAGGCGCTTGGCGCTGTACGCCCGCGCGGGAGGAGCCTGGCGGCCACTGAAGGTCGGGGCTGGGATAGCACCTCGGTTCCGGGAGTCCAAGGCAATCAAACGCCGGTTTCGCCGTAAAAGTTGCCTGTGTGGAGACCGGTTTTCCGGCAGCGCGTGCCTGCCGGGAATGGAGGGATCGGAACGCGATCCCATCCCGATTGATCGGTGCATAGTTTTGCGGCGGCGTTGCGCTGGGCTAGCTTGCCACGTAAATTTCTGCTTCTAACCGCTTGCCGAACCGAGTCTTTTGCCGGACGGCAAGCCACCGGGGATAGACCACAGGTTCCGCCGCTGACCGCATGAACGATCGCGTGTCCAACAGCTCTGCCATGACGGAGTCCTCTGCCGTCGAGATCGAGATCGCGACGCGCAGGCTCACGGCTGCGCTTGATGCACTCGAAAGCGCAGTGGAGCGGCGGCGCGATGCCGATCGCGACGAGAACGAGCTTGCTGCGCGGATCCAGGCGCTCGGCGCGGATCGCTCGCGGCTTGCCGACGAGCTCGACGGCGCGCTGGTGAAAGCGCGCAAGCTCGAGCGCACCAATCGCGAGATTTCCGACCGGCTGGATTCCGCAATCGTCACGATACGCTCGGTGCTCGATACCGGAGAGGACGGATGAGCCACATCAACGTCACCATCAACGGCCGGCAGTACCGCATGGCCTGCGAGGAGGGTCAGGAGGTGCGGCTGCTCAAGCTCGCCGAAACCCTGGAGACGCGCATCCAGTCGCTGCGCGGAAAATTCGGCGAGATCGGCGATGCGCGCCTCACCGTGATGGCGGCGCTCACCGTGTGCGACGAATTGATCGACACCAGCAACCGCGTCCGCACCCTCGAGCAGGAGCTGACCGAGCTCAGGGACTTCCGCAACGCCGCCGTCGAACGCGCCAGGATGACCCAGACCGCCGTGGTCAACGCGCTGAACGCAGCCGCCGAGCGCATCGAGAAGTCGACCCAGGTCCTGAACCGCACCGTCGGAGGCGGCATCGCGATCGGGTGAGAGTCATCGGAACGATCCGTTGCCGCTGGGGACGGTGCCCACCTCTCCCCGCTGGGGAGAGGTGGGCACCAGCACCCGCCGCCACTGGCACTTCCTCACTATCGTTGTTACATTGCGCAGGCGAGGCTGCGACGTGCGTCAGGAGCCATATATCCCCGGGGCCTTATCGATCCTTTAGGGAACTGTCCCTGGCCGGGCCCGTGGGCCCGGACATATGGTGCCCACCTACTTTCGTAGGGAACTCCGGGATCGAGTGCTTCAACGGCGTACGCGGCTTCGCACTGTCTGCTTCTGGTTCGTGTCTGTCGAAAAGACTGCGGCAAGTTCAGTTGGTGTCATGCCCCCCGAGTGCGCAATTGCGCACGTGGGACCGGGGCATCCAGTACGCCGCGGCCTTCGTGTGATTCACCACCGCCTCTGGGATACTGGATCACCCGCTCCAGTGCGCAATTGCGTACAAGGCGGGTGATGACGTGAGGACCAAAGCGCATGTCCGCTTCCAAAGCCGAACTCCGTGCCAAAGCCCTCGCCAGACGCGACGCGTTGAGCGAGAAGAAGCGCGCCGCCGCCGCTGCGAAGCTCGCCAGGCGCGGGCTGCCGTTCGAGCTCTTGCCCGGCAGCATCGTCTCCGGCTATTCGCCGATCCGCAGCGAGATCGATCCGATGCCGCTCTTGAAGAAGCTCGCGGAGCAAGGCGCGAAGCTGGCGCTGCCTTGCGTCACCGCGCGCGGTCAGTCGCTGATCTTCCGCATCTTCCATCCGAGCGATCGCCTAATGCTTGGCCCGCTCGGCATTCCCGAGCCGTCCCCCGCGGCTGCGGAAGTCATTCCCGACATCATGCTGACGCCCCTCGCGGCCTTCGACCGCCTGGGCCATCGCATCGGTTACGGTGCGGGACATTACGATTTCACCTTCGCGCATATGCGCAAAGCCAAGCACATCATCGGCATCGGCCTGGCTTTCGCGGCGCAGGAGATCGAAGCGGTTCCGGCACTATCGCACGACGTGGCGCTGGATTATGTGCTAACGGAATCAGACGTGTTCGATTTCCGGAGTTCTGACGTTGCGCATTCTCTTCGTGGGTGATGTCGTCGGCCGCAGCGGCCGCGAGGCCGTCGCCGAATATCTGCCCGGCATGGTCAAGGACTGGTCGCTCGATCTCGTCGTCGTCAATGGCGAGAATTCCGCCGGCGGCTTCGGCATCACGGAGGCGATCTACCAGGAATTCCTCGAGGCCGGCGCCGATGCGGTGACGCTCGGCAATCACTCCTGGGACCAGCGCGAGGCACTCGTCTTCATCGAGCGCGCCGACCGTCTCGTGCGTCCGGCGAATTATCCGCGCGGCACGCCGGGCCGCGGCGCCGCCCTGGTCGAGACCAAGAACGGCAAGCACGCCCTCGTCGTCAACGCGCTGGGCCGCGTCTTCATGACCCCGTTCGACGATCCCTTCGCCGCGCTCGAACGCGAGCTCGGCGCCTGCCCGCTCGGTGTCGCCGCCGACGCCATCGTGGTCGATTTCCATTGCGAGGCGAGCAGCGAGAAACAGGGCATCGGCTTCTTCTGCGACGGCCGCGCCAGCCTCGTCGTCGGCACGCACACCCATGTGCCGACCGCCGATCACCAGATCCTCGCAGGCGGCACTGCCTACATGACCGATGCCGGCATGACCGGCGATTACGATTCCATCATCGGCATGCAGAAGGAAGAACCGCTGCGAAGGTTCACGTCTGGCATTCCGTCAGCCCGCTTCGAGCCGGCCGCGGGCGCGGCAACGCTCAGCGGCGTCGCCGTGGAAACGGACGACGCGACGGGGCTCGCGCTCAAGATTGCACCGGTGCGCATGGGCGGAAGGCTGGAGCCGGCAACGCCGAAATTCTGGTTGAGCTGAAGAACGTCGCAACATCCTCGCTCTCGTCCCGGCCTGGAGCACGTGCGCACAGATCGCGCCACCGGGCGACTGTATCAGCTCTGCCCCAAACAGCGGACATGGGCGGGCAACCAGGGGCATCCGCTTTGGGCCAATAGCCGACCCGACCCGCCGGCGCATCACAGATTTTTCAACAAGCGCCGATGTAGCGTTGTGGCATTGGGCTGTCTGGCGGCCCACTCCAGATTACGTTCGCCATCGATCTTCACCCAGAACGTACGGGTAGGCGCATCGCTTCCATCGAGCGAGTTGAAAGTACATGATGCCCTTTGTCGAATGATGGCGCCGATGGAGTCCTGAGCTTGGTAGTCAATGAGCGCCACGTACTGAACCGGCGGGTGGCGCGCAGCTTGCATCATGGATCTTCTGGTTGACGCGGATACAGCGCGCTCCGGGTCTGCGAAAAATTCGTCCCACCTGATCGTTCTTCTGGAGTCGTCCAGCCCAATCCGTTGATAGGTAGAGGGAACTGCCAACCGCTCCTGGATTGCCGTTTCGCAGGTCTGTACAAATTGCGAGGCGAACGGCGGATAGCCACGGGCGTAAGCATAGCCGAGAACAGCGATGCCGAAGACTGGGAACGCTGCGAGAGCAAGCTTGATCTTCATCTTTAACTCTTACAGAATTTGCGCACCTGGCTTTGAGCGACTGGCCCGCAGGGTGCACACTACCGACCTAACTCGAATTAAGCTAAGCGTGCATTAACGAGCCCCACAACCCGCCAACTCAATGTGCCATCTTGTCGCCCGGCGCCGCGACCATTCGGCCTTGATTTGGCTCTGGCCTGTCCGCTAATGGGATGGACCGGCTGCTTCCCCCGCGGGGATAGTCTGTAAAGACTACCCTACAGCATCCGGAGAAGCAGCCCATGACCACCACACCTTTGGCCTCGATCGGCATCGACATCGGCAAGGAAGTCTTNGTCCGCTAATGGGATGGACCGGCTGCTTCCCCCGCGGGGATAGTCTGTAAAGACTACCCTACAGCATCCGGAGAAGCAGCCCATGACCACCACACCTTTGGCCTCGATCGGCATCGACATCGGCAAGGAAGTCTTCCATGTCGTCGGTTTCGGCACTGACGGCAAGATCGCTTTCCGTCGCAAGATCAAGAGACTGGCGCTACTTGAGGTCTTCAAGAGACTGCCTCCCAGCATCGTCGGCATGGAGGCTTGTCTCAGCGCGCACTTTGTCAGCCGTGCTCTGCGGCAACTTGGCCATCAGCCCAGGATCATCCCTGCGATCTATGTAAAGCCGTTCGTGAAGGGACAGAAGAACGACTACAACGACGCCGAGGCCATTGCAGAGGCCGCCCTGCGGCCGAACCTGCGCGTCGTGCGCGAGAAGACACAGGATCAGCTCGACCTCCAGGCTTTGCATCGGGTTCGCTCCCGCCTGGTCTCGCGGCGAACGGCGACCATCAACCAGATCCGTGCCTTTCTGATCGAGCAAGGCATCGCGGTCAGGACTGGGGCGATGGCTCTGCGAAACTCGCTCCTGGCGATCCTGGAGAACCGGCAGGACGAAATATCGCCGCGAATGCGCGATCTCATCGTGGGTCTCTACGAAGACTGGATACATCTCGATGAGCGGATCGCGACCCTCGCCGGCGAGATCGATCAGATCGGCGAGAAGGAAGCCAACTGTCAGCGCCTCATGAGCGTCCCCGGCATCGGTCCGCTGATCTCGACCGCCGTCGTGGCGGCCATCGGCACCGGTGAGGCATTCGAGCGCGGACGAGACTTTGGTGCATGGCTTGGCCTCGTGCCACGTCAGTACAGCACGGGTGGCCGATCTATTCTGGGACGCATCTCCAAGCGCGGGAGCAAGTATCTCAGGACCCTGTTCATCCAGGCTGCGAACGTCATCCTGATGCGCCCGCACAATTGGGATCGCTTCAGCTTCGGAGCATGGCTGCAGAACGCAGCTCCACGGCTACACCGCAACAAGCTGGCAACGGCCCTGGCCAACAAGCTGGCGCGGATAGCATGGAGCATCTTGCGCAACGAGAAGACCTTCGACGCAACCCATTACGAAGTGATCGCAATCTGAATTCTACCTCGAGTTCGCGACAGAGAAAATGCATGGAACGGATCGATGAACGCATCCAGAGTCTGGTGACCCAAATGGTTGCTTGCCAACCTGTCCGCTAATAAGACCAACGATGCGTGCGTATTCCCATCAAGGCCACGGCCCGCGAGCCGATCAGACAGGCCGGATACATATCAGCGACTTCCGAAACCTACGCACGATCTCTATTGCGAAACGCAGCCGGTCCATACAT